>SHYY01000003.1 GCA_009692555.1 Myxococcales bacterium
CCGCAGCGACGGCAATCGAACTTCCTCCCGCAACAAATTCCTCCTGCCAACCGACCACCCTGGCCACAAAGGAGGATGCCCATGCTGGCCTACCAGAAGCTCGACGTCACAGGCCATGGAGTTGCTGACCCGCATCGTGGAGATGCTCACGCGCTTGTGCCGGAGAGGTGATCCCCCGCGCGAGAGTGCCTCTGAATCGACTACGACTACGACTACGACTACGACTCCGTGAGCGGAGGGGGCCCCCTTCTCCGTTAAGCACCCCCAGAGGCCAACCAGAGGCCCCGCCAGCTTGACTTCCACCCACCCCGCGCCTACCAATTCTCCCGCATGGACTCGCCCCCGGAAATCGTCCTCTCCGGCATCCAGCCCACCGGCGGCTTCCACATCGGCAACTACCTCGGCGCGGTCCAGAACTGGGTCCGCCTCACCGAGACCCCCGGCTACCGCTGCTTCTTCTGCATCGTCGACCTCCACGCCCTCACCCAGGACTACCAGCCCGGCGATCTCCCCGGCCGCGTCGTGGAGATGACCGCCGATCTCCTCGCCTCCGGCCTCGACCCCGAGCGCGCGTCGCTGTTCGTCCAGTCCCACGTCCCCGAGCACGCCGAGCTCGCCTGGGCCCTCGCCACCGTCACCCCGTTCGGCGAGCTCGGCCGGATGACCCAGTTCAAGGACAAGTCCGAACACCAGCCCGAGAACATCAACGCCGGCCTCTTCACCTACCCGATCCTGATGGCTGCCGACATCCTCCTCTACAAGGCCACCCGCGTCCCCGTCGGCCACGACCAGGTCCAGCACCTCGAGCTCACCCGCGAGATCGCGCGCCGCTGGAACGCCCGCTTCGGCGAAACGTTCCCCGAGCCGCAGCCGATCCACACCCAGGCCCCGAAGATCCTCGGCCTCGACGGCAAGCAGAAGATGTCGAAGAGCCTCGGCAACACGATCCTCGTCAGCGAGGAGCCCGAGGCGATCAAGAAGAAGCTCCTCTCCGCCTACACCGACGAGACGCGCCTCCGCAAGAGCGACTTCGGCCACCCCGACAAGTGCTACGTCTGCGGCCTCCACAACTACTTCTCGCCCGCCGACGTCACCGCCCGCCACCACGAAGGCTGCGCCACCGCCACCCTCGGCTGCGTCGACTCGAAGCGCGCCCTCGCCGAGAGCATGATCGCCTACCTCGCGCCGATCCGGGAGCGCTCCCTCGCCCTCCGCGCCCACCCCGAGCGCATCCGCGAGATCCTGCAAGCGGGCGCCGCGTCAGCACGAAGCGTCGCGATCGAGACGATGAGCGACGTGCGCGAACGCCTCGGGCTCTACCGGTGAAGCCGGCGCTCCTTTGCGCGCTCGCAGCGCTCGGGAGCACCGCCCTCGGCTGTCGGGGCAGCACCCGCTCGCCGGTGCGGACGGTCCAGGAGCTCTCGGAGGCGGCGCGCGAAGGGGACCTGGGACGGGTGATGCGCCTGATCGGACCGCGCACCCGGGCCCGCCTCGAGGCCGATGCGCGCCGGGCCGGTGAGCAGGCCGGTCGCCGCAAGATCCAGCCGTCGGAGCTGCTCGCCGCGGGCTGGACTCCGCCGCGCTACGAGTTCACCGAGGTGTACGAGGTGTCGCGGAGCGGCGAGGTCGCCGAGGTGGAGATCGCGGGGCGCCACGGGGAGCGCGAGCGGGTGGAGGTGGTGCGCGAGGGGAAGGAGTGGAAGGTCGAGCTGCCCTGAGTGCGATCACTCGCACCCGTTCGTCCTGAGCCGGGCTCGTCTGCGAGCCCGAGTCGAAGGACGCGATCACGCCGGCTTCTTGGTTCGCCGGGTCGTCGGGCGCTTGAACTGCTCCAGCTCCGCCATCACCCCCTTGTCGTGCTTGAAGGCGGCGCGGGCGGCGCGCACCGCCGTCGAGAAGCGCTTGTGGCGCTCCTCCTGCGACACCCCGAAGGTCTCGTGCGTGTTGAGGTAGCTGCGCTCCATCTCGTCGTGCGAAGCGCGCTCGCTCCGCTGGGTGGTCGAGTCCTTGTCGAGCGCCGGCAGATCGACCCCCGAAAAGCTCCATCCCTTGGACGTGTAGAGCTTGACCAGCGCGTCGAGCTGGTCGTCAAAGATCTTTGTCGGGTAGTAGGTTTTTCTCATCGTCCGTTCCTCGGTAGTGGGCCTCGCGGGCCCCCGCCACACAGCGGGGACCCCGAGGCCGCTTGGGTGACGGTGTCGGGTACGAAGAGAGCGGTCGTCAGCGACGATCGCACCGCCCCCCACGTACCATTCAGTGTTCGGTTCGAGCCAGGCCGGTGGTCAGCGACGATCGCACCAGCCCGCCTTGTACCGAATCACCGTCGGATCAACGTCTCTGCAATCGTGTTGCCAGCGCCCGCTTCAAGCACCAGCGCGGCTGTCCCCGAATACAGCCTGCGCGATCGTCAGGGCAGTGACGCTCGATCCAGGAGCAGGACGGTTCGTGTTTTCCTGGTTCCGCGCGATGCGCCTGCCAGCGTCACTGGTGCCCGGGTCACACGCGCTGTCAGCGCCCGATGATCTCACCATCGAGGAACCGCTCCACGTCGTGGTTCCATCGGTCCGGCTGATCCACCATCGGGCAGTGACCCGACTCGCGATAGATCAGCAGCCGCGAGTGCGCGATGCGCCGCCGCAGGTTCGGCGCCGCGGTCACCGGGAGGAGGCGGTCACGCGCACCCCACAGGATCAGCGTCGGCGCGCCGATCTCCCGCGCCCGCACGCGGAGGGGCGTGGCCAGCACACCCCGTAGCGCCCGGTAGAAGGTGCGAAAATGGAGCGGTCCCTCCTGCGAAGCCAGCCCCGCGAGGTAGCCGCGCACGTAGCGCGCCGCGAGGTCGGGCCGGTCGGGGAAGATGATCCCGTGGAAGAGCAGGCGGATCGCCGCCGCCGGCACGCGCGGCGTGTGGCGCTCAGTGAAGGCCGCGCCGCCGAGCCCGAAGCGGAGGAGTCCCATCGGCACCGCCGTCACGCCGGCCGGGGCCACCAGCACCAGCCGGTCGACCCGCGCGGGGTGGGCGAGCGCGAACTGCATCGCGATCTGCCCGCCCATCGAGTTCCCGACGAGATGGGCCCGCTCGATCCCCTTCGCATCGAGCAGCTCGGCGAGCACCGCGACGAAGTAGTCGGTCGAGTACGACACGTCCGGCTTGCCCGAGCCGCCGAAGCCCGGCAGGTCCGGCGCGATCACCCGCCGCCTTCGCGCCAGGTAGGCGATGTTGTGGCGATAGAAGCGGTGGGTCGCGGTGATCCCGTGCAGCAGCACCACCGCCTCCGCATCCTCCCTGCCCACGTCGACGTGATGGACCTTGCAGCCGCCGATCACGCTCTCCTGCGGCGTGAGGTCGGGCTCCTTCATCGCGCGCGCGGTGAGGCTAGAACTCGAACGCCGCGGTGACGCCGCCGCCCTCTGCGCTAACCACAGGCGAGACCAGGCGAAGCCGCGGCCGGGTCGCCTGGGGCTTCGCGCCACCCTCATTTTGGGGCGGCACCTTTTGCGACTGAACCTGGCCCACCCCGAAGCTCACCGCCGCCACCGCCGCCAGCACGCCCGCGCCGACCCACAGCCCGGTGGTGGCGTTGGCGTAGGAGACCCCCTCGTTGCACTGATCGACGTAGCGCCGCGAGGTGTCGCTCGCCGCCAGCCCGCTCGGGAGCTTGCAGTCGGACCGTGCCGCTCTTCCCGCCGCGTCCTTGCCGAAGAAGTACTCCAGGTCCGCGCCATTCGGGCTCCCGCGGATGCCGTCGTGGAGCGTGCTCAGCGTGCTGTTGGTGGTGGTCTCGAGATCGGCGTAGTGGCGCCACGAGTAGATGGCGATCCCGGCGCCGACGACGGCGACCACCAGCGCCGCGCCGGCGAAGATCTTCGGCGTGCGCCCTGGGTGCTCGGAAGCCGCCGACGGGGGGCCATGGGAGGGCGTCTCGACCACCGCCACCGACGGCGGCGCTCCGCCCTGGAAGGTCACCGCCACGCGCGCGGTCTCGCCCTCGTTGACATGGACCGTCCGCGTCTCGGCGCCGAACCCCTCCTTGCCGACGACGATGGTGTGCTTCCCGGCGCCCGACACCGTCAGCGTCGCCGGGGTGCGTCCCGCGCCCATGCCATCGAGGGTGATCGCCGCGTCGCTCGGCTCCGAGGTGATCTCGAGCTGCGCCGGGCGCTCCTCGCGCGCCGCGAAGAGGATGCTCACCCACCGCCCGGGGTTGCCCGAGCCGATCAGATCGCCGCTCGCCACCTCCTCCTCGATCGTCTTCAGGATGGTCTGGGTCCGGCTCTCCACCAGCTTCAGCGAGACGTCGATCCGCTTGCCCTTGGCGCGCCCGGTGATCGATCCGATGATCACCTTGTCGACGCCGAGCGACTTGCCGGCGGGGACGAGGCAGAGCGGGATCGACGCCGGCGCGCGATCCATGCAGTTGAACAGGAACTTCACCTCGACGTAGTCCTTGCTCGGGACGAGCTTCACGCCGGCGGTCTCGCGGATCCCGGCGCGCAGCGCATCGGAGAGCGCGTTGGCGTTGGTCTCCGAGGTGTTGATCGGCTCGAGCCCGAGCACGGCGACGGTGTCGGCGGCGTCCGCAGGACCGGCGGCGAGCAGCAGCGCCGCGGCGCACAGCGGGACGAAGGTTTTCCCGGACGTCAGCATTCCCGGCGCTGAATCTACACAAAACCCGCCCCCCGGTAAACCACGCCCGCGCGGTCGACGCTGTATACTTCGCGCCGGATGCGCCTCTCGTCGGTCTCCGCGAAGATCTTCATCGCCTTCCTGGTGGTGATGGCCACCTTCGGCGGCGTCACCGCCTACGGCGCCCACGCCATGCAGCGCCTCGGCGACGAGCTGCGCCGCATCTCCCAGGGCTATCTGACGCTCCGCCTCGACCTCCACGACCTCCAGACGCGCCAGTTCAACCTGCTCCAGTTCCTCGAGCGGGCCGACGACGAGTCGCAGCGCTCGCCCTCCTTCGTCAAGGGCGCGGTCGACCTCGCGCGCGCCGACCGCAAGAAGAACATCCGCAAGCTCGGCGAGCTCGTGGCGCGGCTGCAGGCGGAGACCACGCGCCGGGACGAGACCGCCTTCCTCCGCGGCGTCGGCGAGCGGCTCCAGGCCATCGCCACCGTCTTCGACGAGGACGAGGCGCTCTTCGATCGCGTCTACGGCGCCCCGTTCGCCAAGCCGCTCGCGCCCGGAGACCCCGGCTCCGCGGCGGTGCGCGACCAGCTCCTCCACCGCGAGGAGCGGCTCTGGAAGAGGGATCTCGGCGACCTCACCCGGGACCTCCGCGCGCGCGTCCAGGAGGCCGAGGATCAGCTCCTCCGCGACGAGCGGCGCGCGGTGTGGGCGACCGTGCTCCTGGCGCTGATCGCCGCGCTGATCGGCCTCCTGGTGATCGTGGTGACCCAGCGCGCGCTGGCCCCGCTCCGGCGCCTCGCGGCCGGCGCGCAGCAGCTGGCGCGCGGCGACTACCAGCAGCGCGTGCAGGTGCACTCCGGCGACGAGATCGGAACCCTGGCGCGCGAGTTCAACGCGATGGCCGCCGCGCTGGAGGAGCGCGAGCAGCGGCTGATCCGCTCCGAGCGCCTCGCCGCGGTGGGGAAGATCGCGGCGCAGATCACCCACGAGGTGCGGAACCCGCTCTCCTCGATCGGCCTCAACGCCGAGCTGCTCGAGGAGGAGCTGGCCGGCCTCGACGCCTCCGCGGAGGCGCGGGACCTGGTGCGGGCGATCATCCAGGAGGTCGACCGCCTCGGCGAGATCACCGAGGAGTACCTCCGATTCGCGCGGCTGCCGCGCCCGAAGCTCGAGCGCGAAGACGTCAACGCGATCGTCTCGTCGCTGCTGGTGTTCATGCGCGAGGAGCTCGCCACCCGCGGGATCACCGTCGAGGCCCACCTCGGCGAGGACCTCCCCACCATCCCCGCTGACGAAAATCAGCTGCGGCAGGCGCTCCTCAACCTGCTCCGCAACGCCGCTGAAGCGATGCGCGACGGCGGGCGCCTGACCGTGGTGACCTCCGCCGCCGGAGCGCAGGTCCGTGTGGCGATCGGCGACACCGGCGAAGGGATCGCCCCGGAGCACCGCGGCAAGATCTTCGACCCGTTCTTCTCGACCAAGGAGGGCGGCACCGGCCTCGGCCTCGCGCTGACGCAGCAGATCGTGGTCGAGCACGGCGGCGTCCTCGAGGTCGACAGCGAGGCCGGCCGCGGCACCACCTTCACCGTGCGCCTCCCGATGCTCCCGCTGGCCGACGCCTCCCCATCGCCGACAGCGCGCCCGTAGCCTACTTCCGCTCCATCACCGCCCTCGCATCGACGTTCCCGGGCTCCTCCTTGAGCGCCGCCGCGGCCTCCTTCCGCGCCCGCGCCCGATCCCCGCTCCCGTCGAGCGCGCGCGCCAGCAGGCCCCGCACCGCCCCTGGCCGCGGCGGCTTGCAGAGCAGCGCGATCTCGAGCTCGACCACCGCGCCCGGCGCGTCGTGCAGCGCCAGCGCGGCCCGTCCCGCGTGCGTCCTCACCCCACCGTCGCACGGATCGATCCAGCTCACCTGCGCCGCGGCAACGCGCACCCGGTCCCACCGGCTTCGCGCGGCGTGCTTCTCCACCAGCAGCCTTGGCAGCGACGGATCGTGCCCATCCAGCCTCGCCGCGTGCTCGAGCTCGACCAGCGCCTCGTCCTCGCGATTCGCCTTCAAGTACATCCGCGCCAGCGTCGCGTAGGGATCGGGGCTCTCCGGATCAAGGCTCTTCGCGAGGTTCAGCTCGCGCCGCGCATCGTCGAGCTTCGCCTGCCGCGCGTACAGCTCGCCGAGCTTCATCCGCGCATCGAACCCGTCGCCGCCGACCTCGATCAGCCGCCGCAGCGTTCGCTCCGCGCCCGCGTGGTCCTTGTGCTCGATGAACACCTCCGCCGACGCGAGCAGCGCCTCCTTCGTCGTCTCGCCGAGCGCGAGCGCCTTCTTGATCTGCAGCGCGGCCTTGCCCGCATCGTGCGCCGCGTGCAGCAGCGCCAGCCCGTACATCGCCTGGGCCCGGGCATCCGTCGGCTTCGCCTTCGCCTCGTCGGCCAGCCCCTCGAGGTCGGCGTAGTCCGACGGGCGCACGAAGAACGTCCCCTCGTACGCCTTCAGCCGCATCCGCAGGTCCGCCTGGAACGCCCGATCAAACGCCGCCACGTCGAGCCCGGTGACCGCGCGGAGGACCTCCGGAGTCTCCTTCCCCGCCGCGAACAGCTTGAGCGCCTCCACCACCTTGGGAAACCCGAACCGCCGCGCCAGGAAAGACACCGCCTCTGCCGCCTCGTGGTAGGCCACCACGATCCCAGCCAGCGTGCGCGCCCGCGTGAATCCGCTGTTCAGCGCCGCCACCGAGAGCAGCCTACCGCCCTGCAGCGCCGCGAACAGCTCGGCGTGGGTGTGCCGCCGCCACTCCGGGTTTCGCCGCTCGGTCTCGTACTCCGCCAGCCCCTCGGTGAACCAGCGCGGCACGCGCGCCCGCGAGAGCTGGATCGAGAACACGTGGCCGATCTCGTGCCACAGCATCATCCCCCAGTTGAACTTCCCTTCCGCCGGCGAGCGCCCGGTCACCACCTTCCCGAAGGTCACGCCGAGCGCCTCCAGCCCCGGGAGCCCGACCGTGCGAACCGCGTAGTGCTGGGGGTCAGCGTACAGCTCGATCTGGAGCGGCCCCTCGGGCGCAAACCCGTAGCGCGCGGTGAGCTCCTTCCACTCGGCCCGCACCAGCGGCGGCAGAATTTTCTCGAGCAGCGCCCTCTCCGACCGCGGGACGCGTATCCGAAAAGGCGGAGCCTCGACGAAGTCGTAGCCCTTCGCGATCACCTCCTCGAACAGGTTGAGCAGATTGTAGGTGCGCACGTTGAACCCGTCGCGCTTGAAGGCCCGTCGCAGCGCCTCCATCCCCTGTTTCTCGTCGCCCAGCCGAAGAAAATTCTGCCCGATCGCGGCGAGCGCTACGGCGTCGTCAGGGGCCACCTTGAGCGCCTCCTGCTCGAGCGCGTTCGCCTCCTCATAACGGTGCTGCTTCACGAGAAACTCGGCGACCCCGTGGAAGAAGCCGCTCGCCCGCGGATTCTGCGCGAGCACCACTTGGCGCTCGATCTCGAACCCCTTTTGGTCGTCGCGGAGCAGCCGGATCGCCGCGATCAACGTATGCGCGCGCTCGTCGCGGGGATTGATCGCCAGTACGGCCACCGTGAGCTTCTCCGCCTCGAAATACTCCTCGTTGTCGATGAGCAACTCCGCCCGGAGCGCCAGCGCCTCCGCGTGGCGTGGGTTGCGCCGGAGCGCGAGGTCGATCTCTCGGTTGGCCGCCGGCAGATCGTAGCTCTGCTCAAGCTTCACCTGCGCCATCACCACATGCGCATCCGCGTCGGTTGGGGCGATCTTCAGCGCCTCGACGGCGTCCTGCTCCGCCTCCCCCGCGGCGTACTTTTCCAGAAAGGTCGCAGCCCATTCCAGGCGCAGCGGCAGGTAGGCCCCGTCGACGGCGGCGGCTTCGCGGAACAGATCGTTGGCGTCCTGGTAGCTGCCGAGATGCCGCGCGGCGACCGCCACCGCGGTGAGTTGTGGCGCCGAGCCCTTGTCGATCCGCCCCTGCTCGTAATCGTCGAAGAGGCGGTTCCAGACCGCCTTCTCGTCGACAGTGCGGCCGGTCCGTCGGTAGCACCGCCCGAGTTCGATCCGTGCAGCGTGCTGATGCGGAGCCCGCGCCACGAGGGCAACCAGCCGCTTCTCGGCTTCCGGCCAGCGCCCGGTTCTCACCTCGATGCGGGCGAGGAGAAGGTCGGCATCATCGCGCGGCCTCGCGGACCGAGCGAGCCTCGTGGCCTCCTCGTAGCCGCCGATGGAAAACGATCGTTCCGCTTCTGCCAGCTTTCCGTCCGCGACGGCGCTACCCGTGAGCGCCGCCAGGGCGCCCAGGATGGGCAAGCATGAGTGCATGGGGGGAGTCTGTCGCCGCGCGGCGCGCTTTTCAAACGGCGTCGGCGAAGAGGAGATGGACCGGCGGGGAGGGGGCGACGAGGAGTGGACCGAGGGTGGGACGGAAGGAAGAAGGACTACTTCTTCTTCGGGTGGCGAACCATGATCAGCGTTCCTGCATTGAAGTGTTTCGGGGCGCCGCACATGCCGTTGACCCGGTCCTCGATGCACTTGCGCGGGTTCTTGCCATCGATCGTCTTGATCTCCTTCACGCGCTCCTTGCTGACGCAAGCGGCCCCGTCGGTGCGGAACTCAGCTTCGAAGACCCACTTGGGCTGCGTGTCGACCTGGATCCCCAGCGCGTCGTAGAGGTCGATCGTCTCGCCCTCCCGGGTCCAGGCGACGCCATCCCCGCAGTAGTCCGCGCGCACCATCCGGGTGCACGCTTGGTGATGGTCGGCGAGCGACTTGTTGCCAGCCGACTGCCACGGCTTGTAGCCGAACTCCACGCACTTGGCGAGTGCAGTGTGACGGCAGGCGAAGGTGATCGCGCTCGCGTCGACGATGTGGGCCCCGCCGGTCTCGGTGCCCTGGGAGTAGTCCCAGAGGCCCGCGAGCGGGATCGCCATCACGGCGCTGCCGTCCTTCTCCGTGCCGCAAAGGCGCTGCCAGCCATCCTTATTGGCGTAGGAGACCGTGTAGAAGAAGAAGTCGCTGTGGGCCACGACGGAATCGATGCGCAGCTGCACCGTGCCGCCGGTGGAGAGGAGGCCGGTCATCATCGCGCCGTTCATCCCGACGCCGTTGATGCCGATGCCGTTCAGGCCCACGCCGTTCAGGCCGACGCCGTTCAGGCTCACGCCATTCAGCCCAACGCCATTCAGGCTCACGCCGTTCAGGCCCACGCCGTTCAGGCCTACGCCGTTCAGGCCCACGCCGTTCAGGCCCACGCCGTTCAGGCCCACGCCGTTCAGGCCCACGCCGTTCAGGCCCACGCCGTTCAGGCTCACGCCGTTCAGGCTGATGCCGTTCAGGCCCACGCCATTCAGGCTCACGCCGTTCAGCCCGATGCCGTTCAGCGCGATCCCGTTGATGCCGATCCCGTTCATGCTCACGCCGTTCAAGCTGACCCCGTTGAGAGCAACTCCGTTGTCGCTGTCGAGGGCGCCCTCCAGCATCCCGACGGCCGACCCGCCGGCGCCTACCGCGCCGCAGCCGGCCCCGAGAGTGGCCACCATCCAGAGACTCATGAACCGATTCCCGCGCGTCATCCGTCCTCCTTTTCTTGGCTGGTCAGGTTTGTGTGCGCTGACTTTCGAATTTCAATGCAGGAGAAGATCCAGCCACGAAAGGAGCGGGAAACCGGGTGGTTGGGAGGAATTGCTGGCGCGCGCCAGTCAGGTCGGTGGCGAATTCGTCAGCGTGTCGGCAGGCTGGAGCAGATCCGAGTGCCCACCGTGGCGTCGCTGAGAGTCGGAGGGGAAACCGAACGGTTGGGGGTCTTGACGGTCTTGGGGTCGTGATAGAAGCCCCCGCCACGCACGACATAGTCCCCCGCCTTCAACGACGAGGTGGTCCACTCGAAGGCGTTGCCGCTCAGATCGTCCACTCCAAAGGGGCTGCGCGAGGCGGGGTGAGAGCCGACCTCGTCGGGTCCCATGTATTCCGGGTTCTTGTCGTAGGTTGCATCGAAGTTCGCGTCATCGGGCTGGAGCTCGTTGCCGTGGGGGAACTCGCGCCCGTCAGCGCCGCGTGCCGCGCGTTCCCATTCGAACTCGGAGCACAGCCGAGCGCCCGGAACTCTCCCGGTCGTTCGCAACCACGCGGTGTAGGCCACGGCGCCGAGCGCGGAGATGCCGGTGACGGGAAAGCGGAGCCAGTCCTGCACGGCGCGCCGGCGGCCCGCAGGGTAGGACAGCTTTGCATCGGACCGAGCGCTGTGATGCAGCGAGCCGGGTTGGAAGCCGAGGCGGAAGGCTCCGTCGGCCAGTTCCTCCAGCTTGAGGCTCCCGCTGCCTCCCGCGCCGCCCCCTGCGGAGGGCATCCATTTGGCGCGCTCGGCAGGAGTGATGCTGCGGAGGAATTCGATCCACTCGAGGTAGGTTAGCTCCGAGCGAGCGATCAGGTAGCTGCCCGTCCGAAGCGTGTGCACAGGAACGGTGGTGAAGAAGCCGCGGCGCTGATCCTCATCGGCGGCTGTGCCGAACTGGAACCGGCCGGCTGGAATATGTACAAACCCTGGCGGGACCGCGGCGTCGAGGGGAAGCTCGATCGAGACCGGCAGCACCTCGGCGCGAGCGAGTACGAGCGGCAGACGCACGGAGCCCCGGCCGGGAGCGGTGGCGGTTAAGAGGTAGGAGCCGGGCACGAGTTCCACCGCCGCAATCGGGCCCACCCCGAGATCGCGCGGCGCCCCGGAGACGGTGCGGCCCGACTCGTCCCCATTGAAACGCGACAACGTCAGGCGAGCACCAGCGGGCAGCGTGGTCACGCTGAGAACCGCCGGCGCGTTCCACCGGCGGAGGCGCTCGCCGTCGCCATCGTATAGCGCGAGGCGCTGGATGAGCTCCTCTCGCTGCTCGGCACCGCGCTCTTCGGCCAACGCGGCGCGATCGTACAGTACGTCGCCGAGGAGAGCCCGGACGTCCCCGCGCCGTGGATCGAGGACCAGCGCACCTTCGAGTGCCTGCCCTGCGTGGATCTGGTTCCTTTCCAGGTCACGCCCGATGACGAGAGTGCGCGACCAGCTCGATTCCCCTCCTTTGCTGTCACCACCATCAAAGAGCTCGAAGGCCTCGTGACGCAGCCGCACCAGCTCGGTGCGTTGCCCCCGTGCCTTGGCGATGGTCCCCTTGGCCTCGTCGAGACGGACCTGAACCTGGCGCCCAAGATCGCGGCGAGCCTTCCACGCCGCTCCACCGTAGACCACTGCGAGCGCCACGGGGATCGCAGCGATGATCGCATACCGCACGCGCCGCCGCAGTTGCACCGCGCGCCGCGACCCGGCGAGGAACGCCTCCTCGCGCGGGCTGAGCCCCGAGAATTCGACCCCTGCGATCTCCGAGAGCTGGCGCGCGCTCCACAGCCCTTCGCGGCCCCGCTGGAGGCGCTCCCACTCCGTGGCCGACTGGGCCAACCGCTCGCGCGCCATCCGCCACGCGGCGTCCTCGTGCAGCCACCGACCGAGCGTTCCCCATCCGTGGATCAGCACCTCGTGCCCGAGTTCGTAGGCGCTCCCCGTTTCTGCCTCGTACGCGACGACCAGACGACCGCGCACGAGGGCATCGAGCGCCTCCCGCGCCACGGGATCGCTGCCCGTCAGCTCCACTTCGCTGCGGCGGGCTCGCGTGTTCTCGAGGGTGACCAGGCGCATCATGACCCGGCGGACGGCCGCCTGCTGGGATGGGGCGAGAGCCTCCACCGTGGTGTCGGCGTGCCGCGCGAGCGCCCCGCCGACGCCACCGAGAGCCGCGAGCGCCGCAGCGGTGATCAGGTTGCGCCCCTGGTCACGTGCTTCCCATAGCAAGGCGAGGGCGAACTGCAGGAGCGGCAAGCCGCCATCGGTGTGTGCTGTGGTCTCGACCAGCTCGGTGACCAGGGCATCGGATTCGAAGCGGATCCCGGTGCTCTCGGCGGGACCGACCACCACCTCGCGCATTTTCTCAGCGGTCAGCGGCCGGAGGAGGCACAGGGCGCGTGAGATCTCCTCGCCGAGCCGGGGTAGCGTCGCGACCCGCGTGAGGAAGTCCGCTCGCACTGTGGCAACGACCCGTACGCCGGCGACGCCGGCAGAGAGGCGCATCAGCAAGTCGTCGACGAGTTCGGCCTGCTCGCGATGGCTGTTGGTGTGGAGCTCCTCGAGCTGATCGACGAACACCAGGAGGCCCTCGGCGCCCCCGAGGCGACGACGAACCTCGGGCACGAGCGATGAGGGGTCGTCCCGGAGACGCTGCGCCAGTTCGTCACTTGCGATCCCGAGTGGCGCTGCGAGGGCGTTGGCCAGCGCGGCGAGCGGCTGCCGACCGGGCACCATTTGCACCACCGACCACGTGCGCCCGTCGACGAGCGCACCCGCCGATATCCGGGGAAGGACTCCGGCGCGGCAGATCGAGGACTTGCCAACGCCGGAGTCGCCCGCGACGAGCACGAACGACTCGCTGCGCAAGCGCTCGACGAGCTCTTCGATCTCCGAGTTGCGGCCATGGAAGAACGCGCGGTGCTCCGCCTCGAACGGGCGCAGGCCGCGGTACGGATTGCCCGCGACGACCGACACAGGCGCCACGCCGCGCGCGAGCTGATCCAGCGCCTCTCGCAGCTCCTCGCCCGACGCGAAGCGATCCCCCGGCTCGCGACGCAGGGACCGATCGATGATCGCAGCGAATCTGGGGTTGACGTCGGGGGCAACCTGCGCAAGCGGACGTGCATCGCGGTCCTCCACCAGCTGACGAAGTCGGCCGATCGGGACGTCCCCGTGAGGCGGTTGCCCGGAGCAGAGCTCGTAGAGGACTGCGCCCAGCGCATAGACATCGGAGCGACGGGTCAAGGGCTCGGCTCGCCACGCCTCGGGCGCAAGGTACTCCGGAACTCCTGGTGGCATCCCGTCATCGCCCACCGCCAGGGCGCCGGTCAGCCCGAAGTCGAGCAGCTTCGGGTTGCCGTCGTCGGAGAGGATGGCGTTGGACGGCTTGATGTCACGATGCAGCACGCCCTTGCGGTGAGCGGCCGCGAGGCCCCGGGCGAGGGCCAGCGCGATCTCGTGCACTCGCGTCCAGGGAACGGGCTTGGCAAGTTGCTGCAGCGTCTCGCCCCGCGCGAACTCGGACACCAGAAAGGGCCGCCCGTCCAGCTCGCCCACGCGGAACACGGCAACGATGTTCGGATGCTGGAGGCGCGCGGCGGCGCGTGCTTCGACGATGAAGCGTCGCCGTGCCTCCGAGCCTGGCTCGCTGTCGCCAGCGAAGAGGAGCACGACCTGACGATCGAGGAGATGATCGACCGCAAGATATACATGACCGCTCACGCCGCGCCCAAGGGGCTGGAGAATGCGGTACTCGCCGAACTCCGTCGGCGGCGTCCAGTCGCTCGGCGCCATCGCCGAAGTGGGCTGACTCGGGTCGGAGGATTCCGGTCGGATGGCGGCTAGCATGACAACTCCCTCCGGGATGAAGAGGACCGCCAGCTTCGGCGCTAAATGGCGCGGATGCGGGCTTCCAGGGGTGAGCTCTCGCAGATCCGGTTGCGGCCCGTCTGCTTTGCGGTGTAGAGCGCCTCGTCGGCCGCCGTGATCAGCTGCGCGGCTGTCGGTGGCCCGGCTCCCAGCAGGCTCGCGCTTGCCAGCCCGATGCTCGCGGTGACACCGAACGCCCGGCCTTTGTGGTGAAAACGCAGGATGGCCATCCCCTCCTGGACCCGATCCGCGGCTCGCCGTGCCCCCGGCCCGTCGGTCTCCGAGAGAACGACCGCGAACTCCTCTCCTCCGTAGCGGCAGGCGGCGTCGGTTGTGCGAATGCGCGTGTGGAGTAACTCGCCCATCGCCTGAAGGACCTGGTCACCGACCGGGTGCCCGTAGGTGTCGTTGATCTTCTTGAAGTGATCGATGTCGATGAGGATCAGGCCGACGCGCCGCCCGTAGCGGCGGGCTGCCGCCAGCTCCTCGGCGAGCCTCCGATCGAAGTAGGAGCGGTTCCAGAGACCGGTCAGTCCGTCGAGCTGAGCGCGCTGGGAGAGCAGCTCGTGATAGCGCCGTGTGCGCAGGGCTGCTCGCACTCGTGCCCGCAGCTCCGACGAATCGAACGGCTTCGTGATGTAGTCGACGGCGCCCAGATCGAGGCCCTGCACCTTGGATCCGCTCTCCGCATCCCCGCTCAGGAAGATCACCGGCAACGAGCAGGTCTGCGGGTCGTCTTTGAGGCGCCTGCAGACGTCGTAGCCGGACATTGCCGGCATGTCGACATCGAGGAGGACCAGGTCGGGCTGAAGCTCGCGCGCCATGCGCAGGCCCTCGTGGGCTCCGATCGCGTGGTGGATTATCAGGTTTTCCGGGCGCAACTGGGCCGCCAGCAGTTCATGGATATCCGGTGAATCATCGATCGCCAGGATGCTCTGCGTCGTCATGTGCACACGCTCCTTTGCTCGCTACGGGTCCACTGCGGCGACCGGCCTCGTGCGCGCCGGCACAGCGCGACGAGGTTCTCCAGAGCAGGCCCCAGATCGGCGATCCGCGCTGGTTCACGAATCGCTTGGACCACCGCCGCCGCGGCATCGGTGATGGTCGAAAAACCGAAGCCACCGGCCGCTCCCTTGAGCTGGTGCGCCAGCCGATGAATCTGCTCATGATCCCGGGCGCGGTACGCCTCGACGAGCGCCAGCGAACGCTCGGAGAGCTGTGCGACGAAGCGGTCGATGATCTCTCCCATGTCCTCGTCGTCAGCGAATTCGCTCGTGAGCGGCACGTCCGGCGACGAAGCGCTCTGCTGCTCAAGGGGAGCCCGAAGCTCGCTGGCACACGCCGCCGCGCCAGAGAGATAGTGGTCCACCAGGGCCAACAGCGTGTTCCGCTTCACGGGCTTGGTCATGTAGTCGTCACAGCCGGCGTTGATGCAGCGCTCGCGATCACCGACCATGGCATGGGCCGTCAGCGCGACGATGGGCCGGCTGTAGCCCCGGCTGCGCAGCAGCGCGGTTGTCCCGTAGCCATCGAGCTCGGGCATCTGCATGTCCATCAGGATCAGGCCGAAGGGACGGCCTTCCGCCTGAGCCGCCAGTGCCAGGTCGACTGCGATCCGCCCGTTGGCGGCGATCACAGCCTCGGCGCCAGCCTTCCGAAGGTGGGTCGAGATCAGGACCTGGTTGTCGTGGCCGTCCTCGGCGAGCAGTACCCTGCCGGCGATGCGGATCGCGACGCGTCGCTCGCCGGGCGAGGAATGGGGCGAAAGCCCACCCTCTTCGAGATCCACGAGCATCTTCACGCCGTCGAGCTCCCCGGTCTCGATGGTGAAGGTGAACGTGCTCCCGCGCCCGATCTCGCTCTCCGCAGTGATCGTGGCGCCGAGCAAGCTGGCCAGCCGCCGGCAGATCACAAGGCCAAGCCCGGTCCCCCCAAAGCGCCGGGTCGTGGATGCGTCGGCCTGAGTGAAGGGCCGGAAGAGACGCTCGAACTGCTCGCGGGTCATTCCCACTCCGGTGTCAGCGACGGCGAAGGTGATCCGTGGGCGCTTCGGGTCGGACCCGTCGAGCCGAGCGGTCACGCGGACGCTGCCGGAGTCGGTGAACTTGATCGCGTTTCCAACGAGGTTCATCAGAATCTGGCGGATGCGCGTCGGGTCACCGACGATGCGCTCGGGGATCGGGCCGCGGTACTTCACCTCGAACGCGAGCTTCTTTTCCCCCGCGCGAGCTCGCATCAAGGAAGCGACATCCACGAGGATCTGCGATGGTGAGCAGGGGATGCGCTCGAAGGTCATCTTGCCGGCCTCTATTTTCGAGAGGTCGAGGATGTCGTTGATGATCGAGAGGAGCTGTTCCGCGCTGCGGCGGATGGTCTGGACGTAGTTCAGGCGGTAACTCGACTGCAGGTCGGGATTAAGGAGCAGGTCGGCGAACCCGAGCACCGCGTTCATCGGCGTCCGGATCTCGTGGCTCATGTTGGCGAGGAAGTCGCTCTTCGCGCGACTGGCGGCCTCGGCAGCCTCCTTGGCCTCGGCCGTGACCACCTGGAGAGAGCGAATGGCGGCTTCGCGAGCGCGCAGGTCGGCTGTCATCTCCTCGGCGAAGGCGTGCACGCGGGCGCGTTCCGAGCGGAGAGCACCCACGAGGGCGAAGAGCAGCAGGCTGAAGGCCAACCCCACAGCCAGCACGCAGGGGGGGAGGTAGGAACCGGGCGGGCGAAAAGCGGTGCCCGGCCACGCCGCCAGCGTCGTCGGCTGACCGGCCAGGTCCACCTCGATGAGGCGGGCGGACGCGAGATCGGTGCCGCCAGTGATGCTCCTCTGGGCGTGGATCAAGTGCTGTGGCAGCGTGGGGCCTAGAGCCGCGGCTTCGCGGGGATCCACGTCGATCCATTCCAGTGAAAGCGCGGTCTCAGGGTTGTCGACGCCAGCGGACGAGCCGAGCAGCAGGGCGGTGGGAGAGAGCTGGGCGTAAGCGAGACCCGCGAAGGCGCGCCGACGTTCGGGGATCGAGCCGACAGGCAGCCCGGGACGGTAGACAGGAAGCAGCGCAAGGAGCGCTGGCGGAACAGACTCTGGCCCTCCCCCCCCTGCGATGGCCACCAGCACGCCGCCATCGCGGGCCCGCTCGTAGGCGATGCCTCTGGCGGGGTCGGAGGCGAGATCCCGACCGCCGACGGCCTGGCCGTCACGGCGCGCCGCCCGTTCCACTCGAATGCGCCCGTCGGAGGGCCGGGCAAAGCCGACCTCCTGCAGGCTCGGACCCTGCCGGAGCGCCTCCAGGATCACGGAGCCCAGCCGGTTGGGGTCAATCGTCCCATCGGCGGCCACCAACTCCTGGACGTGCCGCAGCCCATCCAGGTCGCGCGCGGCCCGCAACGCGATCATCTCTCCCGCCCTTGTGGATTCGGTCTCCAGAAGCGCCCGCTCGTTCTGTCGGAGGCTGCGCGACGCGGTGAGCGCCGCGACACAACTGAGCACTACCCCGATGGTGAGAACTCCGATCGCCGCTCGGGAGCGGACGATGTCGCGTAGCAGATTCGCTTCGGGAGGATTGCGGAGTTCGGTCGGGGAATCGGGAGTCGCCTTCATTGGGAAGCCTCCGCTGCTGCGGCGGGCGCTAGCGATATCCGAGCCAGTCCCGACTTGCCGCCATAACAGGTTGATTTAACTTGATTATCATCGATGGAAGCAGGCTTGACGAGCCGCGGATTTGGCACCATCGACCCGGATTGCCGTCAAGCGCGTGGCGAACCACGCGCCACGGCGCTTCTTTCCAACCTGCCCGTTCGTTGCTAGCTTGGCGGGCATGGTGACCGAGCCGCCCCGCGACGACGCCTCCACAGCAGCCGCCTTCGACACCTACGATCAGTTCATCAAGCAGGCGATCAAGGACTACTACGACCGCGGCTGGAAGACGCGCAAGGGCAACTTCGTCGCCCTGGTGATGGCGTCGGGACAGACCATGTCGCTCGCCAAGGACTCCCTCACCGGAGAGAGGGGGCTCCAACGGGCCGCCATCGGAGCCGGCGCCCTGGTAGCCCTCCGCATCGGCCTCGCCTATGCCATCACCGGCCCGGTCGGGATCCTCCTCACCGGCCTCGCGGCGGCCTCCCTGATCGCCTTCTTCGTGAAGAACCAGAAGGAGATCCTCCAGAAGTTGCCGCGCTACCGAAAACTGATCGCCGACACGCGTCTGCGCTTCGAGGAGACCCAGTCGGGCTACCGCGCCAACCGCTACTCGGCCCGCGAGCGTAACCTGATGGTCGACGGCCTGCTCAAGAGGTTTCTGGAAGAGTGCGACGCCGGATAGGCCAGAGAAAATCGTTCACTCCGCCGCCCGCCTTTTGCTATACCGTCGCCCATGTACGATGTCGTGATCGCGGGCGGCGGCCCGGCCGGCTCCTCCGCCGCATCCTACCTTCGCCTCAAGAACCGGCGCGTGCTCCTGCTTGAGCGGGAGAGGTTTCCGCGCTTCCACCTCGGCGAGTCGCTGTTGCCCTTCGGAATCGACCTGTTCCGCGAGCTCGGCGTGTTCGAGGAGATCGACCGGCGGTACATCCACAAGCCCGGCGCGCGCTTTCTGCACGAGGAATCGGGCGCCTCCTTCACCTTCTATTTTGACCGCGCCATCGATCCTGGGCGCCCCTACGCCTATCAGGTTCCGCGTGCCGACTTCGACAAGCTGCTGCTCGACAACTCCGGCCGCCTCGGCGCCGAGGTCCGCCAGGAAACCACGGTACGGAAGGTCATCCGTCACACCGATCGTGTCGAGGTGGTCGCCCGCGGCAGCGACGGTACCGAATACGCTGTCGAGGCGTCGATGTTCGTGGACGCGACAGGACGGGACGCGCTGCTCGCCACCGAGTTGGGATTGAAGGTCCCCGACGGTGGCATCACCACAAACGTCGCCTGCTTCACGCACTTCGAGAACGCGCTCCGCCAGGAGGGCAGCGACGAGGGCAACTTTACGGGGATCCTTTTTGACGGTGGGTGGTGGTGGTTCATCCCCTTCAAGGGGAACATCACCTCGGTCGGCGTGGTGTTCGAGAAGGAGTACACGATGGCGCGGCGTGGGAAGACGCCCCAGGAGCTCTTCGAGGGGGCGGTCGCGGAGCAGCGCGAGATCAAGAAAATCCTTGCCCACGCGACCCGCGTGCGACCGATCGACACCACCGGCAACTGGTCCTATCGCTCGAAGTGCTTCCACGGTGATCGGTACCTCATCGTCGGCGACGCGGCGGCGTTCATCGACCCTCTCTTCTCCACCGGAGTGCTGATGGCGATGGCGGGCGGCAAGTTCGCCGCCGAGGCGATCGACACGGCTCTGACCGCCGGCGACTTTCGCAGCGACCGCTTCGCGGACTACCAGGAGCGCTGCCTCGCCGGCGCCGACCTCTTCAAGAAGCTCGTGCACGAGTTCTATGGCGAGGACCTGCGGCGGCTGCTGATCCACAGCGGCGACAACCCAACCATGGTGTCGATCATCGTCTCGCTTCTGGCCGGCGACGTCTACAAGAAGGCGGTCTGGCAGTCGGCCGTCAGTGCCGGCTTCTCGCAGTTCGCGGACCTCAGCAGGGTTCCGGGCCAACGGCGGGTCCGCACCATCCGCCAGAACAAGGACGCCGCAAAGTAGCCGCACCGCCACGGCGGGCAACCGCGGGCCCTTTACAAACACCCACCGAACCCCTCTAGTGGTCTCGTGTCCGCTCGTACAGCGCCCCTCCTCCTGACCCTTGCATTCGCCGCGTGCGCCCAACCAAAGGGCGCCACCGCGCTCTACGACACGTCGGACCCCCGCCAGGACTTCTTCGCGCTACCGTGGCCGTCCGACGAGCGCTTGCGCGTCGGCGACGACGGCAAGCGGCGCATCATCCTTGACGGATTCAACAATCCCGGCGGTCAGATCGGCGCCTACCTCGAGACCATCGGCGGCGACCCGCTCGACGGCTTCGGGACCCAGTCCGCCGTCTACTTCCGTTTCGACGCGCCCCTGGCCCCGGCCTCGCTCCCCGCCACGCCGGAAGCGTCAGTAGCAGCGGAGAGCACCGCCTTCCTCATCGACGTCACTCCTGGCAGTCCGACGTTTGGCCTGCGCACACCACTCCGCGCGCGCTTCGCCGCCGACGGAGGCCAGTACATTGGCGCCAACGCCCTCGCGCTTCTTCCAGAGGCAGGCTTCCCGCTGCGCGAGCGCACGACGTACGCCGCCGTGCTCACCAACGGGTTGCGCGCTGCGGACAGTGGCCCGGTGCACCGCGATGCCCGGTTCAAACCCACGCTGGGTCCAAAGTACGGGGTGAACCCGGAGAACGTCGTCGCGGCGACGAGCTTCACCACCCAGGACGCGACGTCCATCATGAAGGCCCTGCGCGATGCAGTCTACGCCCAGGCCCCAGCGCCGGCGATCGCCGATTTCGAGCACCGTGCGACGGTGACGGGTCTCTATGACCACTACGAAGGGACGCTCCGCTCACCGAACTTCCAGGAGGGCGACCCGCCGTACAACCGCTCGGGCGGCCGGATCCATCTCGGCAAGAGCGGCGCGCCCGAGGTGGTCCGCACCGAGACACTTCGCTTCGCCCTGACGGTGCCGACGACGGCGATGCCTCCCGCAGGCTGGCCGATCGTGCTCTACGCCCACGGAACCGGCGGCGACTTTCGCTCCTTCATCAACGACGGCTCTGCGGCTGACGTGGCCGAAATCCTGGACGAGGACGGCAAGTTGCTCTCCCGGATGGCGATGATCTCGCTCGACCAGGTGCTGCACGGCCCCCGGGATCCTTCGATGGCCAACCCCGACCTCACCTTCTTCAACTTCTTCAACCTCGCCGCCGCCGGCAGCAACGCAAAACAGGGCGCGCTCGACGACTTCCAGCTCCTCCGTCTCGTCGAGAACACCGCCGTCGCCGCAGCGCCGAAGACCGGCGTGCCGATCAAGTTCGACAACGAGCGGATCTATTTCAAGGGACACTCGCAGGGCGGCCTGACCGGACCCCTGTTCCTCGCCTACGAGCCCAAGGTCAAGGCCGCGATCCTCTCGGGTGCCGGGGCCAACCTGATCCTCGCCCTGGTCGGCAAGACCGAACCCGTCGACATCCCGCGGGTGGTCTCCGCGATCGTCAACGAGGACATTGACGAGTTCCACCCGCTTCTCACCCTCCTCCAGACCTATCTGGAGTCGACCGATCCCGGCAACTACGCGCGCCTGTTCTTCCGCGAACCGCCTCCCGGCCGCTCGCCGATGAGCATCTACCAGAGCATGGGCCTGACCGACCACTTCACCCCGGTCCCCACCGTCAAGGCACTGGCGTTGGCGATGGGCGTACAGCCCGTCAACCCCATGCTCGAGCCGATCGACGGCCTCGCCCTTGCCAGCCAGGCGTGGGGCAGCCCGCCGCTGCAAGCGAACGTGGCGCATGAGACCGCCACGGGCGTGGTCTGCGAATACAGGGTGCCGCTCGACAAGCAGGGAAGACCCGCGTACGACGGCCACTTCGTGGTCTTCCGCCACGGTGATGCGGTCCGCCAGGCGAACGCTTTCCTCGGCACCCACGCCAGGACTGGTGTCGCGCGCCTGATCAAGTAGCACGCTCCTCCTTGACGGCGGCACGGGAAGCGTGCAGATCATGTTGGCGTAGCAACTGCTTTGGCCGCCAACGGCCGCTCGACTCTGTTCGAGGCTGGGAGACCCGATGTCGCTCGTCGGCAAGAAAATCGGAAACTACAATATCACCCGGCAGATCGGCGAGGGTGGCATGGGTGCCGTCTACCTCGGCGAGCATCCGCTGATCGGCAAGAAGGTCGCCGTCAAGGTGCTGCACGACGACCTCGCCGGGAAGCAGGACATCGTCCAGCGCTTCTTCACGGAGGCCAAGGCGGTCAACGACATCCACCACGAGAACATCGTGGACATCGTCGACTTCGGGCAGATCAAGGACGAGAACAACAAGGACCTCGTCTACTTTCTGATGGAGTTGCTGGAAGGGGAAGGTGTCAGCGCCCGGCTCAAGCGCGAACCGCTCACCCACGCCGAAGCGGTGCACATCATCGCGCAATGCGCCAGCGCACTGCAGGCCAGCCACACGAACAACATCGTCCACCGCGACATCAAGCCCGACAACATCTTCCTGATCAAGCGCGGCCAGGACGCCTGCTTCGTCAAGCTGCTCGACTTCGGCATCGCCAAGCTCACCGGCGCAGGCGCCTCGTCCGGGATGACGCGCACCGGGTCGGTGATCGGAACGCCGGCATACATGTCGCCCGAGCAGTGCGACGGCAAGGGCAACATCGATTCGCGCTCCGACGTCTACTCGCTCGGCGTCGTCATGTACGAGATGCTGTGCGGTCGGGTGCCCTTTCCCGGCGAGGGCTTCGGCGAGATCCTGGTCGCCCACCTGACCACCGTGCCGCCGCGACCATCGACGCTGATCCCCGGGATGCCCCAGGGCCTCGACGACATTGTGATGCGCTGTCTCGAGAAGGACCGCACCCTCCGCTTTCAGTCGATGGAGGAGCTGCGGCAGGCCGTGATGTCGTCCGAGTCGTATGTGGCGCCGCGCTCGCCGACAGGTGCCAACGCGATCCTCAGCGCCTCGGTGACGCCGACCAACACAGGGCAAGGGCCGCGCCCGACGACGCTCTCGGGTGCGGCAGGGCAGGTTGGTGGAACGGGAGCGGGACCCGCGCCGCGCAGCCGCACGCCGATTTTCGCCGGGTTGGGGCTACTGGCAGTTGGCGGAGCGGTCGCGGCCTTCCTTGCCACAAGCAAGCCCGACCCGCCCTCTGTCGCGACCCACGCGATCCCCGGTCAGATTGCCCCCGGCGCCACGGCCAAGATCGAGATCGTGCAGATCCTCATCGACTCGACGCCGCAGGGCGCTGTGATCACCCGCGCTGGCCATGTGCAGCCGATCGGCAGGACGCCGTTCGAACTCAAGCTGACACGCGGTGCGCCGGCGTTTGACGTGCTGCTCACGCTGGATGCTTTCCGCCCCGAGTCCAGAACGATCACGACCAACGATGATCGCGACCTGTTGGTGGTTCTCGGCAAGAAGGCCGACCCTTCACCGGCAGCGGCGGCGACGCAGAGCGCGAGGCCCCCCGCGGCCAAGGCCAAAGGGGGCGCGACTGCGCTTCCCCGACTGCCTTCGGATGACGGAGAGATGCGGCTCATCCCCGACAAGCCGGCCCGCAAGGAAGAGAAGTCCGCCGACCCCGACGGCGTGCTCGCGCCCAAGCTGTAACCCGCCCTCTCCCCCCGACAGCCCTCCAAACAGACGCCCCGTCTCGCACGGTCCGTCCCCTTATGCTAGCGTCGCGCGCATGGACGACGCGGCGGATCGGAGAACGCGGCAGTTCCCCCGGTACGAGGTGAACGCGCTGGTGGACCTTACCGGCACCGAGGTGCTGCTGTACCACAAGGTGCAGAACATCTCCCTCGGAGGGCTGAGCCTGGAGACTCCAAGTATCGAAGAAGTGGGGACGATCGTCGATCTCGTGGTGAACTTTCCCGACCTTGGGGAGGCGCCCCTCGCGGTGCAGGGGGAGGTCGTTTGGGCCAACCGCGAGCCGCCGACCGACATGGGTATCCGCTGGCTGGACCTCGACGAACAGAAACGCGAGACGCTACGCAGGTACCTGGCAAGGGTCACCGGTTCGCGTTTCGGTTGATGTGCCTCGGCTATGAAATGGGAAGGAGACCGGCCAGGCCGTCGGCGCCGAGGGCGCGGAGGCGAGTGAGGCGCGCGACGTAGGCGCGGTAGTCCTTGCCGGTGCGGTGGCGGTCAAGGCCGGGGAGGAACACGTCGGTGATCCGGGTTACGGCGAAGCGCAGCGACGCGAGGCGAGTCTCGGCGTACAGTCCTTCGACTTCGGTGCGTTCGAGGGGCCTGACGCGCTCGTAACCGCTCTGGAGCGCCCGCGCGCGATCCGGATCGAAGTCGAGCCCCGTCCAGCACCACGCGAGCAGTGCGACCGCCAGATCGTAGGCATAGCGGCCGACAGAGGCTTGCTCGAAATCGAGCACCGCCGCCACGCGTCCTCCGCGCCAGAGCACGTTGTCGGGGAAGAGATCGCCGTGGATTGTTCCCGAGGGCAGGGAGGGGGCCCTGGCCCCGCGCAGGAACGCCACCTCCTCGTCGAGCAGCGGGAGGATCTCGGCTACCCTGGGTTCGCCGCGCAGGCCGTCGATGCGGCGAGCGATGTTCTCGAACGTGTAGACACCATCGCGGCGTTCGCCAAAATCGGCAGCGGCGCGGTGCAGGGCGCCCAGCGCGGCACCGATCTGCGCGCAGTGCTCCGGTGTGATCTTGTCGTCCTCGAGCACGGCTCCGACGACCCAGGGGAAGGCGGTGACCCACTTCGACCCGTGGGGAGTGAAGGGCCGGCCATCGGAGCGCCGCAGCGGCTGGGGCGTCGGGTAGCGCCGAACGCCGAGATGCCACAGCAGCGCACCTTCGTAGCGCACATCCGCCTCGCTCTTGCCTTCATTGACCCGCACAAAGAGCTCGCCGCCGTCGGTGTCGACGCGAAAATTGGAGTTCACCGTTCCCTGGTCGATCCCGCGTGCGCGATGCGGACGAAGGTCGAAGGGCGAAAGGATTCGCGCAAGGTCCTCGAGGCCAAGGTCGGTCTTGCGCGTGGCGGCCTTCATCGCCGCGGCTTGATGAGGCCGCCGAGGGCTCCGATCAGGGTCCACCCCACGACGGTGCGACCCACCTCCCCCAGGCGCTCGTTGCACGCCGAGCAGAGCGCCCGGTTCCAGCGATCGCCGGTGCGGGCAAGACCGTTGCAGTAGCCGCCCGCCACCCAGGTCACGCACTTCACGCCGACCCGCTCGCATCGGGCACAGCGGTACTTGTCGCGGCCCAGTCGTCCGGTCCCCTTGTCGACGAGCACGTAGGTCGCCACCTCGCGGCAGTGGGAGCAGAAGGCGAGGTCCTTGCGGCACTCCGGGTTGCCGCACACCGTCGCGCCGCGGTCCACGACGTTCTGGCACCCCGGGCACTTGTAGTCCTTGGACATGCGCAAAATGTAGCACGTCCCTTGACCCCTCGCCCCCGCTCACGCTACCGTCGAAGGTCCAGGCAAAGATGCGCGCACCGACGGCGCCACCGAAAGGCGCAGGCACCGACAAGAAGCGACTGGTGGCGGACAATCTGCCGTACGTGCGGGCGATCGCTGCACGCATCAAGGACCAGTTGCCGAAGGAGATCGAGTTCGACGATCTCGTCGCCTACGGAACGCAGGGGCTTTTGGAAGCCGCGCAGCGCTACGACGGGAAGCATGGGGCCAGCTTCACCACGTTCGCCTACTACCGGGTGCGGGGCGCGATCTTCGACGGTCTGCGCGGGATGGGTTGGCTGCCGCGGGGCGAGTACGCGCGCGCCCGCTTCGAGGAGCGCGCCGCGGCCTACCTCGCCAACCTCTCCGAGCGCGACGCGGGGGCCGAGGCGTTCGAGCGCGGCGATCGGGCGATCGAGGACGAGGTGCGGGACCTCGCGAGCGCGCTCGGCGGCGTGGCGGCGGTGTTCATCACCTCGCTGAATCTCGATGATGAACACGGGGTTCCCGACGGTGCGCCCCACCCGCAGGATCGGCTCGAGCAGCGCGAGGTGGAGCGCACGCTGAGGTCGGTGCTCGGATGCCTCCCGGAAAAAGAGCGGCGGCTGATCGAGCTCTACTACTTCGAGGAGAAGACGCTCGAGGAGGCCGGGGCGTCGCTGGGGCTCTCGAAGTCCTGGGCGTCACGGCTGCACGCCCGGGCGATCGATCTCCTGCGCAACGGACTGGAGCGCCAAGGACCGCCTGCCGAGCCGTCGCCCACCGCCCCCGGGCAGCGGCGGAGGCGCGCATCGTCCAAGCGCTGACGCGGCGGTCGGGAGTGCTGAGCGCGGTGTCGATCGCCAGCGTGTTCTCGGGCGCCTTCCTGCTGTTTCTCGTCGAGCCGATGGTGGCCAAGATGGCGCTGCCGCGGTTCGGCGGCAGCCCGGCGGTGTGGAACATGTGCATGCTGCTGTTCCAGGCGCTCCTGCTGGCAGGGTACGGCTACAGCCACCTCCTCGGGAGACGGCTCGTTCCCCGCAGGCAGGTGGCCGTTCACGGCGTGCTGCTGATTGCGTCGCTGGCCGCGCTGCCACCGGTGCTGCGCGAGGTCGGGGATCCGACGGTACACCCGGCGCCCGCCCTGCTCTTCGCGGCGGCGTCCGCCGCGGGCGTGCCGTTCTTTCTGCTCGCATCGCACAGCAGCCTCGCGCAGCGCTGGTTCTCGTTGCGGACCGGACGGGAGCCCTATTTCCTGTACGGCGCGTCGAACGTGGGGGCGCTGGCGGCGCTGGTCGCCTACCCGCTGCTGATCGAGCCCTACCTGGGCGCGCGGTGCCAGGGGCACCTTTGGTCGGTCGGGTATGGGGTTTTCCTGGTGCTGGTCGCGGGGGTTCTGGCGAGCGCATGGAAGAGCCCGCTGCCGTCGGTGACGGGCGTAGCGGTGGGCGCGGGATGGACGCAGCGCGGGCGCTGGCTCTTTCGTTCGACGACCGGATCGTGCCTCCTGCTCGCGATCTCTCTGCGGATCACCACCGACGTCGCGTCGCTGCCGCTCCTGTGGGTGGCGCCGCTCGCGCTCTACCTCGCGACGTTCGTGCTCGCCTTCTCGCCCCGGATACCCTACCCGCGGCGGTGGCTGGAGATGCTGGTGGTGTGCGGTGTGACGGTCGGGCTCGGATCGACGCCGATGGCGAACTCTCCGTCGCTGTGGCAAGCCCTGGGCCTGCCGCTCGCGACCCTTTTCGCGGGCTGCTGGGTCTGTCACGCCGACCTGGTGCGGGACCGGCCGCCCGTCGAGCACCTCACCGAGTTCTACGCGTGGATCGCCGTCGGTGGACTGCTCGGTGGCGTGCTGTGCAACCTGGTGGCGCCGCTGATCTTTGACAGCGTCGCCGAGTTCCCGATCGCGCTCCTGCTGCTGGCCGTGGCGCTCGCCTTCGGCGAGGACGGGGGCACCTCCCTCCGGCGCGCGCTCGGGCGACCGATCACGTTTGCGGCGCCGGCGGCGATGGCGGCTGCGCTCGGCGTCTGGGCGTGGCAGATCGGCGGCGATCCAACGGCGGCCCACGCGTCCTGGAACCTGATCCCGCTCCTGGTCCTGGTCGCCGGGATGGCGCTTTGGCGGGTGCCCGCGCAGTTCTGCCTGGCGAGCGCGCTCGTCGCCGGGGTGAGCCTGGGCGGGCTCTACACCAGCGGGCGGGTGCTCGCGGCGCGACGCAGCTTCTTCGGCGTGCTGCGTGTCATGCAGCTCGGCGATGGGCGCGTGATGGTCCACGGTACGACGGTCCACGGGGCGCAGATCACGAACCCGCTGCGGCGGGAGCCGGCGACCTACTACCACCCCGATGGGCCGATGGGCACGGTGGTGGCGGAGCAGCGCGACGGTGCTCGAATCGCGGTGGTGGGCCTCGGCAGCGGCTCTCTCGCGGCGCTGCTGCGTCCGGGACAGAAGATGACCTTTTTCGAGCTCGACCCGACGGTGGAACCGATGGCGCGCGCATGGTTCACCTTCCTCGGCGAGAGCCGCGGCGAAGTGGCCGTCGTCGCCGGCGATGCGCGGTTGACCCTGCCCCGCGAGGCGGGCAGCGCGTTCGACCTCCTGGTGCTCGATGCGTTCACGGGCGACGCGGTGCCGGTGCATCTGCTCACGGTCGAGGCATTCAACCTCTACCTCGGGAAGGTCAAGACCGGCGGCCTGCTGCTCCTCCACATCAGCAACCGCCACCT
The DNA here is from genome assembly GCA_009692555.1 of Myxococcales bacterium. Lineage (GTDB taxonomy): Bacteria > Myxococcota_A > Polyangia > Palsa-1104 > SHYY01 > SHYY01. Next base: position 27,878 of record SHYY01000003.1, read on the forward strand.
CGATCTCGCGCGCGTGGTGCGCGGCGCGTCGGCGCGACTGGGGCTGGCGACGGTCCGCAAGCGGTTCGGACCGACGGCGCGGCAGCTCGCCGAGGGGGCGCTGGAAAGCGATGTCGTGGCGGTGGCGCGCTCGCGGACCGATCTGGCGGCGCTGGAGCGCGAGGGATGGAGGCGGCTCGACGACGGAGAAGCGGTCACGTGGACCGACGACCGGTCGAGCCTGATCGGGCTTCTCCGGCTGCCGGAGTAGGCCGGTGGATATCGTCGCGCGAGCGGCGTACGATTCCAACACCGCATGCGCCCCGGGATTCGGATGGTCGTCGCAGTCGCCGCCGGGTGCGCTGCCGGGTGCGGAATGGAGCTCGAGCACGGGCTCGATGAGCGCCAGGCGAACGAGGTGGTCGCGGCGCTCGATCGCGCCGGGATCGCGGCCGACAAGTCTGGCGACGACAAGCCCGGAACCTACCAGGTGCTCATCCCGCGGGCGGACGCGGCGCGAGCATTTCAGGTTCTCGAGACCGGCGGGCTGCCGAGACGGTCGGCCAAGGGGGTCGGCGAAGCCTTCGCCGAGAAGGGTCTCCTCCCGTCGGCGACAGCCGAACGGGCGCGGCTCCAGGCCTCCCTGGCGATCGATCTGGAGCGCACGCTGGAGGCGCTTCCGCAGGTGGCATCGGCGCGGGTCCACCTCGCGCTTCCCGAGGAGGAACCGCTCCACGCGGGCTCGGCGCGCCAGCGGCCGACAGCGTCCGTGCTCCTCCGCACGCGCGGCGCCACCGACCCGTTCGACGGTGAGGTCAAGCGGCTGGTAGCGGGCGCCGTGCACGGCCTGCAGGGGGTGGACGTCAGCGTGGTGATCTCCCAGGCGATGGCCGATCCGGCTCCGTCGGAGCTGGCGCAGGTCGGCCCGCTTCGCGTCTCACGCAGCTCGCGGGGCCTCGCCATCGGGTTCCTCACCGGCGCTCTTGGGGCGATTCTGTTGTTGTCGCTGGCGGTGATGGTCCTGGCGGCGCGCCTGGCCACGCTGCGCAAGCGTCTGCGCGAGCGCGCCTGAGCCCGGCGTCCCCTGGGTTCGGGGACTGAGCGGGCTACTGCGCCTGGAGCAACAGAGGGAAGGGAACTTCGTACTCCGCGTCCATCGAAGGAAAGTGCCACCGCCGGATCGCCTGGACGAGGCACAGCCCGACCGGTTGCGTGGCCCATTGATCGGGAAGCTTGACTTTCGTGACGACGCCGGAGATTCCGACCTTCACGTCGACGTCGATGCGGGCGTTGCGTAGGGTGTTGTCGCGCTTGAGCTCGCGCTCGTAGCACGCGGTCAGGGACTGCTTGTTTTTGCGCACGACATCGGCGACCTGGCTATCGTTGACCTGGGTCCTGGTGGTCTCCTGGCGCTCGACCTTGCTCGGAAGCTTCTCGCCGATGCTCGGGCGATCGTTGTCCTTGAACGTTTCGAGGATCGCCTTCTGATCGGCGGTCAAGCTGGGGCCTTTCGTCTTGGTAGGAACGAATTTCTTGTTCTTCGTCGGCACAACCAGCGGAAACACCTGGTTGCCAGGGGCCGGCAGCGGCGGCTGCACGACATTGGGAGGAGGAGCCTCGATGATCCGCGCCGGAACGTCGTCCACCGGTCGGCTGTTGCTGGCCACGGGCGACGGCGGCAGAAGCGGCTGCTTGTGCATGAGCAGGTAGCCGACGGTTCCCGCAAGCGCGACAATGACCCCGAGACTGCCGATGGCCGCCCACTTGATCCAGGGGGCCGCGTGTCGCGGCGCAGGCCCGGTGATGATCACCACGGGAGAGGGTGCGGCGTGGGTGTGGCCGTTGGGCGGCGACGGTGCGGCCGGCAACGGGGCCACCACGGAGGCCTCGGTGATCAGGAGTTCGGCGCCGGGCGGAGGAGGCAGCGGCTTCGCCGCCTCCTCTGCGGAGCGCGCAGCGAGGACGGAGCCGGCGGCGGCGAGAGGCAGCGGCGGCGCGGCGGGAGCCTTGGGTGATCGCGGAGGGATGGAGGGTTTGGCGGGTGCCGGCTTGACGTGAGGAGGCGTCGGATCGGATTTCTTCTCGACGGGCTTGACCGCGGCGATCGGCTTCTCGCCGCTTCTTGCCTCCGCGGGCTTGGCTGCAATCGCCGGCGCACCCGCGACGGGGATGACCTTCGGATCCAGAGAAGCCATCGGCTCCGGCTTCACCGCGGCCAGGGCTGGCTCCGACGCCGTCTTTTTCGCTGCGGCAGGGACCGGCGGGGGCGCCGACGGCGCGAGAGGAAGCGGCTCGACCGGCACGGGAGCCACTGCCGCTGCAGTGGCGGCACGCGCCGCCAGCGGGGCAGAGGAGGCGGCTGGAGAAACCGCTGGACGCACTGGGGAGATCGCCGCCACCGACGGGGCCGCGCGCTCGGTCTGCGCCGCCGTGTCGGCGTGAGGCGGTGAGGGGTGGACCGCGGCGGGCGCGGCAGCGGGCTTGACCGGCTTCGGCTGCGCCGCCGGCGGCTTCGGCTCGAACCGCGCGATCGGCGTCGCCACCTTCGGCGCGGCGGGTACGGCGGGCCTGGCGATCGGTGTCGCGACCTTCACCGGCGCGGGCGCGAGCGCCGGATTGAGCAAGCGAACGATCTCCGGCACCTGCTCGACGGGGAGCCAGCGCTCGAATCCATCGCGCCAGGTGAACGACTCCTTGCCCTTTTCGACGCGGATCCGCGCGACCATCTTGTCGAGCGAGAACGGGCCTTCCTGCTGGCCATCGAAGGAGACGAACCACTCGTCCGCCGAGGGTAGGGTCGCCTTGGCCGCCGCGGTGAGCACGGCCTTCACCTGCGCCGGGCTCGACACCATTGTGTGCTCGGGCTCGAAGGAGGCGGGCCCAGCGAACGAAGCGTCGAGCGCCTTCGACAGCGCCGCCTTCACCGAGGGCACCGCAGCCGCGGCGACAGGGCCGCTGTGAGGGGCCGCGGTCTCCTCGCGCACCGTGATGATGTGGTTGCATTGCTTGCAGCGGATCTTCAGGACCTTGCCGCGCACACGTGCGTCGTCAATCGAATACTTGGTCGTGCACTGATCGCAGACGAACTTCACGGCGCCTCGGCGGTCGCGGTCCCGCGGGTTAGCCGACCGAGCAGCGAGCGGTCAAGAAGATGCCCAGCGCGCACGTTCTTCAGCGCCGCGAGCATCTGCGTCTTCAGGCCGGGGTGCTCCGATTCCAGCGATGACAACATGCGCTTCACGACCTGCCGCTTCTGGTCGGGGAGCCCGCAGGTGGGGCAGCCGCAGCGCACCACCGGATATTGCTTCTCTTGCGCGTAGGCGGTCAGATCGCGCTCCTCGACGTACGCCAGCGGACGGATGACGGTGTTGCGGCCGTCATCGGAGATCAGCTTCGGCGGCATCGCGCGGAGCTGGCCGGAGTAGAACAGGTTGAGCAGCAGCGTCTCCACCGAGTCGTCGAGGTGGTGCCCGAGGGCGATCTTGGTGGCGCCGAGCTCCACCGCCAGATTGTAGAGGACGCCGCGCCGCAGACGCGAGCAGAGCGAGCACGGCGTCGCCCCGGGCTCGAGCTTGTCCTCGACGATCGCAGCGATCTGCGAGGCGGTCACCATGCGGTACTCCACGCCGCGCCCTCGGAGGTGCTCCTCGATCCGCCCGGTCGCGTAGTCCGGCCAGCCCTGGTCGACGTTGACCGCCACGAGGTCATAGTGCACGGGTGAGCGCCGCGCGTTCAGCAGCAGCACATCAAGCAGCGCGTAGCTGTCCTTGCCGCCCGAGAGACAGACCATCACGCGGTCGCCGCTCTGGAGGAGGCCCCACTCGCCGATCGCCTCGCCGGCCTTCTGCACGATCCGCCGCTCGAGCTTCGATCCGTAGCGGAAGGCCCCAAGCTCCGTCGCGCGCAGCGGCAGGGAACTGACGGGAGGAATCTCGTGCGGTGCGCGACCAACAGCCGCGGGGGAGAGGTCCTTCAGGATGGTGAGGTGGCGGTTCAACCGAGGCTCCGTGAGCGACGTGGGACGTCCGGCGAGTATAGCGGATTCCTGGGCGACGTTCAACCGGGCGGGAGGCGAAACGAGAGGGAAGAGACCTCCGCCGACGACGCTCAGGCCACGACCCTCTTGAGGTAGTCGGGGTAGGCGTCGCCGTCGGGGAGGTTGAGGTCCACCACCACCCGCCCGGGAGGCCCGCTCTCCTGCGACACGAACACCGCCGCACCGAGCCGCTGCCAGGCGGGCACGCGCTGGTACTCGAGAGCGTTTTGCCGCAGGAGCTCGACCTTCTCCTCCGGGTCCAGCCCCTGGAGGATCATCGGCACCGCCTGGGGGTCCGACCCGTTGACCGTCAGGACCTGGGTGCAGTAGGCGGTCAGCGCCGAGGCCTGGGACTCCTGACTGCGCCAGTGGAAGTACTCCCACACCTCGTCTGCGCAGGTGAACTCGTAGAGCCGCGTCTCGAAGGTCATCACGCGCCCCATGAGGAGAGACATCTTCGCCGACGCTTCGCCGCCGATGCGCGATGCGAGCCGCCGCGCCTCGCCACCGCCGCCCACCGCGAACAGCGACATCTCGGTGCGCTCGCAGTAGCCATAGCTCGCCCCGAGCGCCGAGCAGAGGTGGGCCAGGGTCTTGAGCAGCACCTTCCCGAGGCGAGCGTCGAACGGGCGCTCGAACTCCGATTCGAACAGCTCCTCGAAGCGGCGGCCGGTCAGCCGTGCGACGATCGGGCGGCCCTCTGTGAGCTCCTTCGCCGAGAGCACCTCGAAGGGATTGATCTTGTCCGAGAGGTCCGGCCGTGGCATGGACGCGGATTGTATCATTTCGCGGTACGCCCGCCAAGCTTCGCCGAACGGCTTCGGCGAACGGCCGCAGGGCGGTCGCTACCGGCCGTCAGGTTCAGCGTCCGAGAAAGATCAGGATCAGCAGGACCACCGCCATCACCACCATGCAGCCGCCGACCACCACGCCGGTCGAGATCCGGCTCGGCCGGCGACGTCGGCGGCGAGCCGCCGGCGCCCGCACCATCTGGGTCGGTTCGACCGAGGCGGAGGCGCGCTCGGCCTCGCGGCGGCGTTCGCGATCGGGCAGGCGGACCAGCGCGGTCTGCGCTTCGCCCGACGGCGGCGCTCCCTTTTGCCCGGCCTTCGGGAGGCGTACCTGCGCGGTCGGATCGCTCCCATCGACCTCCACCTTCCGCGGCGCTCGACGGCGCTTGTCCACCATCGGAGCCGGGACCTGATCGTTGCGCACGGCCACCTGTCCTGAGGCGGCATGCGGGCGCCCGTCGTCCGGCGTCCGGCGGGTCGGCTGCACCGCGGGCTTGACGTCCACCGACGCGCGGGCCGCAGCGGCGTCGAGCGCTCCGATCGGTGTCCCATCCACCGGGGTCTGATCGTGGCGCGCCCCGGCCGGCCCATCGAGCGTGGTCATGTCGACCTCGGTGTCGCCTTCGAACCCCTCGAAGGAAGCGGTATCCTCGTCGAAGAGATCGTCGTCGTCGTCATCGGGATCGATCTCCACGTCGAGCGACGGCATGGCGCGCTCGAGGTCGAGCTCCTCGTCTCCGGTGCCTTCGGCGAACTCGGCGCCTGGCGCGAGGCCGCGCGGCGCACGGAACAGGTCGCGCATGTAGAGCGCGATCTCACGCTTTCCCCACCCCTCCTCCTCCTCTTGAAGGTACGTCCGCAGGTCCTGCCGCAGCGCCGAGGCGGTCTGGTAGCGCTTCGCAGGATCGCGCGCCAGGAGCCGCCCGAGAATCCGCTCGAGCGAGCGCGGGAAGTCGGGGCGCACGTCGCGCGGGCGTGGGATATCGCCCTCCAGCACCTTGCGTCGCACCGCGGCCGGCTTGCCCCGAAAGAGGCGCTTGCCGACGGTGAGCTCGTAGAGAATCACGCCCAGCGAGAACAGGTCGGCGCGCGCGTCGACCTTCTCGCCGCGGATCTGCTCGGGCGCCATGTAGTTGAACTTGCCGGCGACGCCGTCCTCCTTGCGCAGGGCGATCGCCGCGCGCGCGATGCCGAAGTCGACGATCTTGGCGGTGCCGCGGCGAGAGACCACGATGTTGCCCGGGGAGATGTCGCAGTGGACGATCGACAGGCCCGCTCCGTCGACGCCGCGGTGGGTGTGGGCGTAGGCGAGGCCGGTGGCAGCCTGGGCAACCACACCGACGGCAATCGGGCGCGGGATGAATTGCCCGGTCTCGACGCCGCGGCGGGCGATCGCCACCAGATCGTGGCCCGGGATGTACTCCATCGCGATGTAGTAGGTGCCGTCGAGCTGCCCGACGTCGAGGGTGCGGACGATGTTCGGGTGATCGAGGGTGAGGGCGATGCGCCCCTCGTCGATGAACAGCTTCACGACGTGGGTGTGGTCGAGATAGCGGCGCTGGATGCGCTTGAGAACGAGGTCGTCTTCGCTGTCACTGCGACGGGCGAGGTAGAGATCGGCCATCCCGCCGGCCGTGAGGTACCGGACGAGCTGGTACGCGCCGAAGCGTTCCGCGGGTGCTGGTACCGGTGGGGGCGACATCCCGGGGGGGATCATGCCGGATCGCCGAAGTGGATGCGAGCGGCGGCGGCGAGCGCCTCGCGCTCCGGGGCGGTGAGCGGGCCCGCGTTCACCGCGGGGAGGGGGTCACCGAGCAGCGCGGCGACGGTCGCCACCGCCGAGCAGCCGAGGCCGTCGAGATCGTAGCCCCCCTCAAGAACCGCTGCGATCCGACCCCCGGTGCAGGCGCGCAGCTCCTCCGTGAAGCGGGCGAACGTGGCCTCGCCGACCTGCATGGAGGCCAGTGGATCGAGGCGGTGGGCGTCGAAGCCGGCGCTGAGCAGGATCGCGTCGGGACGGAAGCGCAAGGCGGCCCGCCGGATCAGCGCGAGGGCGGCGAGGTAGGCCGCGTCGCCCGACCCCGCGGGCAGCGGGAGGTTCATCGTCGCGCCGAGCGCCGAGGGGCCGCCCACGTCGGTGAGCGCACCGGTGCCGGGGTAAAAAGGGTACTGGTGGGTGGAGGCATAGAGGACCTCCGGATCGTCCCAGAAGATCGCCTCGGTGCCGTTGCCGTGGTGGACGTCGAAGTCGACGATCGCCACGCGAAGCCCCCGGGCGCGCAGGGCGGCGGCGGCGACCGCGATGCTGTTGATCAGGCAGAACCCCATCGCCGCATCGCGTGTGGCGTGATGACCGGGCGGGCGAACGAAGGCGATTCCGTTGTCGAGGGTTCCGTCGGCCACGGCGAGCGCGATGTCGACCGTCGATCCAGCGGCGAGGAGCGCGGCCTGCCAGGAACCAACGGAGAAGTAGGTGTCGGGATCGAGCCAACCCGGCTCGGTGGCGCCGCCCACCACGCGCTCGAGGGCGTCGAGGTACTCCGGCGCGTGCACGCGCTCGAGCTCCGCCCGGGTCGCCGCGCGCGCCGGGACCTGGACGCAGCGCCGTGGCAGCCCGGCTGCGTCGAGGGCGGCGTCGATCGCGTCGAGGCGCGCCGGCCGCTCCGGGTGCCCGGCGGGCGCGACGTGCTCGCGGAAGAGGCGGTTGGTGACGAGGCCGGTCCTCATCGCGAGCGCATGATAGGGCAAATCACGGCGCAAAGGGAGCCTCGCTACGAGGGTGCTTTCTCCAGTCTAGGCGCGCGGTGGAAAGAGCGGCGCCAGCGACGAGAGCACCCGGTCGTGCAGCCGGCCGTTCGAGGCGCACAGGCCGCGCGCGTGCTTCAGCGACGGGCCGAGGTAGTCGATCGGCGCCCCGGCGAGATCGCTCATGCGACCGCCCGCCTCGTCGAGGATCACCTCCGGCGCGAGGGTGTCCCACAGCGAAGCGTGGCTCTCCGGGTTCACGTAGAGATCGCGCTCGCCGCGCGCGATCAGCCCGAGCTTGAGGCCGACCGAGCCGATGTTCATCTCGTCGGTGACGCCGAGGGCGGCGCGCACGCGATCGATCGAAGGGCCGCGGTGGGACTTCGAGGCGACCAGCCGGATCGCCGCCAGCTCGTCGACGGTGGAGACCTGGAGCCGCGTCACCCCTCCGGCGCCATCGACCTGCTCCGCGCCCTCGCCGCGGACCGCCCGGTAGAGCACCCCCGTGGTGGGCTGGAGCACCACGCCCACCACCGGCCGCCCAGCGATCGCGAGGCCGATCATCACCGCGAAGCCCGCTCGCTCGCGCACGAAGTCGCTCGTCCCGTCGAGCGGATCGACCATCCACACCCGTTCGTGGGTGCGCCGCGAGCCATCGTCGGGCGCCTCCTCCGAGAGGATGCCATCGCCGGGGAAGGCCGCTCTCAGGCCACCCACGATCAGCGCGTCGGCCTCGCGATCCGCCTGCGTCACCGGCCCTTCACCGGGCTTGTAGTCGACCTTGATCCCGGTGCCGAAGTAGGCCGCGATGATCGCCGCCGCCTCGCGACCCAGCCGCTCCGCGACCGCCAGTTCCCGTCGCAGATCCATGGAAACGTCAGCCCTGTTTCTGCGACTGCATCCGGGCCAGGAGCGCGTCGTGCGCGACCTTCATCTCCTCGGGCGTCACGTCTTTCGTGTGCGACGCGAGCGTCCACTGGTTGCCCCAGCGGTCGGTGACCTGGCCCATGCGGTCGCCCCAGAACATGTCACTGAGCGGCATCTTCACGGCGGCCCCCGCAGCGACGGCGCGCGAACGCCCGGTCGCAATCGTCGACGTACAGCCACGGCGAGAACGGCCTCGCCACGCCGCCCTGCTCGGGGAACTCGTCGTTCACGAACAGCGTCGAGTCGCCGATCCGCACCATGGCGTGCAGGATCTTTGTCCCCGACGGCTCGGTCATCCGCTGCAGCTCCTCGGCGCCGAAGGCCTCCCGGAAGAAGGCGATAGCCTCGCCACAGCCCGCGATCGTGAGGTGAGGCGTGACCGTGTGCATCCCCTCAGGGACCGCCTTGACCTTGTGCTCGTTCATCGCAGAGCTCCTGGTTCGTGCTCGCGGTTCAGCCGATCTCGGCGATCGCGTTCGAGAGCACCTGTTTGCCGTCTTGCTGCGTCACCGTGATGACCCAGCTTCCGTCGCCCAGATTCCATCCGCGGGTGGTCAGCGTGTCGCCGGGGAAGACCACGCCGGCGAAGCGCGCGCCGAAGCTCCTGAGCTTGCCGACGTCGCCGCCGCAGGCGCCCTTCAGCACCGCGCGCCCGGCGTGGCCATAGGTGCACAGCCCATGAAGAATCGGCCGATCGAAGCCGCCGAACTTCGCCATCGCCGGATCCGCGTGCAGCGGGTTGATGTCTCCGGAGAGGCGGTAGAGGAGCGCCTGCTCGCGCGTCGTCGCCTCGACGACCTCGAAGTCCGGGGCCCGGCCGGCGGGCGGATCGGCCTTCACCGCCTCGGGGCCGCGATCCCCACCGAAGCCGCCTTCGCCGCGCACGAAGATGGAGAACACGTTGTCGAACACCGGCGCGCCCTTCTCGTCGACAGTGCTGGCCTCGACGACCACCACCGCGCCCTTGCCCTTGTCATAGATCCCCTTCACCTCGGAGACGGTGGAGAGCTTCGCTTGCGGCGGGATCGCACGGTGAAGGACGATCTTCTGCTCGCCGTGGAGGATCATCATCGGGTTGGCGCCGAGGTCGCCAGCGATGGAGATCAGCGAGGCGAACGAGGGCACCACCGCGAACGTCGGAAGCACCTTCGGCCCACGCCCCTCGTAAAGGAAATCCAGCTCGTCGACCTTTCCCCCAACCCCGAGCGCGTACACAACCGTGTCCCGCCATGTGTAGCTGAACGGCAGCGGATCCGACTTCTTGCCGACGAGATCGCGATTGATCGCCATGGATCGTCCTCCTGGGTGACGCGCATCCTAGTTGCGGAGCGGGGTCCGGTCAACGACGAGCGGACCCCTCACGCGAGCAGCGCGCGGGCGATCGTCACGATCTGGATCTCGTCGGTGCCGCCGCCGATCTGCAGGAGCTTCGCGTCGCGCATCAGCATCTCGACGTGGTACTCGCGCATGTACCCGTTGCCGCCCATGATCTGCACCGCCTCGAGGGCCACCTCGGTGGTGGAGCGCGCACAGTACAGCTTGCACGCCGAGGCCTCGGCCATCGACTGCCGCTTGCCGTTCTTCGCCATCCAGAGCTGCTTGAACAGCAGGTTCTTGATGTTCTCGCGGTGCATGTACATCCGCGCCAGCTTGTCCTGCATCAGCTGGTACTCGGCGATCGGCCGCCCCCACGCCGTGCGCTCCTTGGCGTACTTCAGCGAGTCCTCCAGGCAGCGGTCGACGATCCCGAGGCACATCGGCGCCATCCCGGTGCGCTCCCCGTGGAACACATCGCGCGCCCCCTCCTTCGACGGGTCCTTCTCCTTCTCGCCGAGCAGGTGCTCCCGCCCGATGCGCACATCCGCCAGGAACACCTCCCCCGTCGGTGACGAGTGCATCCCCATCTTGTCCATCGGCTTCGACACCGACAGCCCCGGGTGCCCCTTCTCGAGCAGGAAGGCGTGGATCGGCCGGGTCCGCGGGTCCGGGTTCGCGTCGTCGACGATCTTCGCATAGACCACGAACACGTCCGCGAAGGGCGCGTTGGTGATGAACGTCTTCTGCCCGTTCAGCACGTACCCATCCCCGTCGCGCCGAGCCACGGTGCGCATCCCGCCGAAGGCATCCGATCCGGCGTTCGGCTCGGTCATGCTCCACGCGCCGATCTTCTCCAGCGTCAGGATCGGCAGCGCATAGCGCTTCTTCTGCGCGAACGTCCCCTTCGCCATGATCGCCCCGCCCGCAAGCCCGAGCGTGGCGCCGAACGCCAGCGTGAACCCGGGGCAGACGCGCGACAGCTCCATCCCGACGATCGCGCTGATCGCCGGATCGCGCGCGAACCCGCCCGGTCCGCCGTCGTCCTCCTCGTCCTCCTTCGACTTCAGTCCCGCCGCCTCCCCGCGCGCCTCCCGCGCCTCCAGCCGCGCAAACGCGCCCCGCGCCATCTCGTCGAGCCCGAAGGTCCGCCCGAGCTTGCGCATCAGGTCGTACGGGAGAATCTCCCCCTTCTCCATCTTCGCCACCGACGGCGCCAGCTCCTTCTCGCACCACTGGCGAAGCATCGTCTGCGCCATCTTCTGCTCGTCGCTGAACTCGAACATCGGCTTCTCCTTGGCCCCGGATCAACCCTATACCGGCATCACGCCGTGCTTGCGCCACGGCCGCTGGACCTGCTTGTTCCACGACAATTTGAGCCCGCGTGCGAGCACCTGACGCGTGTCGCGCGGATCGATCACATCGTCGACCAGCCCCCACCCCGCGACCTTGTAGATATCGATATGCTGCTGGATCATCGACACGATCTGCTGCTTCACCTCGGGCGGCGGCTCCACGCCCCCGAACAGCTTCTTCCCGGCGATCCCCACCATCCCCTCCGCCCCCATCACGCTGATCTCCGCGTTCGGCCACGCCACCAGCAGGTCCGGCTCGAACGCCCGCCCCGCCATGACGTAATACCCCGCGCCATACCCCTTCCGCACCACCACGGTGAGCTTCGGCACCGTCGCTGAGGCCATCGCATGGAGCATCTTCGCCCCGTGCCGGATGATGCCCTCGTGCTCCACCTTCGAGCCCACCATGAAACCCGGCACGTCCATCAGGAACACCAGCGGCAGGTTGAACGCGTCGCAGAGCTGGACGAAGTGCGCCGACTTGTCCGCCGAGTCATTGGTCAAGATCCCGCCGAGATGCCGCGGATTGTTGGCGATGATCCCGCAGGGATAGCCATCGATCCGAGCAAGACAGGTGATCAGCGAACGTGCCCACTTCGGCTTGAGATCGAGGATCTTCCCATCGTCGACGATCGACTTCACGATCTTGTACATGTCGTACGACTGCCGCGCCGACTCGGGCAGCACATCGAGCAGCGCCTCGTCGCGCCGATCCGCCGGATCGCTCCCGCGCACGATCGGCGGCTTCTCCTCGCAGTGCGACGGGAAATACGAGAGGTACTGCTTGATCACCGCGATGCACTCGTCGTCGTTCGCCACCTCGAGATCGCCCACCCCCGACACCTCGGAATGCACCTTCGAGCCACCCAACTCCTGCTCCCCGATCTCCTGCCCGGTCACCGCCTTCACCAGCGGCGGCCCGGCGAGCGCCATCGACGCGATCCCCTTCACCATCGGCACGAAGTCGGCGAGCCCCGGGATGTAGGCCGTCCCCGCCGCCCCTGGTCCCACCATCGCAGCGACGAGCGGGATCACCCCCGACATGATCACCTCCTCGCGGAACAGGTGCCCGCTCCCCGCGAACAGCGAGATCAGATCGGTCTGCCCGCCCGCCTTCGGATCGATCCGCGCGCCCGCCGAATCGACGAACCACACCATCGGGATCCGACTCCTGAGGGCGATCTCGCGCAGCCGCGACACCTTCACCTCGCCCACCTGCCCGATCGATCCGCCCTTGACGGTGAAGTCGTATGCTGCAGCGCACACCATCCGCCCTTCGACCTCCCCGTACCCGCAGATCACCGCGTCCGCGGGCGGCTTGTCCTCGGCCTGGCTCGCGCCCTGCCCCATCTGCGTGCCGTGGATCCCGAGCTCGAACCACGCCCCACCGTCGAAGAAGCGGTCCATCCGCTCGCGCGCGGTGAGCTTGCCGCGATCGTGCTGCTTCTTGATCTTCTCCGCCCCGCCCATCTCCCGGATCAGCGCCCGCCGCCGCTCCAGCTCCGCCACCGCGTCGCGCATGCTCACGAGGCAAGCCCGAGCGCGACTCTCGTCTCCTCGACGGTGGTCGGCTCCCGCCCGACATCACGCGCCATCTTCACCGCCTGCCCCACCAGCTCCGCGTTCGACGCGACCATCTTTCCATCCGGCAGGTAGAAGTTGTCCTCCAGCCCGATCCGCACATTGCCCCCCATCCCGAGCGCCAACGCGGTGAGCTTCCACGTCATGTGCGACACCGCCGTTGTCTTCCACACCGCCCCCTTCGGCAGGTGCGCCACCATGAAGGTGAGCATGTCCGCCGTCGCCGGCATCCCGCCCATCACCCCCATCACCAGGTTGATATCGAACGGTGGCGTGAGCAGCCCCATGTCGATCAGCGGCTCCAGCGACGCCAGGTGCCCGGTATCGAACGTCTCCATCTCCGGTCGCACCCCCACCTCGGTCATCCTCTTCAGATAAAAAATGATCTCGTCGAACGGGTTCGCGAAGACGAACTGGAACACGAACTCCTTCCGCTTCGCCGAGTACTTCGCATAGTTCATCGACCCCATGTTGAGCGCGCCGATCGCCGGCCGCGTGGTCAGCACGTGCGCGATCCGCTCCTCCTTCGACAGCCCCACCGCCCCCGTCGAGAAGTTGATGATCACCGGGCAGCGCTTCTCGATCTCGCGCTTGTAGGCCGCGAACACCTCGGGCCGATACGAGGGCTGCCCCGAGTCCTCCCGCCCGTGCACGTGCACCACCGTCGCCCCCGCCTCCCACGCCCGCCGCGCCTCCTCGCCCATCTCCTCGGCGCTGTACGGGATCGCCGCGCACTGGCGCTTGGTGGTCACCGCGCCGGTCAGCGCGCACGTCACGATCACCTTGTCCGACATCACTTGGCCTCCTTAGATCTGATTCGCGAGGCCGGTCGTCGCCCGCTTCCCAGCGACGGAGCGCGCCACGTTCCCGGCCACCTGGTTGAGGATCTCCACCAGCTTCCGCTTGTCCGCCCGCGGCAGCGCCGAGAGCGCCGCACGCAGCGTCTCCCATGGCCCCACATCGGCCCCCTCCGCCACCGCCCGCCCCTGCTCCGTGAGCGCGATCGTCCAAACACGGCGGTCGTCCGCGGAGCGCGAGCGCAAGACCAGCCCCGCCTCCTCCATCCGATCGACGATCCCGGTCACCGTCGAGTTCTGCGCCTGGATCCGTCGCGAGAGGTCGCCGAGCTTCAGGTCGCCGATCTCGCGGAGCAGCTTCAGCACCGAGAGCTGCGTCGGGGTCACGCCGTGGCGCGCCGCCACCTCGCGCGCGAGCCGCCGGCTCTCGGTCACCAGGAAGATGATCGTCTCGACGATCCGGTCGAGCTCTGGCTTCAGCACGCCCACGCGCTTCTCACCCTGAAAGTTCGTACACTAAATATCCGTCCACGAACCATCTGTCAATGCTTTCGTGGCCGCAAACGGCCGTGGGCAGGTGCGGCCTCCCGCCCCACCCGATCCAACAAAATCACAAATAGTTACAGCGAGCTGAAGCCCATGAATCCGTGGCACGCGCGCTGCTCAAGCCCCCTCCCGGAGGTCGACCATGCACACCCTTTCCATCGCCACCCTGATCACCGTTCTCGCCACCCCTGCCCTCGGCAACCCGAAGCCGATCACCCGCGACGAGATCCTCCAGAACGCGAAGTGCTCCGTCGGCTTCTCCTACTGGTGGGGCCACGGACGCTACACCTGCGAGAAGGCGCAGGCCGGCTCCTGCCTCGGCAGCTGTCCGAACTGCAGCCACAACGGCAGCTACGGCGCCGACTGCTCGGGGATGGTCTCGAAGGCCTGGCAGGTCCCCGGCCCGTCGCCGCTCGACAGCGACGGCCACCCCTACTCGACGATCAACTACGACACCCAGTCGACCTTCTGGAAGACCATCCCGCGCGGCCAGGCTCAGCCCGGCGACGCCTTCGTCTACAACACCAACGGCGCCGGCCACATCTTCATCTACGAGAAGGGCGACCCGTGGGGCAGCGCGTGGGCCTACGAGTGCAAGGGCTGCTCCTACGGCTGCGTCCACGACCTGCGCACCATCGATGGCGGCTACAAGGCGATCCGCCGCGACGACGTCATGGACGCGCCCGACAAGGACGGCGACGGCGTCACCGACAAGGACGACAACTGCCCGAGCGACAAGAACGGCGGCCAGAACGACGAGGACAAGGACGGCAAGGGCGACGAGTGCGACCCCGACGACGACGACGACGGCGTCCCCGACGACAAGGACAACTGCGACAAGGTCAAGAACCCCGCGCAGGCCGACCACGACCAGGACAAGCACGGCGACGCCTGCGACGACGACGACGACGACGACGGCATCCCCGACCCGAAGGACAACTGCCCGCTGGTCGCCAACAAAACCCAGGTCGACAGCGACAAGGACGGCCAAGGCGACGTCTGCGACGACGATAGCGGAAACGGGAAGCCTGACGGTGGAAACGGAAACGGAAACGGAAACGGAAACGGAGCCGACGGCGGAACCGGAAGCGGAAGCGGAAACGGAAACGGAAACGGAAACGGAAACGGAAACGGAAACGGAAACGGAGCCGACGGCGGAACCGGAAGCGGAAACGGAAACGGAAACGGAGCCGACGGCGGGACCAAGGGCGGCAACAGCACCGACGGTGGCGTCGGAAAACCCGGCGACGGCGGCGACCACACCAACGCGGATCGCCCCGAGAACGACCCCCATCACCCGCCCGCGGAAAGCGCCCCTTCGATGATCGGCGGCTGCACCGTCGGTGGCGCCCCCGCCACGCCAGCGCCCGCGCTCGTCGCGTGCGCGCTGATCGCCCTCACCCTCCTCCGCCGCCGCCGGGGCTGATCGGTCCATCTGTGGTCTTCACCCCCACCCCGCCAGAAATAAACACGAATAATTACAGGTCATTGAAGCTCAATCGATCGTGGCATGTGCGGTGCTCGTAGCCCCGATCGGAGGTTTTCCCCCCATGCGCGCGCTCCGCAAGCTGCCCGTGACCGCCCTGTTCGTCGCCGCCCTCGCCGCCCCCGCCGCTGCCGCCCCGCAACCGATGACCCGCGACGCGATCATCGCCAACGCCAAATGCTCGGTCGGCTTCTCGTACTGGTGGGGCCACGGCCGCTACACCTGCGCCAACGCGCCCGCCGGCTCCTGCCTCGGAAGCTGCCCGAACTGCACCCACGGCGGCAGCTACGGCGCCGACTGCTCGGGCATGGTCGCGAAGGCGTGGCAGGTCCCCGGCCCGATCCCGCTCAGCAACGACGGCCACCCCTACTCGACGTTCCACTTCACCGACCAGTCGACCTGGTGGAGCTCGATCCCCCGCGCGAGCGCCAAGCCCGGCGACGCCTTCACCTACAACACCAAGGGCGCCGGCCACATCATGATCTACGAGAAGGGCGATCCCTGGGGCAGCTCGTGGGCCTACGAGTGCAAGGGCTGCTCGTACGGCTGCGTCCACAACCTCCGCACCGTCTACTCGAACTACGTCGCCCGTCGCCGCGACAGCGTCCTCGACGCCGCGGACAAGGACGGCGACGGGATCATCGACCCGAAGGACAACTGCGATCTGGTGAAGAACGCCAGCCAGACCGACACCGACAAGGACGGCAAGGGCGACGCCTGCGACGACGACGACGACGGCGACGGCCTCTCCGACGCCAAGGACAACTGCGATCTGGTGAAGAACCCCACCCAGACCGACACCGACAAGGACAAGCAGGGCGACGCCTGCGACGACGACGACGACAACGACGGCGTCCCCGACGCCAAGGACAACTGCGATCTCGTCGCCAACAAGACCCAGGTCGATACCGACAAGGACGCCAAGGGCGACGACTGCGACGACGACGACGACAACGACGGCCTCCCCGACGCCAAGGACAACTGCCGCACGGTGAAGAACCCGGGCCAGGAGGACGCGAACAACAACAAGAAGGGCGACGCCTGCGAGGACGACGACGACAGCGACGGTGTCCTCGACGCCAAGGACAACTGCCGTCTGATCGTCAACCCCGATCAGGCCGACACCGATCAGGACAAGAAGGGCGACGCCTGCGACGACGACGACGACGGCGACCTCCTCCCTGACGCAAAAGACAACTGCCCGCTCGCTCCGAACGCCGATCAGGCCGACACCGACAAGGACGGCAGCGGCGACCTGTGCGACGACGATCGCGACGGCGACGGCGCGCAAAACGCGAGCGACAACTGCCCCGAAGCGGCGAACGCCGATCAGGAGGACGCCGACGGCGACGCGATCGGCGACCGCTGCGACGACGACACCGACGGGGACGGCAAGACCAACGCCGCCGACAACTGCCCGACCATCGCCAACCCCGATCAGGCGGATCGCGACCACGACGGCGCCGGCGACGCCTGCGAGATGGGCGACGACGGCGAGATCACGCCGCTCGGCATCCCCGCAGCTCCGCCGGAGGACAGCGGGGCAGTAAGCGGCGGTTGTACCGTCGGGGGCGCCCCTGCCTCGGCCTCGCTGGCGCTGCTCGCCGCCGCGGCCCTCGCCCTCGCGCTGCGCCGTCGCCGCCACCCGTAGCGCGCGCAAAAGATCCTTTCAAAAAATTAGCTCCGCTCCGCGTTCGAGCGCAAGCTCGGCGGCGTTCACGCGAGCGAGAGAGCAGAATGGCGAAGCGAGAGGAGCTGATCGTCGGCCTGGACATCGGCACGACGAAGATCGCGGCGATCGTCGGTGAGCTCACGCCCGACGGCCTGGACGTGATCGGCGTGGGCACGCACCCGTCGCGCGGCCTCAAGAAGGGCGTGGTGGTCAACATCGACTCGACGGTCGCCTCGATCCGGCGCGCCATCGAGGAGGCCGAGCACATGGCCGGGGTGGAGATCACCTCGGTCTACGCGGGCATCGCCGGCGGCCACATCCAGGGTCAGAACTCGACCGGGATGACCACCGTGAAGGACAAGGAAGTGCGCGAGGCCGATATCGCTCGGGTGATCGATGCCGCGAAGGCGGTGGCAATCCCGGCCGACCGCGAGATCATCCACGTCCTCCCGCAGGAGTACATCATAGACGGCCAGGACGGCATCAAGGACCCGCTGGGCATGGCCGGCGTACGCCTCGAAGCCAGGGTCCACCTCGTCACCGCCGCGGTCACCTCCGCGCAGAACATCGTCAAATGCTGCAACCGCTGCGGCCTCAACGTCGCCGACATCGTGCTCGAGCCGCTGGCCTCCGCCTACGCGGTCCTCGACGACGACGAGAAGGAGCTCGGCGTCGCGCTGATCGACATCGGCGGCGGCACCACCGACCTCGTCGTGTTCTACGACGGCTCGATCGTCCACACCTCGGTGCTCGCCGTCGGCGGCCACCAGCTCACCAACGACATCGCGATCGGCCTCCGCACGCCGATGAGCGACGCCGAGCGGATCAAGCATCGCTTCGGCTGCGCGATGACCTCCCTGGTGAACGAGGGCGACCTGATCGAGGTCCCGTCCGTCGGCGGCCGCAACCCCCGCGAGCTCCCGCGCAGCGTTCTGACCGAGATCATCGAGCCGCGCGTCGAGGAGATCTTCTCCCTGATCAAGCGCGAGCTGGAGAAGACGGGCTACGCCGAGCTCCTCGGCTCGGGCGTGGTGATCACCGGCGGCTCGACGATCCTCGAGGGGATGCCCGAGCTGGGCTCGCGGGTGCTCGACCTGCCGGTGCGCCGCGGCGATCCGAAGGGCATCGGCGGCCTGTCCGCGGTGGTCGGCTCGCCCATCTACGCCACCGGAGTGGGTCTCGTCCAGTACGGTGCGCGCAACGCCGCCGCCAACCACTTCCGCGCCGGCCGCGACGAGAACGTCTACTCCAAGGTCAAGAAGCGCATGCGCTCCTGGCTGGGCGAAATCTTCTAGCCGAACGCCTCTCCTCGCCGTCTCCTCTTCCACCCTCCTCCAACCCCCGGCGCCTGTCAGTGGCTTGACATGATCGCCACCGCGGCACGCCGTCTCCTCCGTCGTCGCCCTATTCAACCATTGGATTCTAATCGGTTTATCAGTTGGCCCGCCGGATGCTTTAGGCACGCTCCGTCAGCGACTCCGGTTCAACAGGCAAACCAAACTGCCGAGGAGAATTCAGATGAAAACGTCCATGCTCCGCTCGATCACGAAGTCAGTTCTGCCCCTGGTTGCGGCCGCCCTGGTCGCGTGCGCTGGCCCGCCCGCCGAGGTCGCCGAGACGCCCGGTTCCGATCCGCCCGCCCCGGCCGACATGAGCCCGCCGACCACGAAGGACGCCAAGCCCCCAGAGGTGATGCAGCCGAGTCCGGCGATGCTGGTCGACATCCGCATCGATCCGGCGTTCGTCTCCATCCCGGTCGGCATCAAGCAGCAGCTCCACGCCTTCGGCCAGTACAGCGACGGAACGACCCGCGACGTGACGAAGGACGTCGAGTGGAGCTCGGCCGACCAGAACGTGGTGGCCATCAGCAACGAAGCGGGTAGCAAGGGCCTGGCGGAGGGTCTCGCTCTCGGCGAGGCGTTCATTGACGCCCGCAAGGGCGCGATCTTCTCCAAGTCGCAGCTCTACATCACCGCGCTCAGCCTGGTGTCGCTCAAGGTGTCCCCGGACGGCGTGCTGATCCCGAAGGGCCTCAAGCAGCAGTTCACCGCCGAGGGCACCTTCGACGACGGCTCGGTGAAAGACATCACCGCGTCCGTGCTGTGGGCGTCGTCCGATGAGAGCGTCCAGGTCAGCAACGAGCCCGGCGAGAGCGGCCTCGCGTACGCCAGCGGCCAGGGCGCGGCGGTGATCAGCGCCCAGCTCCTCGGCTTCGACCACGGCGTGCAGATGATGGTCGACGCGGCGGAGCTGGTGTCGATCGCCGTGAGCCCCGATGCGGACCACGTCGCCAAGGGCCTCGCCAAGCAGTTTCGCGCCGAGGGCACCTACACCGACGGCTCGACCCAGGACCTCACCCTCCAGGTGATCTGGTCGACCTCGGACGAGAGCGCTCTGTCGATCAGCAACGAAGAGACCACCCAGGGCCTCGCGCAGGGACTCTCCGAGGGCGAGGCGATCGTCACGGCCACCTACCAGCATCTCAACGCGTCGGCGGCGATGGTGGTCAGCCCGCACGAGCTCGCCTCCCTCGCGATTTGCCCCGAGGAGCAGTACGTCGAGGTGGGCGGCTCGGTCCAGTTCAGCGCGACCGGCATCTACAGCGACGGCGAGACCGAGGACATGACGGCGGCGGTGGTGTGGTCGTCGGCGGACGAGAACGTCGCTACGGTTGGCAACGAGCGCGACGGCGGTGAGGCGGGCAAGGCGCAGGCCGCCGCCCCCGGCGACATCGATATCGTCGCCACGATGGGTGACCTGAGCGCGAAGGTCAGCCTCCACGTCGCGGTGCCGGAGCTGGTCGACATCACCGTCCTCCCGGGCAACGCGAGCATCCAGATGAACCACGATGAGCAGTTCCAGGCGGTGGGCACCTACTCGGACGGCTCGACGCTGGACCTGAGCGCCTTTGTCACCTGGTCGTCGAGCAACGAGAGCGTCTGCCTGATCAGCAGCAACGAGGGCTCGATGGGCCTGCTGAGCGGTCTCTCGCACGGCGAGTGCATCATCACCGCGACGCTGTCAGGCGTCATCGGCACCACGAAGCTCGCGGTCATCGACCCGGAGCACGAGGAGGATCCGGCCCCGTAACCCGGCCGAACACTAGCTTCTCCTTCGGCTTCTGAGAGCGGGTCGCCCATACCGGGCGGCCCGTTTTTTTTTGTGTGCCCAGCATGAGACTCGGCTTGGAGGTGGAAGTCCTTCGGGGAAGCTGGTCGCAGCGACCCCAAGCAAACCGCAAGGCGTCCGGCCGCGAGGCCGGCGCTGAAAGAAGCGGGGAGCGAAACCGCGCGTCGACGAACAGAAACCGGATACGAGGCGGCGTCGAGCAGGGCGAGCGGGCAGATGACCGCGAAGCTCTCGCGACCAAGGCTCGACGACGTAGATCCGGCGACGGTGCGGGGAAGGTCGATGCTCTTACCTGGGGAGATCTCGCCTTGCGCTTGAAAGAGCGACGCCCGTCGAAGGACGACGCGTCGTCGACGTGGACCTCGAACAGTTTTTCGATCGGGTGAACCACGACGTGCTGATGGGGAAGCTGGCGGCGCGGATCATGGACAAGCGGATGCTGGGGCTGATCCGTCACCCCCTATCCCGATTCGCCAGATCCCCTGCCTCCCCCGCCGCTTCTCCTCCGACTGCTCACCCGTACAGCGAAAAAGTGGGGCAAAAAAATTGACCCGCCCGTTCCCCGACGGAGAATGGGCGAGCGGAGGGTACCTTACATGGCGCTGCTCGAGTTCGACGACGATCGGATGACACACGCTCGGATCAAGGTGATCGGCGTGGGTGGTGGTGGCGGCAACGCGATCAACACGATGATCGAATGCCGCCTCGAAGGCGTGGAGTTCATCGCCGCGAACACCGACCTTCAGGCTCTTGAGGCCAACCAGGCAACCATGAAGGTTGGCCTCGGCTCGGGGCTCACCAAGGGGCTGGGCGCTGGCGCCAATCCCGAGATCGGCAAGAACGCCGCGCTCGAGGCGGAGGCGCACATCATCAAGGTGCTCGAGGGCGCGGACATGGTGTTCGTGACCGCGGGAATGGGTGGAGGGACGGGCACAGGAGCAGCGCCGGTGATCGCGCGAATCGCGCGCGAGATGGGCGCGCTCACTGTCGGTGTGGTGACCAAGCCCTTCACCTTCGAGGGCAAGAAGCGCCGCCGGCAGGCGGAGGAGGGGATCATCGCGCTGTCAGCCGCCGTGGACACGCTGATCACGATCCCGAACGATCGCCTGCTCGCCGTCGCCGGGCAGAAGACCACCATGCTCGACGCCTTCCGAAAGGCAGACGAGGTCCTGCTCAACGCGGTGCAGGGGATCTCCGACCTGATCACCGTCCCCGGCCTGATCAACGTCGATTTCGCCGACGTCAAGACGATCATGTCGAGCATGGGACGCGCGCTGATGGGCACCGGGCGCGGCGCCGGAGAGCGGCGGGCGATCGAGGCGGCCCAGCAGGCGATCTCGTCGCCTCTGCTCGAGGACGTGTCGATCAACGGTGCGACCGGCATCCTGATCAACATAACCGGCGGACCGGACCTCACGCTGTTCGAGGTCAACGAGGCGTCGTCGCTGATCCAGGAGGCGGCCCACGAGGACGCCAACATCATCTTCGGATCGGTGATCGATGTCAGCTTCACCGACGAGGTGCGCATCACGGTGATCGCCACCGGCTTCGATCGCAAGTTCGTGGTCGACGAGCCGCCGCCGCCCGACCCGCGGGTCCGCCACGGCCACCACAGCCGCCCGACGCAGGTGCCGCTGGCGTACAACGCGCGCAACACCGACAAGCTGCCGACGCTGCGCGAGCCGCCGAGGCCCGACCCGACGCCGGTGACGCAGCCGCTGCGGCCCGAGCCGGTGGTCCACGCGCGCCGGGAGACCCCCGCTTATCCGCCCGCCTCGCCGCGCTCGCGTGCCCACGTCGGACTCTCCGACGCCGAGGAGACCGAGCTCGACGTACCGACCTTCATCCGAAGGCAGCAGCCGCCCCAGGGCGAGTAGCCTCACCAGTCCCCGCACCACGCCCCCGCTGGAGGCGGCTATACTCCCTGCCATGATGCTCTCCCTCCCCTCCCTGGCGCTGCCTCTCGCGCTCTGCGCCTCCCTGCTCATCGGCTGCCTCGGCAGGAAGGACGCGGGCGGGGCGGGAGGTGGCGAAGACACGGCGCTGAAGGCGCTCCAGGGACTCCGCGTGGTGCGGCCGGTGGACGCGCGCGACGCCGGGGGGCGCACGACGTTCTCGATCGGCGACCTGAGCGGCACGCTGCCCGCCGGGTGGAGCGCGCTGACCATGGGCGGCCAGACCACCTACCGCTCGGCGGATTTCCAGGAGACGATGCGGGTGTTCGGCTACCGCAGCGAGACGCCTCTCGATGCCGAGCGGCAGCGCGCGGTCCTGGGCTCGCTCACCGATCTCGGCGGCAGGGCGGAGCGGGTGCTCGGGATGCTCGGGATGTCGCCCAAGGTGTCGCCGCCCCAGGTCGGACGCGCCGCGTGGGGCGCAAGCTCCACCTTCACCGCGATGGGGCCGCTCAACCGGATCGCGTTTCACTACGCCACCGTCGGCCCGCGCGAGGCGATCATGATCCAGCTCGACGGCAACACAGAAACGCAGGCGCCCGCGCACGCCCTCGCGGTGATCCAGAGCCTGCGTCACCAGGCGGACCCGGCGGCCGACGCGGTACCGGCGACGAAGTAGCGCCGCGGCGTGCTGTTCCTCGAGGACCACGCGCGGTGGCTGCTGGTCGTCCACGGCATCGCGGCGGCGACGCTCGTCGCGGCCAGCACGCATCACCTCCTGTGGTGCCGCCACTACCTGCATGGACGCTTCGGGCGCGCGCGCGCCGAGCAGCGGTTCGCGCTGATCGCGACGGGGGCCTTCGTCGGCACATTCTTCCTCGGGAACCTCCTCTATCCGACCTACAAGGTGCGCGTGCGGGCCGAGTACTTCGACTCCCCCGAGGCGGTGGCGGCGGAGGTGCAGCAGCGACGAGAGGCAGCGGCGCGGGTCGACGATCCGGCGCCGCGCGGCGGCGGGCACGGGAGGATTGGCCTCGCCTGGGTGGCGCGGTTGTTCGATATCAAGGAGCACTGGGTGGCGCTCGGGTGCGCGTCGTCGCTGCTGCTCCTGCTGTTGTCACGGCGCGCCCACCCGAAGGACGACCTGCGCGTGCTGCCGCTCTACCTCGGTTTGTCGGTGGTGGTGTGCGGGACGGCGTGGGCGGGCGCGGTGATCGGTCTCCTGACGGTCAGCTTCCGCGCCGTCGGTGGAGCGACGTGAGCCCGCGCGCCTATCTCGCCGCCTGCGCGGCGGCGGTGGGCTTCGCGCTCGGCTATGCGCTGCCAGTCTATGCCCACCTGCAGAACCTCTACTACGATCCGATCGCGCGCCAGCTCCTCGTCGGTGCTTGGCCGGGTCCGGTGCCGATGGGCTACCTCGGTCAGATCCTGTACGGCCTCGGTGCCGCGCTGATCGCGGTCGGGATCATCCGCGTGGTCGTGCGGCGGGCGCCGTCAGCGACGGTGATCGCGCTCGCGGGCGCGTGGGCGCTGACCGCGATAGTGCTCGTCGGCGCCTACTTCACCTGGAACAACTGGCCCTGATCGATCGGGCAGAAATCGCCGGATCGCCAGAGCTCGGGCGACCTGATCGAGGCCGTGTCGGAGCGCGTCCACGCGATGCTCACCGAGGCGGTAAAGCGGGCGAAGGAGAACGGACGCGCCACGGTCCGCCCGTACGACCTGTCATAGCCAGCCGCGCTACGGAGCGATCTCGAGCGTCGTGCCCTCCGCCGCGGCGAGGGTCTTCATCCCCGGGGCGTGCTCGCGTGCCCACGCGGCCGAGTCGGCGGCGATCCGGTCGAGCGCGTCGTCGTCGCGGTCGGGGTCGTGGTGGTGCAGCGCGAGGGCGCGGGCCTCGGCCTTTTGACCGAGCGCGAGCACGTCAGCGACGAGGGAGTGCCCCCAGCCGTGCTTGTGCGGCATGTCGGTGGGGAGGTACTGCGAGTCGTGGATGATCAGGCCCGCCGATGCGGCGAAGCGCGCCAGATCGTCGGAGGAGGTGGTGCAAGGCCCGGGCGGGGCGAGCTCGTTGTCGGTCAGGTAGCAGACCGAGGAGCCGTCGGCGTCGTCGATCCGGAAGCCGTCCGCGCCCCCCGGGTGATTGAGCTGGATCTGCTTCACCGTCGCCGAGCCGATGCGCACCGAGGAGCCGACGAAGGGCGGGCGCTCGACGTGGGCCGGGATGTCCTGCGCCCGCACCGGAAAGTGCTCACCGTCGAAGAGCACGTTCTTCGAGAGCCGCTGGTGCGCGCGCTGGGAGAGCGCGTGGAGCACCACGTGGGCGTCGCGGCGCCACAGCGGCGCGAAGAACGGCGCGCCGATGATGTGGTCCCAGTGGGCGTGGGTGACGAAGATGTGGATCGGGTCGGGCAGCGGCGCGCGGATGAGCTGCTTGCCGAGCTCGCGCACTCCCGTCCCGAGGTCGAGGACGATCAGCGAGCCGTCGACCGTGCGGACCTCGACGCATACCGTGTTGCCGCCGTAGCGGATGGTGGCCGGCCCCGGGGTGGCGACGGAGCCGCGGACACCGTGGAAGGTGACCCGCATCGGCTACTTGAACTTCGCGTGGCAGGCCTTGCAGGTCGCCTTGGCCGATGCCAGGGCGGCCGATGACTTCACGGCGTCCTTCGCCGTCGCTGCGTCCGCCAGCTCACCGGCATTCGCCGCGAGCTGATCGGCGAACGCGTTGAACTCGGGCCCCTTCGAGAAGGTCTCCTTGGCGCGCGCGGTGGTCAGCTTCAGGCGCGCTCCGGCGGCGATGAAGGCGGCGTAGTCCTCGTCGGTGTAGGTGGCGCGACCGATCTTCTTGAACTGCGGATCCATCACCTGCGCCTGCGCCCACATCACGTCGTCGAGCTCCGCCATCTTGGGGACGTCGGCGTCGCTGTAGACGATCTTCGGGGCGCAGGAGCCGGCGAGGAGGAGGAGCGGGCAGAGGAGGAGAGCCTTCGTTGGGCGCACGAGCATGGCGCGGATATTACATCATTCGCAGGAGATCGACTCGCCTACGCGGCGAAGCGCAGGACGAGATCGTGGAGCACGTTCACGCCCCAGCGCAGACCCTCGACGTGGATCCGCTCGTCGTGGCCGTGGAACATGTCGGCGAAGCGCGGGGCGTCGGGAGGAAAGCGGTTCGGGCAGAAGCCGTAGCAGCGCGCGCCGAGGCGCGACCAGTGCTTGGCGTCGGTGTAGCCGGGCATCAGGATCGGGATGGCGATCGCGCCGGGGTGGCGCGCGCCGAGGGTGGCGACGATCGCATCCCAGAGGGGCGACGGGCCCTCCGTCTCAACGGGAGGGAGGTCGCGGATCACCTGGATCTCGATGTCGGGGCCGACCACGGCGCGTACCTCCGCGACCAGATCGGCGGCGCTCTGGCCGGGCAGGGACCGCCCGTCGACCTCTGCCTCGGCCTCGCCGGGGATGACGTTGGTCTTGTCGCCCGCGCGGAGCACCGTCGGGACCGCGGTGTTGGAGAGCCCGGCGGCGAGCGCCATCGCGATCCCGCGGTCGGGGATCATCTTCAGCACCCAGCCCGACAGCGACGGGCGCTTGAGCTGACCGAGCAGGAGCGACTTCGGGAAGCCCTGGGTGGCGGCGAGGGCCTCAAGGTAGCGCGCCGTCGACGCGGTGAGGTGCTGGGGCAGCCGCGTGCGCCCGAGCCTCGCCACCGCTTCGGCGAGCCGCACCGTGGCGTTGTCGTCGCGCGGGAGCGAGCCGTGGCCGGGCGTGCCGCGCGCCTTCAGCTTCATCCACACCACGCCCTTCTCGGCGATCTGGACCGGGTAGATCGCGCGCCCGCCCAGGTGAATCGTGAAGCCGCCGTTCTCGCCGAGCGCGTACTCGGCGCGCACGAGGTCCGGGTGCTGGTCGACGAGAAACTTCGATCCGTGATCGCAGCCCGCCTCCTCGTCAGCGACGGCGGCGAAGATCAGATCGCGGGCGAGGCGCCTCCCCTCGCGACGCAGGCGCGCCATCACCAGCGCGGACATCACCACCATGTGCTTCATGTCGATCGCGCCGCGGCCCCACAGGTAGCCGTCGTGGATCTCGCCGCCGAACGGCGGGTGCTTCCAGGCCGCGGCGTCGGCGGTCACCACGTCGAGGTGGCCATGGAGGAGCAGCGGCGGACGTTCGCCCGTGCCGGCGAGGCGGGTCACCACCGACTGCCGCGAGGGGGTGGGGCCGAGCAGCGTCGGGGAGAGCCCGGCGTCGCTGAGGAGCGCGGCGACGTACTCGGCCGCCTCGGTCTCGTTCCCGGGCGGGTTGGTGGTGTCGATGCGAAGGAGGGCCTGGAGGTGCCTGACCGCGTCGTCGCCGAGCTGCGGGTCGTCGCTTGTTGCTCCCGGCGGCAAGGTCACCCGGACCGCCGTCACCCGCTTTGGCCCCAGGAGGCGTGGAGTCGCGTCGCGGTGAGGTGGGCGAGCCCGTAGATGCTCTCCTGCGGGTTGACGCCGAGCGAGGTGGGAAAAACGGAGCCATCCACGACGTGCAGGTTCTCGACGCTGTGATGGCGGAGATCCTCGGGGCGCACCACCGCGGTCTTCGGGTCGGGGCCCATCGCGCAGCCGCCCATCTGGTGCGCGCTGAACACCGACACCCGGCCGACGTCGTAGGCGGCGGCGTCGATCTTCGCGAGGTCGGCGACGGAGCGGACCTCGATCGAGGGATCGTGGCCGGTGCGCACCACGTCGGCGCCGGCGGCGAGATCGATCTCTGCGAGCTTGCGCAGGCCGAAGCGGAAGGCCTCCCAGATCCGAGGCGGGATCGGGTAGTCGACGAGCGCCGCGCCCGAGGGACGGAGGGTCACGGTGCCGCCCGGCTCGTCGGGCGAGAAGCCATCGATCGCCAGCGCGATGTGCGCGGCGGTGTTCGGCAGCTCGATCATTCCCCGCCGGTGAGCGTCGCCGAAGCCGGGCAGGGCGGTCGAGGCGATCACCGGGTGGATCGGCGCGGCCTCGAGGAACAGGCCCACGTCGGCGCCGCGGTGGGCGAGGGCGTGGCTGGCGATCGACTGCGGCGCGCCGTAGTAGGGCTCGACGAGATCCTTGTAGTGCCCGGTGATGCCGACGACGGGGTGCAGGAAGGTGCGTCGGCCGATCGGCGTGTCCGCGCCGCCGAGGCCGGAGCGGAGCAGGAGCGCCGGCGAGTTGATCGCGCCGGCGCTGACGAGGAACCGCTTCGCCTCGATCACCACCACCTCGCCCGTCGGTGTGCGACCGCTTGGACCGCCAAGGACCTGACCGCGCGCGCGGACCACGCGGCCCCCTTCGATCTCGAGCCGTTCGATGCGGCAGCGGTAGAGCACGGTCGCCCCGCGCGCCACCGCGTCGGGCAGGTAGGTGATGAGCATCGACTGCTTGGCGTCGACGGGGCAGCCCATCCCGCAGTAGCCCGACTTCATGCACTGCTTGACGTTGCGCTTGGTGGGCGTGGCCTCCAGGCCGAGCGCCTTGCAGCCGTCGTACAGGAGGCGGTTGTTGCGATTCGAGTCGGCGAGCGGGATCTCGGCGATCGAGAGGCGCTCCTCGACCGCGGCGAAGTGCGGTGCGAGGTCGGCGGAGGTGAGGCCGCGCACGCCGTGGCGGTCGCGCCAGTGATCGAGCACCGGGTCGGGGGTGCGGAAGCAGGTGGTCCAGTTGACGACGGTGGTGCCACCGACGGTGCGCCCCTGGAGGAGGGTGATCCCGAGGTCCTTGGTGGCGCGGGTGGCGCCCTCCTGGTAGAGCTGCGCGAAGGCGACGTCCTCGCGCATGTTGAAGTCCTTGCGCGTGCGGTGGCCGCCCTCCTCGACCACCAGGACGTCGTGGCCCGCGGCGGTGAGCAGCGCGGCCGATACGGCGCCGCCCGCGCCGGAGCCGATGATGCACACCTCGGGGGTGTATTTCTTGCCGGTGCCGACGGTACCGGCGTCGACGAATCCGCCGGGCGCGCTCATGTGGGCACCGAGATCGAAGGCGGGCCCGGGTAGCCGAGGCCGGCCCAGGTGGAGATGTTGGAGTAGTAGGCCGCGGCGGTGAGCCTGCGGAGCGCGTGGTAGCCCGAGCGGCGGAGGGCGAGGCGGGAGTCGCGGAAGGCGAGCAGCGCGGCGTCCTGGGCCTCGGGCGGGAGGCGGGTGAAGGGCCGCGGGCGGAGGTCGAGGAGCATGCCGGCGAAGCCGTTCTCGAGGAGGCGGAGGAGCTTCTTGAAGTCGTCCTGCGACTCGGGGGCGCCGAAGCGGACCGCCTCCTCCACGCGGTGAGCGAGCTCGATCGGATCGGCGTCGGGCTGCGTCACCACCCGCGCGGCGACTGCGGCGAGCACGGCGAACTCCATCTCGTCGAGCAGCTCGAGCTTGCGGCGCGGCGCGTGCCGGAGGAGCGCCGGCCACATCCCGAGTCCGACGCTCGACAGCGCGAGCAGGCCGCCGCCGAGCAGGCCCAACCGGAGAAAGCCGCGGCGCCGCATCGGGATCACCCTACAAGGCAGAGGCCGCCATCGCAAGCGCAGGGGCGGAGGCGGAGCCGGAGCGGGAGCGGAGAGGGAGCGGAGAGGGCGCAGGGTGGCGGAGTGCGGCCACGCTGCGGTGCCGGCTCACTGCAGCAGGGCCGTCACGCGAGCGGCGGCGGAGGAGAGGCGGGGATCGCCGAGCTGGGCACGAACCGTGGTCACGAACTCCGATCCGGCGCCGAGGCGAGCGGCGGCTTCCCGGAGCGTCTGCGCGGCTCCTTCGTCCTGCGGGTTGGCGACGATGGCCTCGACGAGGATGCGCGCCGCGGCAGCCTCGCTCTTGCGCTCGAGCAGGCCGATCGCCAGGATGCGCGCCGACACGGGATCACCGGGGTGTAGCCGCTGTGCGCGCTCGGCAGCGACGAAGGCTTCGCCGCGGCGGCCGTTCAGCATGAGAAAATGCGCGGCCTGCGACCACGCGGTGTCGCTCCATGGATCGAGCTGGGCAGCGCGGAGGGCGTGGCCGCCCGCCTGCTCGGTCCGGCCCGCGGACTGCTCGACGCGGATCAGCAGCAGGTGCCCGGCCGGGTCGGCGGGGTGATCGCGCACCATCGCCGTCGCCAGCCCGCGCTGGTCGTGCCAGTCGTCGCCGGCGGCGAAGGTCTGAACGGCCAGCAGCCCGATGAGCAGCGCGCCAGCGACGGCGAGCGCGCGGCGGAGCTGCTCGCGGAGGCGGGGAACGACCCGCTGCTCGACGGCGACCGCCAGCGCCAGCGCGAGCATCGGCGCGGACGGGTAGAGATAGCGCCCCCATCCGATGTACCCGCGCATGTAGGTGAGCAGAGCGACCGGCGCGGTCACCATCAGGAACGTGGCGATGGCCCACGCCTCGATGCGGCGACCGCGCCAAAAGCAGAGGGCGGCGCAGGCGAGCAGGGCGAGCACCACCAGGACGCCGGTGATCACGGCGCCCGGCGAGACCGCGCGATAGCGGAACTCGAGGGTCATCGGACTCTCTGCCGCCGGCAGCAGGAGGGCCATGAGCGCGTCGCCGAGGACGACTGGCAGGCGGCGCAGCGCGTACCCCACGTGCTGGGATCCGTCGGACACACCGCTGTGCCGCAGCGCCCCAACGCGGAGCGCCGCCCCGAGAACCGCCCCGGCGAGCCACGGTGCGAGCGCGATCACCGCCGGTCGTGCAGGTCCGCGGCGGTGCGGCAGGAGGAGGACGATCGGCGGGATCAGCACGAACGCCGTCTCCTTGCTCAGCGACGAGAGCAGCACCAGCACGACGACGGGGATCGTCCGCCCGCGCAGCCATGCCAGCAGCGCGCCGAGGAAGAAAACGACGCACAGCGGGTCCGATCGCCCGTTGACCCAGTAGACCGCCTCTGCGATCGCCGGGTGCGCGGCGAACACCAGGGCGGCGAACAGCGCGGCGCGCAGCGAGGCACCGAGGGCGCGACCCAAGAGGAGCAGAAGGAGCGCCGCGGTGAGATGGAGGAGGACGCTGTCGACGTGGAACAGCGCGGGCCGCCGTCCCACCAGGTTCTCCTCGATGAAGAACGTCGCGAGCGGGAGCGGTCGGTAGGTGTCGAGACCTGCCCGCGCATCGAGGCCGACCACGTAGACCGCGTTGTGCGCGAACAGGGCCACCATCCCGCCCAGGTCGGCCGGGAGGCGGCGATCGACGATCACGCGGTGATCGTCCCACACGAAGCCGGCCCACGGAGCGCGCGCGTACGACGCCGCGCCGACCAGCACGACGAGAAGCATGGCGATCCGCAGGTCGCGCGCCTGCGCCGGCTGCGGGGCCTTGGGAGGGACCATGAGCCCGCTGACTCTATCACGCGGGAATCGCCCTCTCCGTCGGTGGCGGTCGGTCGATGAGGCTCAGCCGCCTCCGGCGGGTTCTTGAGGCTCAGTCCCCTCTCGATCGGGCGGACAGCGACGAGAGGGCGGCCGCGCAGCGCTCCTGGGCGACCGCGCAGTCTCGATAGAAATGGAGAGCCAGGGCGTGCTCCCCGCGCCCCTCGTAGCAGCGGCCCGCCGCGAGCGAAAACAGGCCGGGTTGGGCCAGCACGCTCCGGTGAGCCTGCGCGAGACGCACCGCCTCGTCGCAGTGGCCGGTCTGGGCGCGCGTCACCGCGAGGTAGAGTCCCACCTCGTCAGCGCGCGCACCGAGGGCGAGAGCGCGCTCCAGGCAGCTGGCCGCCTCCTCCGGCCGTCCGGCGTTGAGCAACGCCACGCCGAGCTGCTGCAGCGGCCACGGCTGCTCGGGCTGCTCGTCGACCATGGTCGTGAACAGACGCAGATCGTTTCGCCACACCGGGATCGTCCGCTCCGTCTGGAGGACGAGCGCAGCGATGGCGAGTGCCCATGCGGCGGTCCGCCTGCGCGACGACAGATGGACCGCGATCCCGCCGTGGATCGCCAGCGCCAGCCCCGGCATCCCGACGTAGAGCCAGCGGGAGAAGCCGGGCCAGTCCAGCAGCGCCAGCGCCGCGACGGGAAAAAGCGCCATGAGCCACCAGGAGAGGCCCAGCACTACCAGGAACTTCCCGCGCCTTGCGTAGAGCCCGCCGAGGGCCAGCAGCGCCGAGACGGCCACGACGTCGGCCACGCGCTCCACGGTGGAGAGCGCGCGTAGCCACGGTCCGACGAGCCCGATCGATCGATCGAGGGGGAAGATCGCCGCCTCCAGCGAATGCACCCACACCGCTGGCAGCGCGGCCAGGAGCGTGAGCCAGCGATCGGAGGAGAGCGCCGTTCCACCGTCGAGTGCGTGGTGTCGCAGCAGGGCGTAGGCGGCCACCGCCCCGGCGGCACCCAGGGCCGCGGGCAGGGCGCGGCGGATGGCAAGGCCGGGACCCGTCCCGGTTGGGTCGCGCGCGGCGACGAGGAGGACCAGCGGCACGAACACCACGCCGGTCTCCTTTCCGAGCATCGCCAGGAGCAGCAACAGGCCGATCGCCAGGGAGCGCAGACCGCGCGCCTTCCTTCCCGCCGTGAGCATCGCGGCCGCTCCGAAGAGCAGCGCGAACAGCTCCGAGCGCCCGTTGATCCAGACCGCGGCCTCGACCACCGTCGGATGAAGGCCGCAAAGCAGCGCGAGGGCGAAGGCCTGCCGCTGGCTGCCGGTGAGGCGGCACAGGAGCGCGAATACCGCGAGCTGCGCCAGCAGGTGGAGCACCAGGCTGGTCAGGTGGTAGCCGGCGGGGTTCATCCCCCACATCTGGTGATCCAGCACGAAGCTGGCGAGCGCGAGCGGGCGGTAGGTGCCGAGCCCCTGCTGGGGCAGCTCGGCCGACCACATCGCC
The DNA here is from genome assembly GCA_009692555.1 of Myxococcales bacterium. Taxonomy (GTDB): domain Bacteria; phylum Myxococcota_A; class Polyangia; order Palsa-1104; family SHYY01; genus SHYY01. Next base: position 59,919 of record SHYY01000003.1, read on the forward strand.
GGGCGACGGAAGACCTCGAACGCGGCGCTCCAGTGGTGCAGCCGCGGGCTGATCACCAGGTTGTTCAGGTCGTCCCACGCGAAACCGTTCCACAGCGCCGGCAGCAGCGCCGCTGCGAGGAGCAGGAGCAGCAGACCGCCCAGCTTTTGCGCCTTGGTGGGAGCGATCATCGCGCGCCGGTCGTGGGCCCGCTCACGGGCCGATGGCGTCGAGCAGGCTCTTCACCTGGCGGTCGGCCCGCTGCGACGTTGGAGAGCCGTCGAGGGAGTTCAGGTTCTCCTGCGCGAGATCCGACTTGAGGGCGAACGCGACGCGGTGCAGCTCCGCGACCAGGCGGCGCGCTCCCTGCTGCGGACTCTCGCCGGGCTCGGGCTTCACCGTCGCGCACTGGATGACCTCGTGGCTCGCCCCGAGGAGGCAGGCGCTCGGCTGGGCGCCGCTCGCGAGCACGATTCCGAAGCGCCCACCGTCGGTGCGGAAGCGGGGCGAGGCCTCGATCAGCGCGGCCGCCGCACCCTGCAGCTCACCGCCCGTGCTCTCGACGCGCACCGGCAGCCGGATGCCGAGGCGGCGAAACACGCCGGGGTCCTGCTGCAGCGCGATCGCGAAGCGCGCCGAGGAGGTGGCCTCGTCGCCGCGCCGCCGCGCCGCCTCGCCGGCGATCGCGGCGATTCGCCCGCGCAGGAGCGCCTCGGCGTGAGGCAGCGTGGCCAGCGCGCGATCGGCCAGGGAGAGCGCGCGATCGTCGTCGCCGCGCGCGAAGTGGGCCTCGGCCTCGAAAGCATCGAAGAACGCCGCCGCTCCAGGCAGCGATTCGGCCGCGCGCGCGCGCGCCAGCGCCTGGAGCGCCACGCCGGACCCGACCGTCGCGACCACCTCGCTGCACAGCCACGGTGGGACATCGATCCCGCCGACGTAGTAGGGCCGGAGCGAGCGCTCGAGGAAATCCTGGTCGGCCAGCATGACCGCCGCGCGCCGCCGTTCGCGCCACGACGCCACGCGCTCCGCCAGCGCCCGCGCCCGCAGGTTCAGCCCGGCGGCCAGCGTCGCCACCGCGGCCTCCTCGCGGTGCCGCTCCGACAGCTCGCGCAGCGCCACCGACAGGCCCAGCGCCGCCGCCGCCCGCGCCTGCCGCTCGGTCCCCGAGGTGACGCCCATCCGATCCGGGCGGTCGACGGCGCGCCGCGCGATCTGCGCCGCCCGCTCGGTGAGACCGGCGACGAGCAGGAGCTGCGCGAGCGTCTGGTCGAGCCGCGCCTGCCCGTGCTGGTCGAGCCACGCCGCGCGGCGGAGGCGCAGCTCCTGGCCGCCCTTCAGCGCGCCCACGGCCTCGGGGATGCGCCCCTCGGAGACCAGCAGCATCCCGAGGTGCTGGTAGGGGTTGCCCCAGGAGTCCGGCACCGCGCGCTTGGTGGCCTCGCCGAGGAACCGCTCCGCCTCGTCGTACTTCAGCACCGACAGGGCCGCCTCGGAGGCGTTGGAGAACTCGACCATCCCGCCGTGGTCGACCAGGCGATGCTCGGTGAGCGCGTCGGTGCAGGCCCGGTAGGCCCGCTCGCGGCTGCCCGCCTCGCACTCGGCCGCGCAGAGGTCCGAGCGCGCGATCACCTTCTGCTCGCGGATCCCCGTTGCCACCGCCGCCCGGGCCGCCTGGCGCGCCTCCTCGTAGCGGCGCAGCTTCATGAGCGGCCACACGCGCTGGGCCAGCCGCTTCGGCTCGTAGAGCTGGTCGAAGGTGTCGAACAGCACCACCTCCTCGGCGGCCCGGTCCATCTCGCCGTAGGTGTAGGCGAGCTCCTTCAGCGCCGCCTCGTGCCAGCGCCACGGGCGCGCCGCCTGGGGCACGCCGGCGAAGCGCGCGTCGTACGCGCGGATCGCGAGGTCGAGGTGGAAGGCGGCCCGCGCGAGGTCGCCCTCGCCGTAGTGCATCGCCATGCCGAAGACGTAGTGCCCGGCGAAGGCGTCGGGGCGCTCGCGCAGCAGCTTGCGGCCGATCTCGCCGGCGCCGATCCACTTTCCATCTTCGCAGGCGGCAAAGCCCGCCAGCTCGTCGGGGGTCCCCGAGAGCGCGTCGGCGCGCGAAGGCTCGGCCGCCGCCCGCCCGCACAGCGCCGCGAGGAGCGCCAGGGTGCCTGCCCGCCTCATCCCGCGGCCCGCTGGAGCGAGAGCCGCGCCATGCGCTCGAGCAGCGGAGCTCCGCACTCGCGGATCACCGGCGCGGCGTCTTCCACCCCGGGCGCGAGCTCGAGGCGGTGTCCGAAGATCGGGCCGAGCAGCGCATCGACGTCGTCGGGGGCGACGTGATCCCGGCCGCGGATCATCGCGCGCGCCTGGAGCGCCGGCAGCGCCATCACCAGCGAGCGCGTCGACGCGCCTTGCAGCACCCGGCGATCGGCGCGCAGGGCCCGCGCGATGTCGACCAGCGCCTCGTGCACCGCCGGCGTCACGTGAACCAGCTCGTGGCAGGCGTGGCGCGCTGCCACCACCTCGGCCCGGCCCACCCGCGGCAGCGACTCGGGCACTCCGCTCCGACGCTCCTTCGCGGTGAGGAGCACGTCGAGCTCGGCCTCGCGCGACACGTCCTGCATGCGGATCTTGAAGAGGAAGCGGTCGAGCTGGGCGACCGGGAGGGGGTAGGTGCCGGCGAGATCGAGCGGGTTCTGGGTCGCCACCACGAAGAACAGCGCGTCGAGCTTGTGGGTGGTGTTGTCCACGGTGACCTGCTTCTCCGCCATCGCCTCGAGCAGCGCCGACTGCACCTTCGGCGAGGTGCGGTTGATCTCGTCGGCGAGCACGACGTAGGCGAACACCGGGCCGCGCCGGAAGGAGAAGGCGGTGGTCGCCGCGTCGAACACCGTCACGCCGGTGACGTCCGACGGCAGGAGATCGGGGGTGAACTGGATGCGCCGGAACCCGGGGATGTCGTCGTCGGGCTGGTCGTCGATGATCGAGTCGCCGAGGGTCTTGGCGAGCAGCGTCTTGCCCGATCCGGGGTAGTCCTCGAGCAGCACGTGCCCGTCGGCGAGCAGGGCGATCAGCACCAGCTCGATCACGTCGTCGCGCCCCTTGACGGCGGCGGCGAGGCGAGCGCGCAGGCGGAGGACAACCTGCTGTGCGGCGGCGAGATCCATGGGGCGGTCTTCTACTTTCGCTCGCGCGGCGGGCCGCGACGAGAGGCTAGAGCATCGACCAGTTTACCCGGACCGAGCCCGCCGAGGGCCATTTCGGGTCCGGCGAGGCGCGAGGAGGGAGCAGGCTGGCGGCCTGTGACCGACGAGCAACGAAGTCGGGCGCGAAATGGGACCGGCCGGCGACGGGAGCGGTAGACTGATCGGTGCTCCAGGGGCGGGGCGGGAGCCAGGCCCGATTGTACGACGGCGGCGATCATCGCGTCCGCAGCCATGACGTCGGATCGAGCGCGCCGAGCAGCCGCAGCCAGAAGGGCGCCGCCTGCCTCGCCTCGCGGGTCGAGGTCCTGGCGAGCCGCAACATCTCCTCGGGCGGCGCCAGAAGGGTCGAGCCGAAGGCGCGACCGATGTGCTCGCGGGTCAGCTCGCCGAGCGCCGGGGCGACCGCCCCGAGCCGCGCCGCGAACCGCTCGCGTGTCTCGCCCGGGGCGCGCCGCCAGCCCAGCTCGGCGAGCCGATCGAGCGCCGCGCGATAGGCGACGCGGTGGACATGGCGGGTGCCCGCCAGCGACGGTACGGCGAGCCGCCACAGCTTCACCGCGTAGAGCAGCGCGAGCAGCCCGAGCAGCCCGAGCGCGGCCCACCGGCCGATCCGGCCGAGATCGAGGCCGCTCCCGGGGCGCGGCGGGAGCTTGCCCGCCCTCGGATCGCCGCGCGCCAGCTCGCCGAGCATCCGCTGGAGGTCGGGATCGGGAGGGGTGTCCGGGGGATCGAGCGAGCGCTCGGGCGCCACGTCGACGATGATCCAGCCGAAGCCGTCGAGGTACAGCTCCGCCCAGGCGTGCGCGTCCTTCTGGCGCAGCAGCAGCGTCGAGCCGGAGCCGCGCCGCCCCTCGTCGGCGACGTAGCCGGCGGCGATCCGCGTCGGGAGCCCGCGGGCGCGCAGGAGGAAGGCCGCGGCGTGGGAGAAGTGCACGCAGTAGCCGGTGCGGTCGCCGAACAGGAAGTCGGCGGTGGGATCGCCGGCGCCGGCGTGCTGCGAGCGGGTGCTGTAGATGCCGTTCTTGCCCAGCCACGACGAGATCGCGATCGCCTGGGCGAACGGGTCGTTGCGATGCTCCGGGCGCAGCGTGGTCTGCACGATCCGGTCGGCCAGCTCGCGGTAGCGCGGATCGTCGGGCAGGCCGGTGTAGGCCGCGGCGGCGCCGGCGGTCCAGCGGGACGAGCGGCGGCCGAGGAGATCCTCGTAGCGCAGCGCCAGCGACGAGGAGGTGACGTCGTACAGGCGCTGGAACCGGCCCGCGTCCGGTGAATCGCGGGGCACGAACTCGGTCGGCGACTCGAGGCCGAACGGGCGTGCGTGCTCGGCCAGGAGCGCGACGGTGGTGTGGACGACCGTCCGCTCGCGGCTCTCACCGCCCTCGGGCGCATCGGGGACGGCGATCCGACCGGTCGGGAACTCGGTGAGGATGTCGCGATCGATGTCGTCGCGCGTGCGGGCGACGAGGCGCCGGCCGTTGTACTGGCTGAAGGCGGTCTGGCGGAAGTAGTAGTAGCCGAGCGGCGGCGAGTAGTCGTCGTGCAGGATCACCACGGCGACCGGGGAGTCCTGCGACTTCGACGAGTAGTCGTCCTGGAATTCGAGCTGCGTGAGCTGGTCGCCGCCGCGTGCAGCACCGCGCTCGCCGCCTCCGTTCCGGGCGCCCTTCACCCGCGCCTCGCTCTCCTTTGCGCCCTGCCCGATGCCGCCTCCCCGCGGGTGCGGCGGTCCGAGGACGCGAAACAGGAGCAGCAGCAGGGCGGCGAGCACCGCCGCCGACCCGAGGTGCAGGAGCACGCGCCCCCCGCGGCCGCGTCGCTCCCGGAGCAGCGCCAGCACGAGCAGGACCAGCGTCCCAGCGCCGAAGGCGAGCAGCAGGTGCTGCGGATCCCGGCCGGTCGAGAGCGCCCAGTCGGAGAGCCAGCGCGGATGATTGATCGCCCCGTCGCGGTGGGCCGCGGTGACGCCCGCCAGCGCCAGCGCGACCGCGATCAGCTCCCCGACGGCGAACACCGGATAGCGCACCGCCGTGGTGCGCAGGACCAGCACCGCGCCCATCCCGAGCACGCCGTAGCGGACCAGATCGGCGCCCTCCAGTGCGACGCGTGGACCGATCCAGGCGGCCGCGTTGCCGTCGACCAGCCAGCCCGCCACGAGGATTCCGAGCCAGCTCGCGATCAGGGAGCCGGCCCACACCACGAACAGGCGGACCCGGCTCCGGGCGAGCCGACCCGCCGCCAGCGCCGCGAGCACGGTTCCAACCACCGCGCCGAGCCATCCCGCCGTCAGCGCGATATCGAGCACTGCCGCGCCCGCCGCCGCCGCGAACACCAGCGTCCGCACGGCAGCGACGAGCCGGGACTCGGGCGCGGGGTCGATTTGCGCGATCACTTCATCCCCGCGGCGGCGCGACCCATCCACGCAGGGTAGCGCATGCGCCGCCTAACCGCCGCCATAGCGCCCCCCCGTTGCACTCCCGCCGTACGCTCGCGGCGAGAAATTCCGGTGGACCTTGCCGCTCGGCCGCTCGATTGCGGTCACCGTCGCCCCGACGGCGGCAAGCTCGGCGGCGATTGCCTCCAGCTCGGAGAGCCGCGCCTCGTCGGGGCGCTCCTGTGGGCGCGCGAGCAGCCAGCCGCCGCGGCGCGGCCGGTCAGCGATGGCATCGCAGCCAAGCAGCACCTCGACCGGGACCCCCAGCGCCCGCAGCTGCGCCACGGCTGTTGGCAGCCACGGCCCGCGCCGGGCCGGCGCGAAGAGGACGAGGCGGCCCCCCAGGCTGCGCGCCCGGCCCGCGAAGGCGGCCAGGCCCTCGGCGCCCCGCTCCCGCGCGCTCCGCGACCGGACGATCAGCCGCAAGGCGGCGTCGAGATCGCGCGCGCACTCGTCGGAGCCGGCAGCGCCGAACCACCACTCGGCGCCGAGGGCTCCCGACTCGAGCGCCAGACGCGCCAGCCCGGCGGGCGGCTCGTCCCCCTCGCCAGCGACGAGAAACCCGAACGTGCGGCGCGCCGGGGAGACCGCGCGCTCGGGCACCCTGACCATGAGCGTGCGGTTGCGCGCGTAGGCCTTCCAGAGCACCAGCTTGATCGGATCCCCGGGCGTGTAGCGGCGCATCTCGATGCGATCCCCGTCGGGCGGCGGCGCGGGGTGCGAGAAATGGTCGCCCCCGATCAGTGCGCGCATGAGCGGGGCGGTGGGCGGCCTTCCGCGCGCCGGCAGCACGGTGCGCATCGCCGGCTCGCAGAGGCGTAGCCGGACGCGCGCCAGGCCGAGGACGTCCTCGACCACCAGCTGGCGGACGGTCCGCTGGTGCTCGCCCCGCTCGCCGTGCACCACCACCTCGTGCTGTCGCCCTCGCCTCTCGACCACCGACACCGCGACTCGTTGCGGATCGAGCCACTCCCATCGGGTGGAGATCAGGGGCAGCCAGCGGAGCCCGGCGAGCGAGAACCCGGTCTCGACCGCCACCCCTGCGTCGAGCCGCTCCTCGCGTGGAGTGGCCGGCCGGAAGGAGAGGCGAAGCCCGAGCGCGCAGAGGGAAACCAGCGCGGCCGAGAGCACGCAAAGGCCCATCACGCCGTAGCCTGCGACGTAAAGGATGAGGTCCTGGCGCTCGCTCCCGTAGGCGAAGACGGCGAGGGCGCCAGCGACGGAGAGCAGCAGGCCGGAGGGGGTCGGCGGGAGGAGATCGAGGCCCCGCTTGACGACGTTCAACAGGGCGCGGGGAGAACGACTTGGCCCGACGGCGGGCAGGGGAACCATCTCGTCATGGTAGCGTGCCTTGGAGCGGCGCGCCGGGACGGTTGGGAGGAGGGAGGAGAAGCGGAAGGGGGAGAGTGGTGCGGGGGACTTCGTGGAGCCGGAGCTACTCGATGTCGCTGATGACGAAGAGGCCCGAGCCGCCCTTGAGCGAGAGGTCGGCCTGGACGGTGGCGGTGCGCTCGTAGTGCGAGACGGTGGCGTCGCAGTTCAGGTTGCCGTTGGCATACAGACGCGAGATGTGGCCACCCAAGTTGCCAAGGGCGTTGGCGGTCGTGCTGTACCAGAAATAGTGCGGGTCATCGACCGAGAAGTTGAGCGCCTGCCACGTCGCCCCCTGCCACTGCGAGGTGTTGGGCTGGCACTTGTTACCCACCTGGCCGCAGCAGGCGTTGAGGGCCGGCGTAAACCCCTGCGAGGACGGGAACATGCGCTGGACGATGTTGCCCGCGCTGTCGGCGTGCTCGGCGACGTGGTAGGTGACCGTCGAGTCGTACATCTTGCGGATGTTGAGGGCCGCCTCGGTGGTCTTGGAACGCCGGATGTACTTGATGAACGCCGGGATCGCGACCGCCGCCAGAATGCCGATGATGGCGACGACGATCATGAGCTCGACCAGGGTGAAGCCTCGAACCAGAGAACGCAGTTTCCGCGACATGAAAGCCTCCTAGAGAAGTGGTTGGGGTTGGGTGGGCAGTCGGGCGGCTATCCAAGTTGTGTGCCAGGGAAGGAAGGCCGCACTGGCGGGGGGATCGTACCTCGAAGGCCTTGGATTGTGACCTTTTTTGTCACCGCGGGGACCTTTTCCGGCAGCGGCCGCTAATCGTTTTCGCTGATCATGAGGAGGGCTCCGCCGCCACGGATCTGGACCTCGCCATCGAGGGTGAGGGTGCGCTGGAAGAACGAGGTCGCGCCGTCGCAGTTGAGGTCCCCCATCGCCTGGACCTGGGAGAAGTCACCGACCTTGCTGCCAGCACCGAGGGCGTGCACGGTCTGGTAGGAGAAGTAGAACGGCTCGTCGACGCTGAAGTTCAAGGCCTGCCAGGTGGGGGTCCGCCAGTGGGCGGGGTTTGGGGCGCACTTGAATCCGGGCGAGCCGCAGCAGGTGCCGAGGGCGGGACTGATGGACTGTGCGTCGGTGAACTGGAACGCGAGGACCTTGCCGGCGGCATCCGCGTGGATGGTGTGGTGGTAGGCGATCGCGGAGTCGTAGATGACCCGGATGTTCATCGTCGCCTCTACGGTCTTCGAGCGGCGGACGTAATGGATGAAGGAGGGGATGGCGATCGCCGCGAGGACGCCGATCACGGCGACGACGATCATCAGCTCGACCAGGGTGAAGCCGGCCGGGAAGGGCGTGGATGAGGCTCCGGGGCGCCGGTTCATGCGCGCCCGCCACCCAAGAGCCGTGCCAGGCTCAGTCCCCGAAGACCCAGGGGACGCTTTGGAGCCGCCTGCGGCGGGTCGGTGAGGCTCAGTCCCCGAAGACCCAGGGGACGCTTTGGAGCCGCCTGCGGCGGGTCGGTGAGGCTCAGTGGGCATGCCAGCCCAGGGCGGAGTGGCAATCGGCGCAGCTCCAGCCGCGGAACATGTGGTTGGGGTTCTGGGGGCGGTCCTTGGCGTGGCAGGTGACGCACTCGGTGCGGAGGCCGGTCCACTGGTTGTTCTTGTGGCAGTCGGCACACGGGGTGACGAAGTGGCGGCCGCGCAGGGGGAACTCGCTGCGGTCGTGATCGAAGCGCACCAGGAGCCAGCGATCGGGCTTGTGGCAATCGGCGCATTCGCGGCCCAGGGCGCCGCGGTGGGGGTCGCCGTGGCAGCTCTGGCAGGCGGGGTCGAGGCGGGCGCCGCGGGCCGTGTCGTGGCAGGTGAGGCACTTCACGGCGGCGTGGCGGCGCTCGAGGGGGAAGCCGGTCTTCTCGGCGTGCGCGAAGGGCGGGACGTCGGCGAAGCGGGTGGGCTGGTGGCAGCTCGTGCATTCCTTGCCGAACTGCGCGCCGTGGACCGCGGTGTGGCAGGTGGCGCAGGTGATCGGGCGCGCGACCTTGCTCAGGCGCTCGCGATCGGCGCCGTGGCAGGAGGCGCAGGCGCGCTTCGCGTGGGCGCCTGAGAGGGCGAAGCCGGTGGCGGCGGCGTGGTCGAAGTTCACGACCTCGTTGAAGCTGGTCTCGGTGTGGCAGCGACGGCAGTCGGTGCCGAAGCGGGCGCCGTGGGCGTCGGTGTGGCAGGAGGCGCAGGCGGTGGGTGTGCCGACGAACTTGCCGCCGGTGTGGCAGCGCGCGCACGCGACCTTCTCGTGCGCCGCGCGGAGCGGGAAGGCGAACTTCGCGTGCTCGGCGAGGCCGATCGTCGAGGGCTTCCACGAGGTTCCGGTGTGGCAGTCGCGGCACGACCAGCGCGGCGAGACGGCGTGGGCTCCGTCGTCCGGGGCGAGGTGGGCGCGCGCTTGCGAAGGCGCAGGCAGCGACGGTGATGCGGCTTTCCGCGGAGCCTTGAACTGGCCCTCGTGCGGGTCGCCGTGGCAGAGAACGCAGGCGTTCGGGCCGGGGACGAAGGCGCCCTTGGCAAAGCGGGTGTGGCAGGTCTGGCAGGCCACCGGGGAGTGCGCGCCGTCGAGCGGGAAGCGGGTGGTGTCGTGCGAGAAGCGCGCGGGGGTGAAGCCCTTGGTGTCGTGGCAGGCGGCGCAGGGGCCGAAGTCGCCGTGCTTGGGGGCCTTCGGGCCGGTCAGGAGGTGGCAGCTCTCGCACTTCGTCGGCGCGCCCTTGAAGATGCCGGGCCTGGTGTGGCAGCTCTCGCAGCCGACGGTGAGGTGCATCCCTTCGAGGGGGAAGCCGACAACTTTCTTGTTGTGGTCGAAGGTCTTCTTTTTCCAGGAGAGCGCGGAGTGGCAGCGCGCGCAGGCGCCGAGGTCCTCGTGCTTGAGATCTTTCTTGTGGCAGGAGGCGCACTCGAAGGGCGTGGGCTCGAACTTGTAGGCGGGGTGGCAGGAGAGGCAGGGCGCGGTCTGGTGCTTGCCCGGGAGGATGCAGGCGCAGAAGTCGTGGGCGTGGGTGGCCTTCTTCCAGTCGAGCGGGGTGTGGCAGGTGTCGCACGCGGCCTTGGTGCCGCCGTGCTTCTGCTCGTGGCAGTCGCCGCAGCTGGCCTTCGCGACGTAGTGGGTGCCGTTCTTGTGGCAGGTGGCGCAGATCAGGCCCTGGTGGCCGCCGATCATCGGGACCTTGTGATCGGCGGCGGTGCGCGTCGGGGGGACCCAGGCGGCGCTGCTGTGGCACTGCTGGCACTTCGGGCCGAGCGAGCCCTTGTGGTGGGTGTCGGCGTGGCAGCCGACGCAGGTGGTGGGGATTCCGGCCCATTTCGGGCCGTGTCCACCGTCGGGGTGGCAGCTCTGGCAGAGGGCCGGCTGGTGGGCGCCGGTGAGGACGACGCCGGTGACCTTGTGATCGAAGGTCTTCGGATCGATCGGCGGGGTGAGGCGGAAGTCCCGGCCCTTGTGATCGCCGTGGCAGGCGCTGCACTTCTGCTTGGCGAGCGGGCCGTGGAAGCCCTTGCCGGAGCGGACCTGGGCGGCGGTGTGCTCGTGGCAGGAGAGGCAGTTGGCCTGCGGGATGCCCTGGAAGGGGACGTGGCATTTGTCGCACTTGCCGTCGAGGGCGGCGTGCGGGGCGGCGAGCGGGCCAGGAGTGACGAGCCCGCGGAAGTCGGCGCGCGCGGATCTGGAGAGCAGCCCGAGAAGGGCGGCGACGGCGACGAGTGGGAGGGCGCGGCGGATCACAGCGCGTACCCCAGCTGGACCAGCGTCCGGAGCTGCTTCCCGTCGAGGGCCAGCTCGGCGTCGAGGCCGGCGAAGAAGTCGCGCCAGAGCGCGAACAGGCGGAGGTAGGCGATCCGCTGCGCGCCCAGGACGAGCGGGAAGAGCTCGCTCGTCGGGCCGGCGTCCATGGCTTGCTTGGCGTGATTCGAGAAGGCGAGCCCGGTGCCGATCGCGTCGGTGTAAAGCACGCCGACGCGCGCGTCGAGCCAGGGGCGGAGGAACGATAGGCCGCCGGTGACGACGAGGTTGCCGCGCGGCTTCTTGCACTCCAGCGGCTTGGCGGGGTCGCACTCGATGCGGTCGACCTGGTAGACGTCGCCGCCGACGGTGGCGAAGGCGCCGAAGCCGGCGAGCAGGTTCTCCGCGTCGACCTGGCCCTCGAAGCGGTGGATGACGTCGGTGTTCTCGCGGAAGCGCAGACGGTAGCGCGCACCGACGCGGAGGGCGCGCCAGATCCGCACCCCGGCCTTCAGGGTGTGATCCTCGAACGAGCCGCCAGCCGCGGCGATCGCGTTGTTGAGCGGCTGCACCGGGACGAGCAGGCGCACGCGCTGGAAATCGAAGGCGTAGGAGAGGCGGAGGCGCTTTTGCGGCCGCCACTCACCGACGGCGTAGGCCATGAGCGATCCGATCGGCTGGCTGTCGACGGTCGGGACGTCGGTGAAGTGGCCGGCCTGCGACGAGTAGGTGACCAGGTAGCGCGAGCCAAGCGTCAGGCCGCCCGCGAGCATCACGTCGGCGTGGGGGAGGACGAGGAGCTGGGCGTCGAGGAAGTTCTCGTTGGTCTGACGGCTGGCCGGCGTCGCCTCGGCCGCGCCGCGCTGGAACTCGAGGAGATCGTCGGTGCGGGTGAAGAACAGCGAGGCGCGGACCACCGGATGGTCGACGGCGGCGCCGGCGCCGTAGAGGGGGAGAAGGTGGCCGCGGAAGGTGGCGTCGGCGCGACCGCCGGTGAAGGCGCGGACGCCGCCGTAGGCTTGCAGCGAGAGGGGGCCCAGGCGGAGGGTGGCCGCGCCGCCGTCGTTGATCAGCCAGAATCCGCCGCCGACCGGGAAGCGACCGACGGTGAGGTCGAGCCGCCCGAACAGGTCGTTGACCCGCAGGGAGAGGTTGTGGAGCTGGTGGCGCGACTGCTTGCTGTTGTAGCCGAGCGATGAGTCGGCGGCGAGGAACGACTCGCGATCGCGGTAGTCGAGGCGGAGATCGAAGCGCTTGCCGAGGCGGCGGAGATCGGCGCGCAGCGCGAAGCCGAGGTCGAGGTTGGCCGGGCTGCCGGTGCCGGGCTGGTTGACGCCGAAGAGATCGATCCCGCCGAGGAGGTGCAGATCGGCAGCGCGGGAGGCCCCGGGGGCAGCCGCGACGAGGGCCGCGGCGGCGATCGCCAGGAGGCGTCTCACCCGGTCATTCCTGCGCTGTAAATGTAGTGGCCGAGGACGTGGAGAATGGTCGCGCCGAGGAGGATGAAGGTCAGCGGCTTGTGCAGGATCGTCCAGCCACGGAAGAGGCGCTCGGCCGCGTTGAAGGTGGCGAGGCGGCGGGCGAGCATCACCCGGCGGCGGGTGGCGGCGACGAAGGCTTCGAGCTTCTCGCGATCCTCCCGCTCGCTGTGCAGCGCGAGGAGCTGGGTCTGACGATCGGCCAGGGCGCGCTCGAGCTGGCGCAGGGCGCGCCGGGCGCGGAGGTCTTCGCCGAGGATGCGCAGAAGAGGAACCCGGCCGGTCAGCGTCGGCGCGTCCTGCTCGCACGCCGCGATGGCCGCCGCCACCTCGGGGGTGGGGACATGGCCGCCGACTCCCTTCAGGTCCGCGAGCTCGGCCTCGATCTGCTTCGCGTTGAGGCGATCGCCCGCGAGTGACTTCGGGATGAGCGCGTACAGGTAGCGCCCGAACAGCCCCGAGGCGACCACGATCGCGACGCACAGGATGTTGAGGCCCTGGATGCTCTTCGCCTGGTGGAGGTGCAGGCTGTGGTAGGTGACGAAGAGCGCCCCCTGGAGGCCGAGGAAGATGTGGAGGTGGAGCCAGGAGCGCAGCCTTCCGAGGCCACGCATCGCCTTCAGCCGGCGGCGCAGCGAGTAGATGTGCATCAGCACCATGGAGGCGGTGCCGGCCCAGCCGAGGAGGTAGCTGTAGCGGCCGGAGCCCGACTGCTCGGGGGCCAGAACGGCGAGGGCCACCAGCGCGGCTACCTCGGCCAGAAGCAGCGCGTAATAGGCGGCCGGCAGCACCACCTCGGCGGGGGGCGCCGCTTTTTTGTTGATCCCGGTGACCGGCGCAGCCTGGCTCTCCGTCGTCACGGCCCCTTGCGCCTGAAGGTCATACGGGAGGCGCCCGGGGTGGACGTTAGTCGGGGGCCGGGCGGGGTGTCAAGGATTCAGGATGACAGGATGCAGGGGCGTGGTAGCGTCCGCGGGTGTCCGACGTCCGCGACCCTCCACCGCCGGCGAGGACGCTCGTCGTCGGGCTGGGGCTGATCGCGCTCCTGGCCGTCGCCTTCGGGACCCGGTTCGTCGCGACCTGGGGCGGGGCGCGGCTCGACGGTCAGTACGTCCTCTCCGCCGACAGCGACCCCTACTACCACTTCCACCGTCTCACCTACCTCTACCACCAGCACGCGCCTCTGGTGGTGGACTACCACGCGGCCGCCCCGGCGCGCTTCGAGTGCGTATGGCCCGTGGCGCTCGAGTACATCGCTCTCTTGCTGGACCGCGCGGTCTTCGGCGCCGAGCGGGACCTCGAGTCGCTGCTGCTGATCGCCGGTTTCGTGCCGGTGCTGTTCGGGCTGGCGGCGATCCTGGCGGCGTTCGCCGCGTCGCTGCGGGCCACATCGCCGGGGGCCGCCCTTGCCGGCGCGGCCGCGCTCGCCATTGTGCCGGGAGCGATTCACGTCAGCTCGTTCTCGCTGTTCGACCATCATTGCGTCGAGCTGCTGATCGTTGTCGCGCTGCCCGCGATCGCCGCGCGCGCGCTGCTGGCGCACCCCGCCGCGGCGGCGACCGGCGGGTTCGTCAGCCTCGGCCTGTCTGTTCTTGCGGCGGACGCGACCTACCTGGTCATGGCGAGCTTCGGGGCGAGCGCGTTGCTGCTCGCCCTGCGCGGCGGGGCGAACCCGGAGAGGGACCGCGGGCTGGCACCGTTTCTCGTCGGTGGGCTGGGCGGAGTGGTGAGTGCGTCCGCGCTCGAGGTGGCCCTCGGGCTGCCGCGGCTGCTCCCGCACGGCGGGAGGATCGGGCTGATGCTGGCCGTCGTCGGGGCGGGGCTGCTGGTCGGGGCGCGGGTCGGGCGACGCATCGCAGGGATCGCCTGCCTGCTGGTCGCAGCGCCGCTCACACTGCCTACCGTTCTGACCGCCGTCCGGTATCTCACGGCGACCGCCGACGCGATCAGTCCGAACATCGCCGAGGCGATTCCGATCTGGCGGAACGTTCCTGCACCGCGGATCGCGGTCTACTGCGGCCTCGCGCTTCTCACAATCGTCCAGGCGTGGCGGCGGCGAGGCGACGCCAGAGAGGCATTTCCGTCGCTGGCGGCGGCTGGTGCCGCGGTGATCGGGCTGGTCCAGCGGAAGTACCTGTTCCTCCTCGGGGCGGCCGTGGCGTGGGCCATTTCGCGCACGGTCCACGATCTCGTGCCGGCCGCACCCGGGCGACGGCGACTGGCGGCGCAGTGCGCGATCGCGGTCGTTCTTTGCGGCGTGGTCGTCGAGCGGACGGGGCATGCCGTCGCCATCGCACCGTCGGACGTCTCGCCCGGCGACGTCGCCTTCGCCCGGCTTGCACGCCTGATCGACCAGCGCCTCCCGCCGCAGACGCCGTTCGTTCCCGGATCGCGCCCGGCGTGGGCGATCGCGGTCGAGCCCTCGCTGGGACCGAGGGCGCTCCACCTCGGCGGGAGGGCGGTCACGGCGCTCCCGTTCTGGGGCACCCCCGAGCTGGCAGGACAGTTCCAGCGCACGCTCCTGGCCCTTCTGGCCGGCGACGAGGCCGAGGCGCATCGCCTGCTCGATGGGCTGTCGGCCCGCTTTGTGTTGATTTCTGATCTCGAGCCGCTGCTCCCCTTCGTGATCGCCGCGACGGGGCGCCCCCCGGCCTCCTTCACCCGCCCGGAGGACGAGCGCGCCGCGATCCGCGGGGCCCTGTGGTACCGCCTCCACCACCTGCGGGGCGCAGCCTCCGAGGACGGCGTCCCCGCGCTCGGTCGCTTCCGACTGGTCGCTTCGGCGGGCCATGGCACCGACGGTCTGGCGCTGTTCGAGCGGGTGCCCGGAGCGGAGATCGCGGGTACCGCTCCCCCCGGCGCGAGGGTGCTCCTGTTCGCCCGGATCCATTCTCCCGATGGCGAGGACTTCACGTGGGTCGCGACGGCTCCCACCGATGCCGCGGGCCGATTCGCGCTGCGAGTGCCCTATGCCACAGAGGAGGTCGGCGGGCGCGCCCACGCGGTGGAGCTTCGCGTGCGCTGCCCCGGGCGTGAGTTCGCCCTCGCCGTCCCCGAGAGCGCGGTGGCCAGCGGCTGGCGCGTCGCGGCAGACTGCTCGTGACCACCCACCGCGGGCACACGATGGCTGGCCCTGCGACGCGGGCTCAACCCGGTGGCGGTTGACAGCGGCATGTCGTCCGCGGAGCGTCAGCGCAGTTCCCGTCAGGCTCCAAGGGGTGCGGCGGTCGGGTGGCGCGGAATCGCCGCGTGGGCGGGGCTGATCGTCGTCGGCGCGCTCGCGCTCTACGCGCCCTCCGTCGGCCACCCGTTCGTGATCGACGACTTCGCCTACATCGCGGAGAACCAGGCGGTGACCTCGGGCGCTCCGCTGCGCGACTACTTCCTCGAGCGCGCTACCACCGCTGGCGACGCCCACCTCGCGACTCAGTCCTACCGGCCCCTGCGAACGCTCGCGTTCCGGGCGGTGGTGCGCACCTTCGGGCTGCGCCCGGTGGCTTTCGGGTGGGCGAATCGGGCTCTCTACGCGCTGTCGATCATCGGAGTGCTCCTGGTAGCGCTGCGGGTCACCCGTGACGCCGCGGCTTCGCTCGTCGCCACGGCTCTCTGGGCCCTCGCGCCGGTCCATGTCGAACCGGTCCTCTATGCCTCGTCTCTCGGAGACCACCTGTCCCTGCTGCTCGAGCTCGGCGCCCTCGCGAGCGGTGCGTTCGTGATCGGTGGCGGCGCGCTGGCCAGGCCAGGGCACCCTCTGGCGCGGCCGGCAGGGGTACACACGGCGGCCCTGCTCGGGGCGGCGGCGCTGTCACTCGTGCTCGCTGCCCTGGCGATGCTGGCGAAGGAGATGGCGGTGACGGCGTGCGCACTGCTGGCGGCGTGGGCGCTCCGGGACGGCCCGCGCGCGCTCGTCCGACTGCGCACGGGGCTCCTGCTGATGGCCCATGGGGCGTTGGCGATCGCCTGTGTGGGCGCGGGCGTGGCCGTCCGCGGCACCCCGCTCGGCCACGCGCCAATCGACGCCGCCAGCCTCGGGCACGGCGTGCGGCAGGCGCCGGTACTCCTGCTCGAATACGCCCGGCTGTACGTCGTCCCGCTCGGCCATCATCCCGGCTATGTGCTGCCCGAGCCATCGGTCGCCGTCTCGCTCGCTGCGCTCGCCGTTGTCGTTGCCCTGGCGCTGGCCACGTGGAGGGCGCGGCTCCCGGGGCTCGCCCTGGGCCTCGCCGGCTACGCGATCGCGCTCCTGCCGGTGCTGCAGCTCGTCCCGATCCTCGCCGATCTTGCGGACCGGTTCGCGCTGGTACCGTCGGTGGGCCTGGCACTGGCGACGGCAGCGCTGATCACCGCGGCCCCGGATCGCCTCCGGGGCCTCGCGCTCGTGCCGTGCGCCTTCGCGCTCCTGCTTTTTGCCGCGGGCACCCTGGTCGAGCAGCGTGCGTGGTCGAGCGAGGAGGCGCTCTGGGCGCACTCCGTGGAGCTCGCCCCGGAGTCGGCGCAAGCCCATGCCAACCTGGGGGTGGTGCGGCTGGCCTCCGGGCAGGCCAGGGAGGCACTGGCGGAGCTCGATCGCGCGCGGGCGCTGGGCCGGCGGGCGGCGCCGCTCGAGTTCCGACGGGCGGTCGCCCTCCATGACCTTGGGCGCTTCGAGGAGGCGGCGCGGGCCGTCGAGGAGGCGCTCGCGCTCGATCCCCTCCACGGCGCGGCCCATGCGCTGAAGGGCGACCTGTCTCGTCGGCGGGGGCAGCTCGTGGAGGCGGCCACGGAGCTCGATCGGGCGCGCACGCTGTCTCCGCTTCATCCGTCGATCACGCTGCTCGCCGCGAACCTCGCCGAGGCGAATGGGCGCCCCCAAGACTCCGCGCGCGAGCTCTCGGAGCTGGTCGGGCGCTCCCCGGAAGTTCCGCGCTTCCAGTATCTCCTCGGTCGTGCCGCGCTGCTCGCCGGCGACGCCGGCCTGGCGCTCCGGGCGGCGGACGCCTGTCTCGCGCTCGACCACGCGCAGCCCCAGTGCCGCTGCATCCGGGGGCGCGCTCTGACGGTCACCGGGCGGGTCGACGAGGCGCGCGTCGCGCTGGATCAGGCGCTCGCGGCTCTCGACGACGGTCCCGAACGTGCGGCGTGCGAGGAGGCGCGGCGTCGGCTGCCATGAGCGTGCTCGCGGGGCTCGCCGGCAATCGCCGGCGTGCAGCAAGCTCGGAGCGCAACGGTCCAGGAGTCACTCGCCACCCCGCTCGCCGGGAGGCTTATTCCAGGAAGACTGCGAGGAGGCTCGATCGGTCGTCGGTCCACTCGACGGCCGGGTGATCGCCGAGCGGGCTCCATCCGTCTTCGAGGAGCGCGGCGATCGGCGCGGCGGCGGGCGACAGAGCGACCACCGTGTTCGGCGCCACCCCCTGCTTTTCCAGTGCCTCGTCCGGAACGAACCGCCTGAGCGCGGCGTGTAGACCGAGTCGGCGCGCGGTCGCGCGGAGCACGCGCGCGAGATCGAGGTAGCGGTTGCTGACGTGGACCAGCAGCACGCCGTCCGGGGCGAGCCTCGCGACGTAGAGCGCGACCGCCTCGACCGTGAGGAGGTGCAGGGGCACCGCATCCCCGCTGAAGGCGTCGACCACCAGCAGGTCGGAGGAGGTGGCCGGCGCCCGCTTCAGCGTCAGGCGCGCATCGCCCACCACCACGTCGACCGTGCCGCGGCTGTCGCGGAGGAAGGTGAACCAGCGCCGCGCCATCTCCTCGACCAGCGGATCGATCTCGTAGTAGGTCATGCTCTGGCCGGGAGAGAGCAGGGCGGCGAGGGCGCCCGTGCCGAGGCCGACGACGGCGATCCGGGCGCCCGGCCGCTGGCGAAGCACCGCCGCTCCCATCGGCGTTCGCGGGTGGTAGTAGCTCCCCGGCGTGCTGCTCGGCGGGTCGATCATCTGGACGCCGTGCTCGGTCATGCCATGCATCAGCCGCCGCTGGGTCTTTCCTTCGGCGACCCGCAGCACGCCAAAGAAGCTCCGGCGGGCCTCGAGGATCCGCACCTCGTGATGCAGCCCCAGCACGGCGAAGAGCCCGACCAGCGCGCACGCGAACAGGAAGCGCTCGGGCCGCTTCCACGCCAGCAGCCCGGCCAACAGGACCACGAGCGGAAGCATCTCACCGACGGCGCGAGCGTCGGCATCGGCGGTCCGGATGAGGAGGAGGGCGACGGCGAGGACGGCTGCCATGGCGGCCGGCGCGAGGTAGCTCGTGCGGCGCCGGAGTGCGCCGAGAAGCGCCGCGCCGCGATCCTCCTTCAACGCGAGCACCACGGCGACCAGCACCAGCGCCAGCGGGTACTCGAGGAGATCGTCGAACACGAGCGGCGCGGCGAGGCTGCCGAGTAGACCGCCCAGGACTCCGCCGAGCGCGACCCACAGGTAGAACTCGGTCAGCCGGTCGGGCGGCGGGCGATCGCGCGCCAGGTCGGCGTGGCAGATCCAGCAGCCGAGGAAGAGCGCCCCGAGCGGCGGCATCAACTCGCGAAACAGCGAACCCGCGAGCAGCCAGGGCCACGGCACGATCGCGAGGGTGATGAACATCATCGCGAAGGGCTCGATCTTCGCGCGCGGGTAGGGGAGCCACGCGAGGAAGGCGAGGATGAAGCTGAGCAGGTAGAGCCCGAGCGGGACGGTCCACAGGAGCGGAACGGGAGCGAGATCGGTGGTGATCCGCTGCGAGACGGCGAGCAGCAGCAGCGACGGCACGGCCGGGAGGAGCAGCCAGCGAAGGCGGCGCGACCAGGCGATCGATGCGCTCGGCGCCGCGCGTGGGATCGCTGATCGTTTTCCGGCCAGGGCGGCCACCATCGCGAGCACGGTGATCGCGACGAAGCCCAGGTAGCCGACGGTGAAGAGCCGCCGCTGCCACGCGAGGCCGATCAGCGGCTCGATCACGAAGGGATAGGCGAGCAGCGCGACGAGCGAGCCGGCGTTCGAGGCCGCGTAGAGGAAGTAGGGCTCGCGGCCCGAGCGAAGCGCGTACCAGCGCTGGACAAGGCTGCTGTTGGCCGAGAGCACGAGGAACGGGGGGCCGATCGCCGCCCCGAGGGCCGCGAGGAGCGGGAGAACTGGCCACTCGCCGGGACCGGGCAGGAAGCGCTCCGAGAGCGCCAGCGGGAGGGCGAGCAGCGACCCGAGGAGGAGGACGAGATGGAGCGCCATCTGCGTGCGCGTGCCGAGGAGGCTCCCACCGTGGCTGTAGGCGTATCCGCACAGGAGGAGCGCCTGGAAGAACAGGAGGCAGGTGTTCCAGATCGCCGGGCCCCCGCCGAACCACGGGAGGATCATCTTCGCGATCATCGGCTCGACGGTGAAGAGCAGGAACGAGCTGACGAGGATCGCGCCGGCCAGGACCGCGGAGGCGAAGCGCACGCGCGAATCCTACCATGGTGGGCGAGGGCCGCCCGCTTGCCGCCTCCGTCGGGGACATGCTAGAAAACGGCTCTTGGCGCACGAGAAACGGTGGCCCGGGGCGTGGGCGGCGGGGCGGTGTGCCGCTCTCCTGGGCGTGGTGCTGGTCGTCTCGGTGTGCCGGATCGTCGAGCACGACACGCCGTGGCTGCTGCGGGCGGGCGAGGAGATCCTGCGCACCCGGTCGCTGCCGCGTCTCGATCCGTTCTCCTACACCTCGCAGCAGGAGTGGCTGAACCACGAGTGGCTGGCCGAGGTGCTGCTGGCGGCGACGCACCGGCTGGGCGGGCTGCTCGGCCTCGGGCTGCTCCAGGGAATCGTGTGCGCGGCGACGGTCGGCCTGCTGGTGTGGGCCCGCCCACGCGGCGACGAGAATCGCGATCCACTCGCCGGGTTTGCGCCGGTCGCCTTCGCGGCGGCGGCGGCGATCCTGCGCGAGGCCGCCTCGCCGCGCGCCCAGCTGTTCGCTAATTTGCTGTTTGCCGCCACGTTGGCGGTTGCCCTTCGCTCGGCCAGGGCACGCCAGGGTGGTGGTTCCGCGCGCATGGCCGCGGCGCTGGCGATCGGGCTCGCCCTCACCCAGGTCCACGGAGGAAACCCGAACGTGGCCATCCTCTTCGGCCTGCTATTTCTCTCCGCTCCGTCGCTGCGGAACGCCCTGATGGCGCTCGCGGCCGCGGCGCTGACGTGCGCCGGGCCCTACGGCTACCACGTCCACGAGCACTTCCTGCGCGGACAGGACACCCTGCCGGTGTTCCACGAGTGGCGCCCGCTCTCGTTTGCGGTGAGCGAGGGCTCGCCGATCCTGATCGGCTTCCTGGTGCTGGACCTCGCGGCGTTCGGCGCGCTCCTCCATCGCCACCGACGGGGCGAGAACATCCGCTTCGAGGCGCTGGCGCTGCTCTTCTTCAGCGCGGCGGCGGCGCGCTACGTGCGGTTCTCGTCGGAGGCGTCGATGGTCGCGGCGGTGGTGCTCGCCCCGGCCCTGGCGCGGATCCGCCCCGGGCGCGCCGGCATCCTCGGGCTCGCCGCCGCCCTCGCGCTCCTCGTCGCTGTGCTGCCGCTGTCGGCGCGCGGGATCGGGATCGGCTTCGAGGCGGATCGATTTCCGATCGCCGCGGTCGAGTTCCTGCGCGCGCAGCACCCGCCAGGGCCGATGTTCAACAGCTACGGCTATGGCGGCTACCTCATGTGGGCATGGCCCGAAGAGCGGGTTTTCATCGACGGGCGCGCCTTCACGGTCTACCCGGCCGATCGCATCGGCGATCTGCTCGCGGTGTACGACGATCCTCCGCGCTTTCGTGAGCTCGAACGCCGCTTCGGATTTCGTCTCGCCGTGCTGCAACGCAGCGGTCGCGGCGCCGCGCTCGTCGAGGAGCTGCGGAAGCGCGCCGACTGGCGGATCGTCCACGAGGACGCGGTGGCGACGGTGCTGGTGCGCGACGCAGGACCCGCGGACCCGCCTGCCCGATGATGCACCAGACATTTCCGCGCCGCGGCATTTCCGCGCGGCGAACTCGACAGCCGACCGGCGCTTGAAGTAGCCTCCCGACCATGGGGGATCGACGACCTCCTCGCCGCTCCGGCGAACTGTGCCATCCACGATGTGCCCCCGCCCGCCGCCGCGGCACCATCGACGACGGAGATCTCGCCCGGGCGCCCCGGGCGTGGACGGTTGTGGCAGCCTGACGCATGCGCCCCGCTGTCCGCTCGGCCGCAATCGACGCGCTGCGAGGGGTGGCGATCCTGCTCGTGCTTGGCCGGCACATTCCGGAGGTGTTGCAGCTCCCGGCCGTGGTGCACACTGCCCTGGCCGAGTGGCGGCGGTTCGGCTGGATTGGGGTGGACCTGTTCTTCGTGCTGAGCGGGTTCCTGGTGAGCGGGCTGCTGTTCCGGGAGCATCAGCGGCACGGCCGCCTCTTCGCCGGACGTTTTCTGATCCGGCGCGGCTTCAAGATCTACCCCGGATTCTACCTCCTGCTCTTTGCCACCTGGCTGGTTCTCGGCCGATGGCTGCCTCCGCACGCGCTGCTCTCGGAGGGGCTGTTCGTGCAGAACTACTGGCTGAGCGCGTGGGCCCACACCTAGTCCCTCGCCATCGAGGAGCACTTTTACCTCGTGCTGGTCGCGCTGTGCGCGCTGCTGGCTCGGGCGCGCGGGTCGTCCGGCGATCCGTTCCGGGTGATCCCGCGCCTGTTCGTCGTGGTCGGCGTCTTCGTGCTGCTCCTGCGCGTCGCCAACTACGCCATCGTTCCCTATTCACACACGACGCACCTGATACCGACCCACCTCCGGATCGACGGGCTTCTGTTCGGCGTGGCCCTCTGCTACGGGTGGACCTACCATCGGGCGTCCGTCGAGGCGCGGCTGCATCGTCGCGGCGCCCTCCTCGCGGCATCCATCGCGCTGCTGCTGCCGAGTCTGCTACTCGATATCGAGCGGGACTGGGCAGTCAGCACCGTCGGCCTGACCCTCAACTACCTGGGCTTCGGCGGGATCCTGCTGCTCGCGATCAGCGCGCCCCCGTCGAGCGGAACGCTGCGGAGGCATCTGGTCGCCGTGGTGGCGCGGATCGGCTTCTACTCCTACTCGATCTACCTGTGGCACCTCCTGATGCTGGTGTTTGCCGAGATGGTGCGTCGGCACCTGGGCGATGTCGCCACGCTCGGCCTCTACCTCCTCCTCAGCGTCGCCGGCGGCATGGTCCTCGGCAGGGTGATCGAGGGTCCGTTCCTGGCGCTGCGCGACCGTCTCTTTCCGTCGCGGTCGGGGGTGGATTGACGCCCGCTACCGCAGGTGGCCGGGGGCGACGATCGGGCCACCACGGCGATCGGGCCAGGGTTATGATTCGGCCGGCCGGCGGGTGCTTGACAGCGGAGGGGGCCCTCTTGCTGGCTCTTGCTCGTCACGTAGTCGTAGTCGTAGTCGTAGTCGTAGTCGTAGTCGTCCCGTCCGCGGCGACGGCAATCGAACTTCCTCCCGCAACAAATTCCTCCTGCCAACCGACCCCCCTGGCCACAAAGGAGGATGCCCATGCTGGCCTACCAGAAGCTCGACGTCACAGGCCATGGAGTTGCTGACCCGCATCGTGGAGATGCTCACGCGCATGTGCCGGGGAGGTGATCCCCCGCGCGCGAGTGCCCCTGAATCGACTACGACTACGACTACGACTACGACTACGACTACGTGAGCGGAGGGACCCCCTTCGCCGTTAAGCACCCCCGGCCGCCCGGCCGGCTGCCGGGCCGGCTCGACAGGCGCGGTGCGGTTGAGGTAGCCTCTCGGCCATGGGGGACCCCCTGACCCTCGTCGCGGCCGCCATCGGTGCCCTGCTGGTCGTCGGTGGCGTGTGGTATTTCTGGTCGTCGGCGAAGCGCGCCAAGCGGCACCAGAAGGTGTGGGACCGCACGCAGCGCCTGGGCCTCACCGAGCCGGTGTCGCTGCATCCGAAGATCCGCGAGGACGTCTGCATCTGCACCGGCGCCTGCGTCGAGGTCTGTCCCGAGAAGGACGTCCTCGGGATGATCGATGGCAAGCCGAAGCTGATCAACCCGACGGCGTGCATCGGCCACGGCGAGTGCCTGCGCGCCTGCCCCGTCGAGGCGATCGACCTGGTGATCGGCACCGAGAAGCGCGGCGTCGACATCCCGCTGCTCGCCGATCCCGGGTTCCAGACCAATGTCCCGGGGCTCTACATCGCCGGTGAGCTGGGCGGGATGGGCCTCATCCATAACGCGATCAACCAGGGGCAGCAGGCGATGCGCGCGATCGCGAAATCGAATCCGCCGCGGACGCCGGGGATCCACCAGGTGCTGATCGTCGGCGCCGGACCGGCGGGGATCGCGGGCGCGCTGCAGGCGAAGGAGGCGGGGCTCGACTTCGCCGTCGTCGACCAGGAGCAGATGGGCGGCGCGCTGCGCTCCTACCCGCGGCAGAAGGTGGTGATGACCGCCCACGCGCACCTGCCGCTGTTCGGCAAGGTGAAGCTCACGCGCACCACCAAGGAGGCGTTGCTCGAGCTGTGGGAGTCGGTGTCGAAGAACACCGGGCTGACCGTCGAGGAGGGGGTGAAGGTGCAGGAGATCAAGCGCGAGGAGGACGGGACGTTCAGCATCGCGACCTCGACGGGGGCGCGGCGCAGCCAGCGGGTGCTGCTGGCGATCGGGCGGCGGGGCTCGCCGCGCAAGCTCGGCGTCCCGGGCGAGGAGCTCCCCAAGGTCACCTACCGGCTGCTCGAGCCGGAGCAGTACCGCGGAGCACGCTGCCTGGTCGTCGGCGGTGGCGACAGCGCGATCGAGACGGCACTGGCGCTCTCCCGCGAGCCGGGCACCCCGGTGACGCTGTGCTACCGCGGCGAGAAGTTCGACCGGATCAAGCCGGCGAACCACGATCTGATCGAGGAGGCGCGCGGGGCGGGGAAGGTCGATGTGCGGATGAAGACCACCCCGACGGTGATCACCGCGGCCGACGTGACGCTCGGTGGCGCGGGCGAGGGGACGATCGCGAACGAGTGGGTCTTCGTGTGCATCGGCGGCGAGCTGCCGACGGCGTGGCTGGCCAAGATGGGCGTGGCGGTGAAGCGGATGCACGGCGAGGCCCACCCGGCCCTGGGAGGGCGATGATGCGCGCGCTCCTCGCGATGTGGTGCGCGGCGCTCTGCGCGGCACTCTTTGCGGTCGGGGTCGGCGCGGGGGATGCCAGCGCCGATAGCGCCGGGAAGACCGGCGCCTCGGGGATGGGGGGCCTGCTCTGCACCGACTGCCACGGCGGCGGCAAGGCGCCGACGGTGAAGCTCACCGGTGCGGAGTCCGTGATGGCCGGCTCGACCAGCACCTACACGATCATCATCACCAGCGCGACGCCGAAGGGGCAGAAGTTCGGGGGCGTCGACGTGGCGACCAGCGGCGGCACGCTCCAGGCGATGCAGGCCGACACGAAGGTGAGCGGCGGCGAGCTGGTCCACTCCAAGATCCTCGGTCCCGGCGACCCGATCCAGGTCCAGTTCCAGCTCCTCGCCCCGTCGCAGGCGGGGACGATCACGCTGTTTTCCGACGTGCTCTCGTCCGACGGATCGAACTCGCCGGCGGGCGACAACAGCGCCACGGCGAAGCTGGCGGTGCAGGTGGTGGTGCCCCCCGATCTGGCGATGCCGCGGCCCGACTTCGCGGGCTTGGATCTCCTGGGGATCGATCTCGCGGAGCCCCCGCCGCCGCCCGATCTGGCGATGCCGGTGGACCTGGCCTTCGTCCAGCCACCCGACTTCGCCACCGCGCCTCCGCCGAAAAAGGATGAGCCGCGCTGGGGCTGCGGCTGCCGGGTCGGCCCCCCGGGCGGCGGCCGATCAGCGACGATGGCCGTGCTGCTTTTCGCTCTTGTCTTCGCTCTCCGGCGACGGACGAGCTGAGCGGATCTACACCCCGGACAGCTCGACCGTGCACAGCGTGGAGGGCTTCTCGGCGTCCTCCGGATCGATCACGATGAAGGCGCTCTTGTCGCTGGTCACCGCGATCCCCTCGGCCTTGCGCAGCGACGGAGATCCGTCGCGCTCGACCACCACGGAGTAGCGCGCCGAGCCATCGGGATCGATCACCCCGAGGCAGGTGCCGAGGCACTCCCCGTCGACGTCCGCGTCCTCGGACCGCTCGGCGCATGCGATGTAGACGATCCGCCCATCTTCGAGCGTCGCCGCGTCGGTGAAGGTGAAGGGCACGCCGCCGATCTCGTCGAGGTCGTAGCGACGCACGTTCGAGAAGTCGGTCCCGAGCGTCGACGCGGGGTCGCGCTTGCAGCGGTCGAGGTAGCCGAGCAGCGCGTCGAGCCGGATGTCCACCGTCGCGTTGAGGCGCTGCCCATCGCCGCGCGCCTTCCCGTTGGCGCGGTGGAACAGCCGCACGCCGTCGCGACCGTCCATCGCCTTCGGCAGGAGCGCCACGCCCTCGATGTTGAGGGTGGTGGTGGCGAACTCGGCGATCTCCTCGAGCCCCTGGTAGAACTTCGGCGTCTCGACCACCCCCAGCTCGGTGTCGCCGCCACCGAGGCGAACCCGTGCGATCCCGCGCCGCGACGCGGACGATCCGGAGCCGAACGCGAGGATGAAATCGCCGCGCCAGTCGCGCGCCGAGAGCACCGCCTCGAGCTGCAGGTGACCGCCCGCCTTGTCCTTGCCGCCGCTCGGCGAGCGCAGCCGGAAGCCCGCCGCGCCGCCGCCCGCCGCGCCATCGATCACCGCGATGTAGTCGGCGTCGTCCTGGATGACGAAGATCTTCTCACCCGACCACGCGAGGCCCGAGCCGGCGCGGACGTGGTGCGGGCGATCCGCCGGGGCCAGCTCGCTGCCGCCCTCGTAGCTCAGTGTGCGTTCGGACAGGATGCGCGCACGCAGCTTCGGGTCGCGCTTGGCGGTGAACACGGGGGCAGGCATGGCGGGAATACTAGCGCACCGGGGGCGCGCGGCGGAAGAGCGGGGACGGGAGCTGCTACTTCGCCCACTCCTTGCGGATCTCGGGGTTCGACCCCGGCTTGATCGTCACCGAGAGGGTCTCCTTCTTGCCGAGGCCGTCGTTCTGCAGCATGAAGGTGTGCTTGCCCGCCGGCAGCTCGTAGTTCGCGATCGGGGTCTGGCGGAGGCGCGTCCCATCGACGAAGACGATCGCCCACGGGTGCACGAAGATCGAGATCGTCCCCTTGCCGGAGAGCTTCTTTTCGACCTTTTCCACCTTTTCGACCTTCTCCACCTTCTCCACCTTCTCGACCTTTTCCACTCGCGGCCGCTTCTCCGGCACCCGCTCATCGATCTTGTCGAGCGTCAGGGTGAGCGTCCGATCGTCCTTGGCGAAGAGGATGTCCTCCTCGTGCGTCTTGTAGCCGGCGAGGCTGACCACCACGTGCATCGTCTCATCGACCGGTCCCTCGATCGCGGTCGGCGTGAAGTGCGGGACCGGCTTGCCCTCGAGGGTGACGCTCGCGCCCGGCGGGTTGGTCTTGAGCTGCACCTTGCCCATCACGATCACCTTGGCCTTGACCGGCGGCTTCACCACGTCCGGCTTCAGCACCATCCCGGCGATCAACCAGGTCAGGAGCGCGGTCAGCGCCATGATCCCCGGGCCGAGCACCCAGCGACCCCACGCCGACTGCTGCTTCGCCGCGGCGATCGGTGCGAGCGCGCGCGGCGCGGGCTTCGGGATCACCGGGGCCGGAGCGGTCGAGGCGTCGAACATCATCGTGCGCTGCTCGCCGGGCGGCGCGGCGGGAGGCGGTCCGGAGGCGGAGGGCGGTGGTCCCGCGGCGGGCGGTGCTCCCCTCGCGCCGGGCGGCGGTCCCGCGGAGGGCGGTGCTCCCCTCGCGCCCGCCGAAGCGGCCGCGATCTGGGCCTGGATCTGCGCGTGCTGGGGCGAGTTCGTATCGAGGATCGCGGTGCTCTGGTCGAGGATCGATCCTCCCCCGGAGGCCGGCGGCGCCCCGCCCTTTCCGGCGGTGGCGGCTGCGATCTGGGCCTGGATCTGCGCGTGCTCGGGCGAGTTCGTATCGAGGATCGCCGTGCTCTGATCCATGATCCCCGCCGGCTTCGCGGCCGGGGGCGGCGGCCCCTTCGCGCCGGGGGGCCCGGCGGCCTTGGCGGCGGCGGCACCGGCAGCGGCGATCTGGGCCTGGATCTGCGCGTGCTGCGGCGAGTTGGTGTCGAGGATCGCGGTGCTCTGATCCATGATCCCGGCCGGCTTGGCCGCCGCGGGGGGCTGCCTCGCCGCCTGCTTCGCCGCCTCCGCCGCCTTGGCCGCGGCGATCATCTCCTCCGCCGGCGCATCCGCCATCATCGTCGAGGCACTCTCGGCCGCCTTCGGGGAAGCGGGCGCTGCCGTGGGGCGTCCGCCGGGAACCGGGCCACGCTGGGACATCTTCGGTGCCTCCACCACCTCGGCGCTGCGCCGAGTCATGATCGGGAAAAGCTGAGCGACGTAATCACCGAGCGGCGCCGCCTCGACCGCCGAGTAGGCGCTGGTCTGCGAGAGGGCCCGCGCCGCATCGGCCGCGCTCTGGAAGCGCTGCTTCGCGTCGTGGGTGAGCATCTTCATCACCACCACCTCGACGTCCGGCGGGATCTGCGGGTTGCGCTGGCGCGGCGGCGGGACCACCGCGTCGCGCACCTTGGTGATCACCTCGGCGTCGGTGGTGCCGGCGAACAGGCGGGTGCGCGTCAGCATCTCGTAGAGGACGATCCCCATCGAGTAGACGTCGGTGCGGCGGTCGAGCGGCTGTCCGGTGACCTGCTCCGGGCTCATGTAGGCGAGCTTGCCCTTGACCATCCCGTTGGTCGTCACCGACGCGCGGGCCGCCGCCTTGGCGATCCCGAAGTCGGAGATCTTGACCTCGCCGGAGTAGGAGACCAGCAGGTTGTGGGGGGAGACGTCGCGGTGGACGATGTTCAGCGGCTGGCCGTTGTCGCCCTTGATGTGCGCGTAATGGAGCCCCTTCAGCGACTCGATCGCGACGTGCAGGCACATCGAGACGGTCATCGGGAGGTTGCGCTTGATCCCCTCCTTGAGGAGGTGGCGCACGTCCTTGCCCTCGACGATCTCCATCGCGATGTAGTAGCTCGTGCCCTCGCCGGTCTCGACGCCGTCAAAGTCGAAGATCTGGACGATGTTGGCGTGCTGGAGCTTGGCGGCGAGGCGGGCCTCGTCGATGAACATCCGGACGAAGTCGTCATCGGCGGAGAACTGCGGAAGGATCCGCTTGATCACCATCTCCTTCTCGAAGCCCGCCGCGCCGAAGGTCTTGGCGCGATAGATCTCGGCCATGCCGCCGACGGCGATCCGCTCGACGAGCGTGTACTTGCCGAATGTCTGGGGCGCGCTGGCCATGGAGGCGATCACCGTCGGATCGAGACACGCCATGGTAGCCGACCGGCGGCGTTAGTTCAACGTCCTTGCGCGGGTTTATCGGCGGGCGGCGACGCGGGCGGCGAGGTCGGCGAGGTCCTCCGGAAGGGGTGCGCCGGCATCCAGTTGGGCGAGCAGGAGCGCCAGCGCGGAGCGCGCCACCGACGCGACGAGATCGGCGATCGGCGCGGGAGCTTCTGCTGCCGGCGCGGGTACCGGTGCGGGAGCCGCGGCGCCGCCGAGCGCCTCGAGGACGTCGGTGGCGTGCTTCATCACGTCGACGCGCGGGTAGATCTTCTGGACGATCCCCTTCTCGTCGAGGAGGAAGGTCATCCGGCCGACGCCCTGCCCGCGCCAGGCGCCCCACTCTTCGCACACCACGTGGCCCTGATCGGCCAGCAGCGGGAAGTTCAGGTTGAATTTGCCGGCGAAGGCCGCCTGGTCGGGCTGGGTGTCGGCGGAGATCCCGACCACGTTGATCCCGCGCGCGCGAAACTCGTCCATCGCGTCGCGGAAGCCGCAGGCCTCCATGGTGCAGCCGGGGGTGTCGGCGGCGGGGAAGAAGTAGACCACCGTCGCGCGGCCGGTCTCGAGCAGGCGGCCGAGCTTGATGTAGTTGCCCTCCTGATCGGGCAGGGCGAAATCGGGGGCGAGGGAGCCGACGTCGAGCGCCATGGGTGTCCTCCGGTCGGGGTTCGGGAGCGGCGGATTGTGGCACGGGGGCGTGCGGGCGGGGCAAAGATCGAGCGGCGCGCGGTGGAGTGCCGCGCTTCGGACTCCGGTGACGTGAAGCCCGGCTACACCGAGCGTCCGCGCACCTCGAGCCACCGCTCGATGTCGGCGACAAACGCCTCGATGTCGTCGAGGCGGCCGAGGCCAGCGTGCACCTTCCGCAGATCCACCTTGGCGTAGTCGTGCACCAGCGCGGTTCGGAAGCCCGCCAGGCCCGCCAGCCGCCGCGCCGTCTCGGGAGCAATCACACCGAGCGCGGCGAGACGCGGAGGGATCTCCCGGTACTCATCGACAGCCTCCCGGAACTCGCCGGCGAGGATGTGTGCCCCCGCGTCGAACAGCGACTCCGCGGCGATCTGCAGGCCGCGCTCGACGGCCCACTGGACCATCAGGTCCTGCTCCAGCCGCTCGACGGTGAGCGGCTGCCACGACTGGATTCGCGCGACCGCCTGCGGGATCTCCAGCAGCTTGCGCCGCACGACCTCAATCTTGATCGTCACGTTGCGCCTCCACCCGCCCGCGCAGGTAGGCATATTGCAACTCGCGAAGGTGGCGCGTGTCGAGGTAGCGCATGATCGCGGACAGCTCGAAGCCGGCCTGCTCGTCCTCGGCACGACACAGCAGCACCACGCCCTCGCGAATGATTTCGCGACACAGGAGCGGAGGCGCCTCGCCGAGCAGGACGAGGTCGACCGACCGGCCGGCCGCGGACGAAAGGGTCTCGCGGAGGCGCATCTCGGCGTCGCAGCCGAGCGCGGGCGCCAGCACGGCGACATCGAGGTCACTGCGCGCAGTCGCCTCGCCACGGGCGGTCGAGCCGAAGAGGTAGGCGAGGCGCACCTCGGGCTGGGCTTCGAGCACGCCTCGCAGGGCGCCGACCGTGTCGTCCATCGGCTTGACGGGAGCGAGGAAGGTCTGGGGGCCGAGCAGAAGGGTCACCGCTCCTCCCCGCCACCTGCGATCCGGCGGAGCCGCTCCGGCGTGGGCAACACCCGGGCGGCTTCGTGGAGGCATCGGCGATTGTGCCATCGCTCATGGCTGTCTCTCGATCCCGGTGCAACTCGGACAACGACTTCCGCGCACGATAGCACCGCCGCACGGTTGCCCGTGCCAGCGGTGAAGATCAGGTCGCTAGCCGGTGCAGATTTTTTCGCAGAAGGCGCGGGCGTCGTCGGGGCAGCGGGGGAGGAGGGTGATCTCGTTCTCGGCGATGGTCTTGCCGGCGGGGTCCTGGAGGACGATCGAGAAGACGATCGGCAGGTCGACCACCGAGAGGCCGATCGGGCTCGGGCACATGAACATCGGCACCGCGGCGGGCAGCTCCCAGAGGCCGTCGTCACCGGGGGCGCCCATCTTCTGCGCCCCGCTCGACTTCAGCACCAGCTTGTTGTCGGTGAGGCGGCGCGCGGTGCGGAGCATGGTCAGGTCGCCCGGAGGCACGTCGTGGGCGCGGAACTTCATCCACACATGGAAGCCCCCCTGCGCCCCCGGCTCGAGCTTGACCTCCTCACCGTCGCTGAGGCTCTTCCAGGTGCCGTCCTTGGCGATCGAGCCGAGCGTGATCTGCCCCGGGCCGGAGGGCACCCACTTCCCACCGTCGCCGGTCCCGCAGGCGGCCACAGCGACGGTGAGGAGCGCGATCACGCGGCGCATGAGAGCTACTTCCGACCCTGGCGGCGACGGACGGCGAGCAGAGCGCCGAGGCCGAGCAGGAGGAGCGCGAACTGCGCGTTCGACGACGTGCCGGAGGAGCGCACGCTGCACCCGCCGCCGCCACCGAGGGCGCCGGTGATCTCGCCGGTGTTGTCGGTCAGCACCTCGGGAACGCCCGCCTCGCGCAGGATCTCGATGCGACGGCTCGCCGGGGTGGGCTTGGCGGAGCTTCCGCCGCCGGTGCCCGACGGGTAGGTGATGACGAAGCCGTCGGCGGTCTTCAGCCAGGCGTAGGTGGCGTTCTGGTCGTTCGAGCCGAACAGGCCGCACTCGTAGGTCAGGGTCGCCTCGTGGACGTTCGGGACGCCCGGGAGGTCGCTGTTGAAGCTGAACACCGGGTCGCGATTCATGTCCTCGGGCGAGAGCGTGGTGTAGAGGCGCGTCAGGTAGCTGAAGGTGTCGAACAGGGCGCCCGCTTCGAGGGTGGGCTTGGCGATCCGATCGTTCAGTTCGGCCGCGACGACGACGGAGTCGAAGCCGCTGAAGTCGTAGCGCTCGAACACGCCCGGGTTCTGCTTGCGATAGGCGCCGAGGTAGTACGACAGCAACTGGTAGTACTGCGCCGCAGTCACCTTCATCGCCTCGATCCCCGACGGGAACGGGATGGAGCGCTGGAGGATGGCGACGACCTGTCCGTTGAACGGATAGCCGTGCTGCTGCATGTACTGCGTGAACAGCGCGGGGTCGTGGATCGAGGCCAGCTCGGCCTGCGCGCCGAAGCGGCCCGGGAAGTTGAGGATGTTCTTCATCACGTTGCTGGTCCCGGCGTACTCGGTGACGAAGGTGTGATGGCCGGGGGCCTCGCCCGCGGCGCGGATGATGACGTCGTTGTAGTTCTGGCCGGAGGTGATCCAGTCGACCGCCGCGTCGTTGATCACGGTGTGATGGAAGTTGCGCGGGATGGCGCGTCCCGAGCCCAGCATCCACACCTGGATGCCCATGTTGCGCTGCGACGCCACCGACGAGAGGATGATCGGGATCATCGGCAGGTCGGAGGCGTAGCGGACCACCACGGGCTGGAGGTCGCCGGTGGAGTTGCCAGGGCGGAGCTTGAGGGCGAGGAAGTAGGAGCCGGGGCGGATGTAGGGGCCCACCGCGTCGTCGGTGCCGACGGGGACGAAGTAGCGGTTCTTGGCCAGCCAGTCGAGCATGTCCTTCTTCTCGTCGGCGTGGAGGACCGCGTAGTCGTAGGGGCCGACCGAGGCCTGGAGCACCAGCGGGCTCTTCTTCTCGCCGTCGCCGTTGGCGTCGGTCTCGGCGCCGCCGGCCTGGGGCGCCGGGCTGCCGGGGCCGCCGAAGTTGCGGCCGTTGGCGAAGCCGCACTGGCCGTTGAAGACGCGCGTCATGCGGTACTTCGGCTGGGTCTGGGCGATCAGCTGCGCGAACACCTCATCGGTGCCGAGCTCGAGCTTCGGGATCGACGGGAGCGGCAACAGCCAGCCGAACTCGCCGGCGGAGCCCGCGTACTGGATCTGGATGTGCGCAGTGACCTGCCCGTTCTCGATCCCGAACAGGATCCGCTCGCCTGCCTGCACCACCGGTACGGTCGGGTCGGGCGGGGTGAAGCAGCCGCACGCCTCCGCGGTCCGCACGTCCGCGCCCGCGAGCACTCCTGCGGCGAGCCCTGCGATGGATAGCCACTTGACGGTGTTGTTCATGGTCGACCTCCCTTTGTCTGCAAGCCAGTGGCAGGCGATGACAGCAAGCGACGTGCCCCGGAAATTCCTGTGTAGTTTCATGGACTGGGCCGGTCGGCGCTGGGAAAGAACCGAGGGGGGCGACGAAAAACTGAGTCCCGACGCTCACCGGCGGCGCGGTTCCGCAGCGCGGTGCTCAGTTCGCCAGGGGGTGGCTCCATGCGGAACCAGCCTGGATCAAGGATTCAGGGCGCGCAGGCGGGTGGCGATCGGCGCATTCAAGGGATCGGCGGCGGAGGCGCGCGCCGCGAGGGCGAACGGGCACTCGGGCCCACCGGCGCGGATCTCACGCTCCATCAGCGTCCAGATCCCGCGCTGCTCCGGTTCGAGCCGCAGCACCCCGATGAGCAACCGGGCTGCGTCCGCCTGCCGCCCGCGTCCCAGCAGATCCAGCGCATGGATGTAGCGCGCGTTGCCGTCGGTGGGATCGATGCGGAGCGCCTCCCTGGCGGCGGCGAACGCCTCGGGCATGCGCCCCAGCCGCATCAGCGCCTCGGCGCGGCGGGAGCGATTCACCAGGTTGTCGGGTGCGCGTTCGAGCGCCTGGTCGAGCAGCGCGAGGCCCCGCTCGTGCTCGCCCGCATTGAGCGCGCACATCCCGAGGTTGGAGTAGCCGATCGACACCCGCGGGTGATCGGCTACCTGCGCCTCCGCCATCGCGCAGTCGTCGTGGAAGATCCGCCCGGCTGCCAGCGTCTCGAGGGAGAGCAGCGCGATCGCCGCCCCGAATGCAAACCGCGACACTCGCAGCAGCGACGGTCGGGCGTGGGTCAGCAGGCCGTCCCGCAGCTCGGAGACAAGCGCGATCGCGAACAGGGGCATCGACGGGTACAGGTAGCGGCCCCACCCGCTCCAGCCGTCCAGGGTGGCAATGATCGCCACGGGAGCGAAGGTGGCGACGAAGGCGCACAGCCAGATCGCGGGGAGAGGACGCCCGCGCAAAAGCCGCCACGCGGCGAACAGCCCGAGGGCGCCGAGCCCGACCGCCGCCGCAACGGAACGGCCGATCGGAACCTCTCGGTAGGCTTCGAACAGGCTCGGCTGGACCTGCACCGACGGGAGCGCGAGCGAGACCAGGCCGTCACCGAGGATCGCCGGCAGGCGCGCGAGGGCAGGCGCGAGCTGGCCGCCGCCTCCCAGGGCAGCGCGCTCGAGCGCGACCATTCTGCAGGCGAAGCCGAGCAGCGCCCCGAGGCCCCACGGTGCCAGGGCGATGGCGCGCGCGCGCAGCGATCCGCCCGCGCGAGGCATGAGCAGCAGCGATGGCAGCAGGAGGAAGGCGGTCTCCTTCGACAGGGTGGCGAGGAGGAACAGCACGGCGACAGTGATCGCGCGCCGCGCGCTCCGGGCTCCGCCCTGCCACAGCGCGAGCGCGGCCAGGAAGAAGAAGGTCGCCAGCGGGTCCGAACGACCGTTCACCCAGTGGACCGCCTCCGTCGGTGAAGGGTGGACCGCGAACAGCAGCGCCGCCGCGGTCGCGGCCCCGTCGGAGAGGCCGAGGCGCTGCGCGACGGCGAGCAGCAGGAGGACGTTGGCGAGGTGCAGGAGGACGCTGTCGATGTGGTAGCCCACAGGACGCAGTCCGAACAGCGCGCGCTCGACGAAGAACGTGGTCATCGTCAGCGGTCGGTAGGTGTCGACGGCGCGCGCCGATCCCCACACGCCACCGTCGGAGTTGTACATCGTGTTGTGCGCGAACAGTCGCGGAACGTTGCGGAGCGACCCGATGAGCCGCCCCTGCTCGATCACCGTGTGATCGTCCCAGATGAAGCCGCTCGCCGGGGCCAGAGCGTATGCCGAGAACGTCACCGCGATCAGCAACGCCACACGACCGGCGCCGGATCGCATCCGGCGAGTATACCCTCTCCCCCCCTGGCGCGCAGGACGGATTAGCTGCCGATCGCGCGCGCTCGGTCCGCCGTTGAGCTACACCTCTTGAGCGCCTCGGCACGCCGGGGATGAGCC
Organism: Myxococcales bacterium; assembly: GCA_009692555.1. Lineage (GTDB taxonomy): Bacteria > Myxococcota_A > Polyangia > Palsa-1104 > SHYY01 > SHYY01. Next base: position 94,509 of record SHYY01000003.1, read on the forward strand.
GCGATCAGCTCTTCTGGCATTGCAGGAGCTGGAGGTGCGGCAGGTCGGCGGCCGCGGCTTCGGAGGTCGTGCTG
>SHYY01000269.1 GCA_009692555.1 Myxococcales bacterium
GGCCCGCTCCCTCGGCGATGTTCCAGGGGATGGAGAGCGCCGCACGTTTGAGCTCTTCGGTGAGAAACGAGTTCCCCCTGCGGGCGCTCGTCGCGATCTGCGACGCAAGGGCGAGGAACTCGATGGCGCGGCGATAGACGTCGAGCTTCTGGTCGGCCAGCAGGGGCATCCTCCTTTGAGGCCAGGGTGGTCGGTCGGCAGGGGGAATTTGTTGCGGGAGGAACTTCGATTGCCGTCGCTGCGGACGGGACGACTACGACTACGACTACGACTACGTGACGAGCAAGAGCCAGCAAGAGGGCCCCCTCCGCTGTTAAGCACCCAGTTCGACCTGCCCCGTTGACACCCGACTCCGGATTTCCTATTCCTGCCCCTCCCCTCGGCCCCGGCCGAGACAACTCCGCCGAGGCGGTCGAGAAAGTTGGCGCCGCCCACGGTCCAGACCAGGAGCCCGTCATGAGCCGCGCCATCAACTTCAACGCCGGTCCCGCCGCCCTGCCGCTGCCCGCCCTGGAGCGGGCGCGCGAGGAGCTGCTCGACTTCGCCGGCTCGGGGATGTCGGTGATGGAGCACAGCCACCGCGGCAAGGAGTACGAGGCGGTCCACAACGAGGCGATCGCGCTGCTACGCGAGCTGCTCGCCATCCCCGACGACTACGACGTGACGTTCCTCCAGGGCGGCGCGACGCAGCAGTTCGCCCAGCTGCCGATGAATTTCCTGGGAAACGGGAAAACCGGCGATTATGTAGTTACCGGGGCCTGGAGCGAAAAAGCCGTCTCCGAGGCGAAGGCGGCGGCGGGGATGGCCGGCGGGGCGGTGCGGACGGCGGTCTCTACCGGCACCGGCGACGGCAAGGAGAAGTCGTACACGCGCGTGCCGGCGGCGGCGGAGATCCCGGTCGACCCGGGCGCGGCCTACCTGCACCTGACCTCGAACGAGACCATCCACGGCGTCGAGTTCCAGGACTTCCCGGCCACCGGCGCGGTGCCCCTCGTGGCCGACATGTCGAGCGACTTCCTGTGGCGGCGGATCGAGGTCTCGAAGTTCGCCTTCATTTATGCCGGCGCGCAGAAGAACATCGGGCCGAGCGGGATCGTCGTCGCGGTGGCCCGGAAGGACTTCGTCGCGAGCGGGCGCAAGGACATCCCGAAGATCTTCCAGTACCGCGTCCACGCCGAGAACAACTCGCTCTACAACACCCCGCCGACGTTCGGCGTGTACCTCGTGCGCAACGTGCTGGCGTGGCAGAAGTCCGTCGGTGGGCTCGACCAGATCGAGCGCTGGAACCGCGAGAAGGCGGGCCTGCTCTACGGCGCGATCGACGGCCGGCCCGACTTCTTCCGCTGCCCGGTCGAGCGGGCCAGCCGCTCGGTGATGAACGTGGTGTTCCGTCTGCCGTCGGAGGCGCTCGAGGAGAAGTTCGTCTCCGAGGCGAAGAAGCGCCGCATGATCGGCCTCAAGGGCCATCGCTCGGTGGGCGGGATCCGGGTGTCGCTGTACAACGCCGCCACCGTCGAATGGGTGACCGTGCTGGTCGGCTTCATGGACGAGTTCGCCCGCGCCAACGGCTGAGCCGCGGGGGATCAGAAGAGCCGGAAACACCCCACCTCCCCGTGCTACAGTGCGGAAAATTCACGCAAGGGGCCTCACATGCCGCTGAAGCTGGTAATCGTCGACGATGAGCCCGATATACTCGAGCTGCTGATGATGCTCGTGCGCCCACTCGACTGCGAGGTGCGCGGTTTCTCGAGCAGTCTGGAGGCGGCGGCCTACATCGACGAACACAAGGTGCACGGCGTGTGCGTCGACCTTTTGATGCCCGACCTGGACGGGATCGAGCTGACGAAGCGGATCCGCGCGTCGCTGTTCAACGGCAGCGTGCCGATCGTGATGCTGACCTGCCACGACGACGCGGCGACGATGCAGCGCGGCTTCGACTCGGGGGTCACGTTCTTCCTCGGGAAGCCGTTCACCAACGAGGTCGCGGGCAAGCTGTTCCAGATGATGCGCGACCGGATGCTGCAGGAGAAGATCCGCCACGCGCGGCTGCCGCTCCGCACCGGCGTGGCGTTCCATCGCGGGGAGCAGGCGGTGCGCGCGTTCAGCCTCAACATCAGCGTCGGGGGAATGCTGATCGAGGTGCCGGGCGGCGCGGACATCGGGCAGCAGATGGAGATCGAGTTCGCGGTGCCGGATGCGCGCGACCTGCTCCGGCTGCGGGCCCGGGTGGTGAACGCCGAGCGGCAGAACCGCGTCGGCGTGTCGTTCATCAACCCGCCGCTGGAAATCCAGCAGACGCTGCAGAGCTACATCAGCGATCGGTTGGTGGAGTAGCGCGACTAGCGGACGAGGGTGATGTGGCTGGCGGCGAGGCCGTAGAAGTTGCCGCCGCCGGGGCGATCGGAGGTCTCGGCGCAGTCGGCGGTGGCGGTGATCGACTTCTTGGCGCCGGCAAAGGTGGCGCCGGTGAGCTTGACCTGCAGGTAGCCGCGGACCGGGCGGCTCTGGTTGTAGAGCAGGTTGGTGCAGTCGGGGACGTCGACCACCGGGACGGTGACCCAGACGCCACCCTCGGGAGAGGCGGCGACGGCCTGGTTGATCTCGTCGACGGACTGCTTCGGCAGATCGTTCCCGTTCTGCAGGTAGATGTCCCCGCCGGCGATCGCGGTGTTGTCGGGGCAGTTGCCGCTGAGGGCATCGTGGATCAGGCTCCGGACCTTCGAGGAGCTGGGATGCTCCGGGCTGAGCAGGGTGAAGCCCGCGTCGAGGGCCCCGCCGCTGCCGCCGGCGAAGGTGAGGAGCGTGGGGCACTTGAATTCGCCCTTCGCATCGAGCAGCGCGCAGGAGGCGATGGCGACCGGAAAACCGCACGCCGAGGCGGGTGAGCCACCGACCGCGATCGACTGGGCGGTGAGGTCCTTGTCGCCGACCCCGAGCACTCCGGCGAGGAAGGGCTGCACCGCTCCGCCCGAGCCGGATCTGCGATGGGCGTTCACGGCGACGGCGTTGACCTGGTAGGCCGGCATTCCTCCGCCGGCGGCGGTGAAGGCGCGGGTGGAGACGTCCCAGTGGCCGAGGACGATGTCGCCGCTCGCGTTGTTCCCGGCGTTGAGGTCGAGCATCACCGGTTTCCCGTTCGCGCCGTGGCGGGCACCGTAGTTCTGGGCGGAAAGACGGGCGGGGGCAAATCCCAGGGCCGTGCCGTCGAGGTCACGCACCGCGGCGATCGCGGCGGAATCGGCGGCGGTCTGGAGCCGTGAGCTGACCTGGGCGTAGTGGCCGAGATCGACCACCAGCGCCATCAGGGCGACCAGGAGCGGGAGGGAGAGGGCAAATTGAAGCCCGAAGTAGCCGCGCTGGCGGAGGCGGGCGTGCGGGGTCTGCATGGGCGGCCGCCACAGCAAGCGGCGAGCCACTTATCTATCGGGTTGTTTTTGCGCCTTTCCTGCGCATGCCCGCAGGGCTGATGTCATGGGGTTGGCGCCCCGCCCGGGCGTCTGGACAGCGGAGGCGCAGCTTGCTAGTACCGCGCGATGCTGGTCCAGCTCTCCGATGTCCATTTCGGCTACCCCGGCACGGAGCTGTTCGAGTCGGTGTCGTGGCAGGTGAACCCGGGCGAGCGCATCGGTCTGGTCGGCCCGAATGGCGCCGGCAAGTCGACGCTGCTCCGGCTGCTCGACGGGCAGCTGGCCCCCGATCGCGGGCAGGTCGCGCGCGCGCGCGGGGTGACCGTGGCGTATTTGCATCAATCGCAGGAGTTCCACGGGCACGGGACGCTGTGGGAGACGCTGATGGAGCAGTTCGCGGAGCTGCTCGCGATGCGCGAGGAGCTGCACGCGCTCGAGCACGCGCTCACCGAGGGGGATCTGGCGCGCTACGGGCACCTCCAGGAGGTCTACGCGCGGCGCGGCGGCTACACGCTCGAGAGCCGGGTCTCGCAGCTCGCAGGGGAGCTCGGGTTTGGCGACGACGACCTGGCGCGCTCGGTGGCGACGCTGTCGGGCGGCGAGCGCGGGCGCGTCGAGCTGGCGAAGGTGCTCCTCGCCCAGCCGGACCTGCTGCTGCTCGACGAGCCGACCAATCACCTCGACGTCGACGCGGTGGAGCGCCTCGAGGATCGGCTGAAGGAGTGGCCCGGCGCCTTCGTGGTGGTGTCGCACGATCGCTACTTCCTGCGGGCGGTATGCAGGGAAATCGTGGATGTCGAGGAGGGCGGGATTGTCCGGTATCCCGGTGGATACGACAAATACGTGGTGGCGCACCAGGAGCGGCTGGAGCGGATGACCTCGGCGTGGCGGCGGCAGAAGGAGTCGATCGAGAAGACCGAGGACTTCATCCGGCGGAACATCGCCGGGCAGAACACGAAGCAGGCGAAGTCGCGGCGCAAGATGCTGGAGCGGGTGGAGCGGATCGATCGGCCGCGCGACGAGTGGGCGGAGGCGGGGAACTTCAAGCTGCGCTTCTCGGCGGGCGATCACCGGGGCGGGCGCGAGGCGCTGAAGGCGGAGGGAGTGACGATCGGGTATCCGGGCGCGGAGCCGGTGGTGCGCTCCCTCGACCTGACGATATTTCGCGGCGAGCGGGTGGGCATCGTGGGGCCGAACGGGGCGGGGAAGACGACGCTGCTGAAGGCGCTGCTCGGGCAGCTCGCTCCCGTCGCCGGCGCGATCTTCCGCGGGCACGAGGTGCGGGTGGGGTACTTCGACCAGAAGCTCGCCGACCTCGACGAGGAGCGCTCGCTGATCGACGAGGTGCGGGCGGTGCGCGGGGACTGGAACGAGGATCGGGTGAGGAGCTACCTCGGGATGTTCCGCTTCACCGGCGACGACGGGCTGCGGAAGATCAAGGGGCTGTCGGGGGGCGAGCGGAACCGGCTCTCGCTGGCGAAGATGATGCTGCTGCCGCGCAATCTATTGGCGATGGACGAGCCGACGAACCACCTCGATATCCCGGCGCGCGAGGTGTTGGAGGACGCGCTGTCGGAGTATGACGGGACGATCGTGGTGGTGAGTCACGATCGGTTTTTCTTGGACCGGATCTGCAATCGGATCCTGCATTTGCATGACGGGCGGGTGGAGGCGCATCTCGGGAATTACAGCGATTGGCGGCATCGGGGGGGGAAGAGTCGCGGCGACGGCGACGGTAACGCTAACTTCCTTTACCGCGTCAGCGGAGTTGTCTCGGCGGGAGCCGAGGGCAACGGCAACGCTAACTTCCTTCACCGCGTCAGCGGAGTTGTCTCGGCAGGAGCCGAGGGCAACGGCAACGATCGGAAGACGCAGGCGAAGGCGCAGACGAAGGCGACTGTCCCGGTGGTGGAGGACAGAGTGGTGCGGGCGCAGGAGCGCGAGGTGAAGAAGCAGTCCGATCGCGAGCGGCAGAAGAAGGAGCGGCGGCTCGGCGAGCTGGAGAAGCAGATCGGCGAGGCGGAGGTCGAGCTGGCGAGCGCGCGGGCAGCCCTGGCGTCGGACCACGGCGGCGATTGGCAGCGATTGAATGGCCTGGTGGAGAACGAGCGGCGATTGGCGAATCGGGTGAAGTCGCTGATGGGGGAGTGGGAGCGGCTCGGGAGCGAGCTGGGTGCTTAACAGCGGAGGGGGCCCTCTTGCTGGCTCTTGCTCGTCACGTAGTCGTAGTCTGTAGTCGTAGTCGTCCCGTCCGCAGCGACGGCAATCGAACTTCCTCCCGCAACAAATTCCTCCTGCCAACCGACCCCCTGGCCTCCAAGGAGGATGCCCCTGCTGGCCGACCAGAAGCTCGACGTCTATCGCCGCGCCATCGAGTTCCTCGCCCTTGCGTCGCAGATCGCGACGAGCGCCCCCAGGGGAAAC
>SHYY01000063.1 GCA_009692555.1 Myxococcales bacterium
GGCGACGAAGCGGCGGATCATCTCAATTCGCGTCGCTGGGGACCGGCTCTGCCTCGGGGATCGGGATGGTGATCCCGAGGAGCTGGGCCATCTCGATCGCGACCCAGATCGGCCCGACGAGCATGTAGAAGGGATCGCTGAAGAATGAGGGCTTCGATTTCTCGAACACCGCGTGCCCGATGAACTGAAGGATCCACCCGCCCACGAACAGCGCGCCACCGACGGGCGGGTTGAGTGGAAGGAGCGGCAGGGAGGCGACGATCATCGGGATGCCGATGAAGTGCGTGATGCGCGTGCCGAGATGCTGGTGCTCGGCGGCATACTGATCGAGATACTCGCGAAGGGTTTTGCGCATGCGCAGGATCTACACCGTCTCCCCGCGCCACCGCAAGCCATGGCAATTCGCCCGCCCGATCATTACAGTTCTCCGCGACATGGGCCTCGCTCCTCTCCTCTCCAACCGGAAGATCCTGGTGTGCGTCGGCTCCGGCGGCGTCGGCAAGACCACCACCGCCGCCGCGCTCGCTCTCGGCGCGGCCCGCCTGGGTCGTCGCACGCTGGTGATGACGATCGATCCGGCGAAGCGCCTGAAGGACTCCCTCGGGCTCCCCGCGCTCGATCACGAGGAGCGCCGCGTCCCCGACGAGAAGATCGCCCCGCCGGGCCACGGCGAGAAGGTGGCGGGCTCGCTGCACGCGATGATGCTCGACCAGAAGCGCGCCTTCGACGAGATCGCCGACCGCTACCTCCCGGACGCGGCGGCGCGCGAGCGCGTGCGGAAGAACCCGATCTACCGGCAGATCTCCACCAAGCTGGCCGGCTCCCACGAATACGCCGCGATGGCCAAACTCTGCGCGGTCTACGACGAGGGGCGCTACGACCTGATCGTCCTCGACACACCGCCGACCACCAACGCGCTCGACTTCCTCGACGCGCCGGAGAAGCTGGTCGGCGCGATCGATTCGCCGGCGCTGCAGTGGTTCGCCAAGCTCTACTTCAAGCAGTCGGTGAAGGTGCTCGGGATCGGTGGCGCCTTCATCCTGAAGCGGCTGGCGCGCTTCGTCGGCTCGCGCTTCCTCGAGGACGTCGGGCAGTTCGTCTCCGAGAACGGCGCGATGCTGGACGGCTTCCGGCACCGCGCGCACGAGGTGCAGGCGCTGTTGCGGCGGCCCGAGGTGGGCTTCGTGCTGGTCTGCACGCCCGACCCGCTCACCGTCGGTGAGGCGCTGTTCTTTCACGCCCGGTTGCGCAGCTCGCAGATGTCGCTCGGCGGCTTCGTGGTCAACCGCGTTCACCCCCGCGGCCCGGCCTCCCCTTCGCGCGAGGAGCTCGTCCTGCTCCTCGGCGCGCGTCCCGAGCTGCGCGGCTACGAGCCCGACGACATGGTCCAGGTCGCCGCCGACATCGACCGCACCTACCGCGACTTCCAGGCGCTCGCCGCGATCGATGCGCGGGAGATCGCGAGGCTCGCCGAGGCCACCGCCGGCGCCCCCCACGTCGAGGTGCCGCTGTTTGATCGCGACGTTCATGACGTCGCCGGGCTCACCGCGATCGGCCGCTACCTGCTGGACTGATCGGAGGCTGCGCTACGGCGCGGAGGGGACCCGGCCGATCTTCCACTTCTTCCAGATCTCGTCGGTGGCGGCGGCGCGCGCGTCCTTCGGCACGCCAAACATCACCAGCACGTCGCGTCCGCGGCGCTCGACCGACCAGGCCTCGCCACCGACGGTGTAGACCGGCGGGAGATCGGGCGACTTCTCGGCCTGCGCGGTCTGTCGCGGGAGCAGCTTCCGGAGCGCGCTGTCGATCTGGATCGCGTCGTCCTCGCTGTCCCACGTCGAGAGATCGATCACGGCCACCGGACCCTCCGCCAGCGCGTAGGCGACCAGGCGATCGCCGCCCCAGCCCTCGGCGGCTCGCTCGGCCTGCCCGTCGGCCAGCTTGCTCGCCAGCAGCACCCGCCACTCGAGCTCGCCGAGGACGTCGCGCCGCAGCTCCTTCGCCGGAGCGAGCGCGGTGATCGGTGCCGCGGTGATCACGATCGGGTGCTCGTGCGCGGCGTACTTCGCCGGGTGGATCACCTGCTCGGTCGACTCCGGCGGGTTCTTGAACGCCTCGTTCACCTTCGACCAGGGCTGGCCGCCCCGCCGCAGCGCCAGCACGAACTTCATCCCCGCGACGTACGGAAAGAGCAGCGTCTCGCGGAGGAAGCGCGGGGCGCGATCGAACACTGGCGAGGCGGCCATCGCCCCCGACGCCACCTGCTCACCCATCGCCTCGAGCGCGCCCGGGAGCTTCTCCGTGTCGAGCCCCATCGACTGCGCGAGGAAGTCGATCATCACCACGGTGCCGTCGCCCTCGACGACGGCGGAGCGCGCCAGCTGGCGGTCGCCGTCGTCCTTGATCGGCGTGGCGAACTTCTTCAGATCGAAGTGCTGATCCTGCAGCGCGTGCTGGATCTCGTGGGCGATCGCCGGGCGCTGGAGCTCCATCCCGAGCCAGTCGGCGATGTAGAGCTGGCGCGCGAAGGGATCGTAAAAGCCGGCCACCTGCTCCATCAGCAGCTCCACCAGCAGCTTCTCGTAGTCGACGTCCTGGGGCAGGAGCCCGAGGCGCTTCAGGACGCGCGACTCGATGCGGATCTCGTCCGGGGTGTACTCCTTGGCGATCCGCTCGCGCAGCTTGGCGCCGATCGCCTCGCGGGTGAGCACTCCCTTGGCGACAGGACGGAGCTGCGGCAGGCCGCGCAGCGCGACCACCTGCCGGGTGATGTCGTCGGCGGCAGCGAGCAGCCCCGCGTCGCCTCCTCCCGGCTTGACCAGCGGTGTCCGGGGCGGCGGCGGGGCGGCGCGGGAGGCCGCGCTCGTCGAGAGGAGGGCGGCAACGAGCAGGGAATGGGCGAGCCGGTGGGGCGAGGGCCGTCGCATCCGCGGGAGTCTAGCAGAGAGCCCCGTCGGCAATAGCCGACGTGCAGCAAGCTCGGAGAGCAACGCTGCCGCCTCCGCCTCCGTTTCCGTTTCCGTTCCCGTTCCCGTTCCCGTTTCCGTTCCCGTTCCCGTTCCCGTTCCCGTTCCCGTTCCCGTTCCCGTTCCCGTTCCCGTTCCCGTCGGTGCTACAACTCGCCCGTGACCCCACGGATCCTCCTGCTCCTCCCCACCACCTCCTACCGCGAGGACGACTTTCTCGCCGCGGCCGGGCGAATGGGGATCGAGATCACCGTCGGGACCGACCGCTGCCAGACCCTCGCGCGGCTGTGGCCCGACGCCGCGTTCGGCGGCTCGCTGCCCCTCGACTTCCGCCATCCGATGCGTGCGTTGGAGGAGATCGTCGCGGCAGCGAGCGAGCGCCCCTTCGCGGCGATCCTCCCCACCGGCGACGAGACCGCGGTGCTGGCGGCGTTGGCGGCGCGCGCGCTCGGGCTGCCCGGCAACTCGCCCGAGGCGACCTACGCCGCCCGCAACAAGCAGCGGATGCGCGAGCTGCTCCGCGCCGCCGAGGTGCCGTGCCCCGCCTTCTCCGTGCTCTCCCTCGACGGTGAGCCTCCGTCGCGCCCGCCGGTCGGCTTCCCGTGCGTGGTCAAGCCGCTCCTCCTCTCGGCCAGCCGCGGGGTGATCCGTGCCGACGATCCCGCCTCGTTCGCGGCGGCCTTCTCCCGCGTGCGCGCGCTCCTCGCCCGGCCCGATCTGGCGCAGGCCGACGACGATCCGGCGCGGCGCGAGGTGCTGGTGGAGGAGTTTGTCCCCGGCGTCGAGGTGGCGCTCGAGGGCCTCCTCTCCGCCGGCGCGCTGCGGGTCCTGGCCCTGTTCGACAAGCCCGATCCGCTCGACGGGCCGTTCTTCGAGGAGACGATCTACGTCACCCCCTCGCGGCTGCCGGCGGAGGCGCAAGCGGCGATCGCCGAGGTGACGAGGCTGGCAGCCAAGGCGATGGGCCTTCGCGAGGGGCCGGTGCACGCCGAGCTGCGCTGGAACGCGCGCGGGCCGCACGTGATCGAAGTCGCCGCGCGCTCGATCGGCGGCCTCTGCTCCCGCACCCTGCGCTTCGGCCTCGGCGACACCAGGGACCCCGGCGGCGACGAGGCCCGCTCGCTCGAGGAGCTGGTCCTCGCCCACGCGCTCGGCCGCGACAGCGACGGCCTCCTGCGTCGCACCGGCGCGTCGGGCGTGATGATGGTGCCGATCCCGCGGGCCGGCGTGCTCCAGTCCATCGACGGGGTCGAGGCGGCGCGCGCTGTGCCGGGGATCGAGGACGCGGTGATCACGGTCCGTCCCGGCGAGAAGCTGGTGCCGCTCCCCGAGGGGGCGAGCTACCTCGGCTTCCTGTTCGCCCGCGGCGAGCGCCCCGAGGAGGTGGAATCCTCGCTCCGCGAGGCCCACGCCAGACTGCGCTTCACCGTCGCCCCGGTCCTCTAGCCTATTGTCTGGATTGAGCGAGAAAGGCGCGCCCCGGCCGCTTTTCGCTTAGCATCGCACCGTGTCGCGAACGACCATCGAATGGACGCCGCCCGAGGCGCTCGATGAGTACCGGATGGTGCGCGAGATCGGCCAGGGCGCGATGGGCCGGGTGTGGCTGGCCCACGACACGCTGCTCGATCGCCCCGTGGCGGTGAAGTTCCTCGTCGGCGTCGGGCCCGACCAGCGCACCCGTGGGCGGTTCTCCGTCGAGGCGCGTGCTGTGGCGCGGGTGCAGCACCCGAACGTGGTGGCGGTCTATCGGGTCGGCGAGATCGACGGGCGACCCTATCTGGTGTCGGAGTTCGTGCGCGGCCGCACCCTGAACGCGCTGGCGCGTCCGCAGCCGCCGGAGCGCGCGCTGGCGATCGGCGTGGCCCTCGCGCGCGGGCTGGCGGCGGCCCACCGGCGCGGAGTGCTCCACCGCGACATCAAGCTCGCCAACGCGATGATCTCCGACGACGACGAGGTCAAGCTGCTCGATTTCGGTCTGGCCAAGGTGCTCGATCGGATCCCGCAAGGCGACGCGGCCTGGCCGGTGGACCCTCCCGGTCACCCTGCGACCTCGCTCGCATGGGGGGCGGAGGGGGACACGCTGCCAGGGCTGGCCAGCGTACCTGCCTCCCGAAATGCTGCCACCGGCGGGGCGACCGAGCCTGCGCCGGGGCGAACCGGCGAGCTGGAGGTCGATCAGCGGGGCGCGACTCTCACGCCGGAGCCGCCTCCGCTCGACTCGAACGAGCTGACCCCGCGCTTCGGCGCCACCCCGTCGCCGGCGATCACGCGCACCGGGGAGGCGCTCGGCACGCCGCTCTACATGGCACCGGAGATCTGGCGCTGCCTGCCCGCGACCCCGCAGAGCGACGTCTACTCGCTCGGCGTGGTGCTCTACGAACTGTGCGCCGGCCACCCGCCGCATCAGGGGACGGTGGTCGAGCTCGCCTACGCCACGCCGCGCACCGACGCCCCGCCGCTGCTCCAGTCGGCGGCCGTGGATCCGCGCTTCGCGGCGGTGATCGATCGCTGCCTGCGGCGCCGGTCGGAGGAGCGCTTCCCGTCGGGGGACGCGCTGCGCGAGGCGCTCGAGGAGCTCGCGGCGCCGCCCCGTGCGACGGCGATCCCGGAGGGCAATCCCTATCGTGGGCTGGCGCCCTTCGAGGCCGAGCACGGCGGACTGTTCTTCGGGCGCGGCGGCGAGGTGCGGGCGATCCTCGACCGGCTGCGCGGCGAGCCGTGCGTGCTGGTGGCGGGCGACTCGGGGGTCGGGAAGTCGTCGCTGTGCCGCGCCGGCGTGCTGCCCGCCGTGGCCGACGGGGCGATCGCCGATCGCCGCACCTGGTCGACGGTGCGGGTGGTGCTCGGTCGGCACCCCATCGCGGCGCTGGCGGCGGCGCTCGGACCCCTCATCGACGGCAACGATGCGACGGTGGCGGCGCTCCTCCGAAGCGAGCCCGCGACGGTGGTGCGCGACCTCCGAAGGCGGCAGGGCGAGGAGAAGCGGCTGCTCCTGTTCGTCGATCAGCTCGAGGAGCTGTGCACGCTCGCCGAGCCGGCCGAGGCCGCCGCCGCCGCCGAGGCGCTGGCCGCGTTCGCCGATGGTGCCTCCGGGCTGCGGCTCCTGGCGACGGTACGCGGCGATTTCCTGGGCCGCCTCGGTGCGCTGCCCGGCCTCGGCGACGTGGTCCCGCGCGCGCTGCACCTCCTCCGCCCGCTCGGCGCCGCCCGCCTCCGCGAGGCGATCGTCGGCCCGGCGCTCGCCAAGGGCGTTCAGTTCGAGTCCGAGGATCTGATCGACGCGCTGGTCGCCCCGTCGGTGGATGCGCCCGGCGGTCTGCCCCTGCTCCAGTTCGCGCTGGCCGATCTGTGGGAGGCGCGCGACGTCCCGCGGAGGAAGATCCCGCGCGCCGCCCTCGACGCGATGGGCGGCGTTGGGGGCGCCCTCGCGCGCCACGCCGACGCGGTGATCGCCGCCCTCTCCCCGTTGCAGCGAGTCGCCACGCGGCGGATCTTCGGGCGTCTTGTCACCGCCGAAGGGACGCGCGCCCGGCGCCCCGCCAGCGAGCTCTTCGCGGCCCAGGACACCGCGGGTCCCCCCGCGCTCGAGGCGCTGGTACGCGGGCGATTGCTGGTCGCCCGCGACGGAGAGTCCGCCGCCGGCCCGAGCTACGAGATCGCCCACGAGGCGCTGCTGACCGCCTGGACCACCCTCCGCGGCTGGCTCGGCAGCGACGAGGAGGTGCGCGCGCTGAAGGAGCGCCTCGAGCGCGCGGCGTCGGAGTGGCTGCGCCTCGGCCGCTCCCCGCCGCACGCGCTGCACCCCGCGCCGCCGACACCGCAGGCCTGGGCCTGGTCTCCGGGCTGGCAGGCCTGCTGCGCGCTGCAGCACCCCTTGCACGTCTGGGCGCACGGCTGCGCGTCGGCGCCCGCGTCCAGCGCGCCGCCGTCGCCCCCCGCGGAGCCTCCATCGGTGAGGAGGGCCTCGTCTGGCCCGGAGGCCTGGTCCACCGCGCCGCCGTCCTGGACGCCGCTGGCCTGATCGACGGGGTTGCCCGCCCCGTCCGCCTCGGCCCCGGACCCGCAGCCCGACGAGAGCCCGCCGACGAGCAGCGGGAGGAGGAGAGCCCAGGACCCCGCGCGCGCTCGCGCCATGGCAGCGACTCTACCACGCGCCCGGGGACCCGATGGTACAGTCCGTTCATGAACAGGTGCCTCTGACATGAGCGCGTCCGTCCGCGTTCTCGCGCTTGCGATCGCCGTGCTGCCGCTCGGGTGTGACGCGCCGGGCCGGCGCAGCGACGGCGCACCGCTCGTGGACGCCGCCGTCGAGGTGGACCAGACGCCGCCCTGCCTTCAGACCTGCTCCGACGACCGCCGCTCGGTGGTCGATTGCCACGGCACCGAGCTCGAGGCCTGCGCCGGGACCGACGCCTGCGAGCCGGGGCAGCGCGCCTGCGTCAACGCCTGCGCCGCCGCCGCCGCGGTGAAGCAGTCGATCGGCTGCGAGTACTACGCGACCTTCATGCCCCAGCCGCTCCAGATCGCCTGCTTCGCGGCCTTCGTCGCCAACACCTGGACCCAGCCGGCGCACGTCAAGGTGAGCTATGGCGGCGCCGCGCTATCGGTGGCGAGCTTCGCGCGGATCCCATCGGGCTCGGGGAAGGCGCTCACCTACAAGGCCTTCGATCCGGCGGCCGGCATCCCGCCCGGCGAGGTGGTGATCCTGTTCCTCGCCGGGCCGAAGGGCACCGTCGGCTCCGGAGTCTCGCCCTGCCCGGTGGACTCGGCGCAGCCCCTCCTGCACCCGGTCAGCGCCACCACCGTCGGAAAGTCATTCCGGATCCAGTCCGATGTTCCGGTGGTCGCCTATCAGATGAATCCCTACGGCGGCGGCAGCGCGGCGGTGACCGGGGCGTCGCTGCTCCTGCCCACCAGCGTCTGGGACACCAACTACGTCGCGGTCAACGCCTACGAGAACGACCCCGGCCTCGGGATCGGCCTGCCGACGCTGAACGTGGTGGCCGCCGAGGACGACACCCGGGTGACGATGGTGCCGGTGGCGGCGGTGACCGGCGGCGGCGGCATTCCCGCGGCGAAGGCAGGCGCCAAGCTCGTCTTCACCCTCCAGCGCGGCGAGCACGCCCAGATCGCCCAGTCCGCCGCGCTCACCGGCAGCGTCCTGCAATCGGACAAGCGGGTCGGATTCATGGGCGGTTCCGCATGCTTGCGTGTCCCGCTCGGTGTTGCGTATTGCGATCATGCCGAGCAGATGTTGCCGCCGGTGAAGGCGCTCGGCAGCGAATACGTCGGCGTGATGTATCGCCCGCGCGTCAGCGAGCCGGCGATCTGGCGGGTGGTGGGGACGGTGAATGGCACGCAGCTCACCTGGTCGTCCAACGTCGGTGGCCCTGCGTCGCTCAAGCTCGGCGAGGTGAAGGAGTTCATCACCGAGAAGCCCTTCGTGGTGAAGAGCCAGGACACCGATCACCCGTTCATGCTGTTCACCTACATGAGCGGCTCGCAGTGGAAGCCGGAGCTGAATGGCCACGGCGATCCCGAATTCGTGATCAGCGTGCCACCGCAGCAGTACATGAAATCCTATGTTTTCTTCACCGACCCGACCTATCCCGAGACCAACCTGGTGGTGGTGCGCGCCCGCGAGCCCGGCAGCGAGCAGTTCTCCGAGGTCAGCCTCGACTGCGCGGGCACCCTCACCGGCTGGAAGCCGATCGGCGACTACGAGTGGACCCGCGTCGACCTCTCGACCGGCGACTTCCAGGCGGTCGGGAAGTGCCAGAACGGACGCCACGAGATGAAGAGCAGCGGGCGCTTCGGTCTCTGGGTGTGGGGCTGGGGCACGCCGAAGACGACGATCTTCACCAAGAACGTCTCGTACGGCTATCCGGCGGGGATGGACGTGAAGCTGATCAACGAGGTGGAGATCCCGCCGGGCTGACGTCGAATTCTAAAGGCTTTGTGCCACGAGAGAGCCGAACTGGCCCTCGGTCGGCTCGGCTCAGCAGAACCAGGGCTCGGTGAGGCGCGGGACGCGGCGGCGGGGGCGCGGCGTCTCCGTCTCCAGCGGCGGGGCGTCGCTCCGGCCGGCGGCGCGCGCGGCGAGGCGCGCGATCGCGGCGAAGGTGGTCCGCGGATCCTCCTTCGCCAGGGCGGCGTCAGCGACGGTGGCGTGCACCGCGCGCTGCAGCGCATCCATCCGTGGATCGGGGTGGGTCCAGCGCCAGGTGAGCGCCGCCTCGTCGAGCACGCCGAGGTGCGGGCGCATCTCCGGGTGCGCCTCGAGCAGCGAGCCGGGCGGCACCAGCAGGCGGATCGCGAGCTGGACCGGATCGAGCGCATCGACCAGATCGTGCTCCCAGGCAAACCCGATCAGATCGTGGAAATCGTCGAGGGTGGACCACGGCGTGAACGGCACCAGCGACGGGCGGAGGGCGATCCCGGCGGCGCGAGTCGCGGTGAGCGCGGTGACCACGTCGGCGCGGGTGTGGCCCTTGTCGAGGATCGCCAGCACGCGCTCGGAGAGCGACTCGACCGCCGAGACGATGAACAGACAGCCGAGGCTCGCCAGCTCGGGCAGGAGCGCGCGGTGGCGGATGAGGTGCTCCACCTTGGCGGTGATATCGAAGGTCAGCGACGGGAACTCGCCATGGATCGCCCGCGCGATCGCGAGCGCGTGGCCCGGGCCGTTCAGGAAATCGGGATCGCCGAGCGTGATGTGGGTCGCGCCCGCGGCCACCTGGGCGCGCACGTCGGCGAGGACGACCGCGACGGGGACGATGAAGAAGCGTCCGTCGTAGAGCGGCGGGATCGGGCAGTGGCGGCAGTGGTGGAGGCAACCGCGCGAGGCTTCGGTGTAGCCCGCGACCTGCTCGCTGCCGTCTTCGCGCACCACCTTCGCGTAGCTTCGCAGCGGAGGCAGCGCCGCGCGCTCGGGCCGGGCGAAGTCGAGGCGCTCGAGGCGGACCGCCTGGAGTCCGTTCGCGGGCGCGTCGCCCGCCGCCAGGCGATCACAGAGCCGCACCAGCTCCTCCTCGTACTCGCCGCCGAGCACCGAGTCGACCCCGTGGGAGCGCAGGAAGCGCCCGTGGAGCGGCGCGTAGAGGCCGAAGCAGCAGATGTGCACCGACGGGGAGAGCGCCCGCACCCGCTCCGCCACGCGCACCCCGATCCGCAGCGCGGTGTGCATCGGCACCGAGATCGCGACGATCCGGGCGCGCCGGATCGCGTCCTCGTCGAGCACCTGCACCGCGAGGTCGAGGGCGGCGGGGGAGTAGCCGGCGCGGGCCAGGAAGCCGGCCGGCGAGGCGAGGCCGAGAGGCTGATGCCCGAGCTCGTAGCACGACACGAGCAGGATCTCGCCGGGCGCCTTCATCGTCGCTCCGCGGCGAGGGCTTACTTGGCCTTCGGCGCCTTGTAGTCGGGAGGGAGCTGGGCGCCGTCGCCGAAGAAGAACGCGTCGCACTGCTCGCGCAGCATCTTCTGCGCGTGTGGTGTGACGAGGTCGAGGCGGTACTCGTTGATCAGCATCTTCGAGTGCTCGAGCCAGAGCTTCCACGCCTCGTCCGAGACCTGGTCGTAGAGTTTCTGGCCGAACTCGTCCTCGAACGGCTTCCAGCGCATCCCCGGAAGCTCCTTGCCCATCTTCACGCACTTCACCACACGGGCCATTCGATCACTCCTCGTTGCGACCTCTATAGGTCACCCGGAGGCAGAAAGCCAGCATCAGGGCGGCGCCAATGCAGCGACCGCGAACGGCCCACCCGCTCGCAACTCCCCCTCAGGGTGACTGGACCTCGATGAACTTCAGATCCGGGATGTCCCTGATGATATCTGATTTCACAATCCGCCGGAGGTCGTGCCCAGGTCGTGCCTGCAGCCAAGGCCATCGCCACCGGGCCGCCAGCCTTCCGCCAGCCGCCGCAAGCCCTCCGAGGTTGCGTCGCACCCGTCCCTGCCGTAGCTTCCGGCCTTCATCATGGATGCGCTCGTGGAAACCACCCCCGTCGACGAGGAGGTCACCGGCCTGCCCCTCCGGCAGGTGCTCTCCGAGCTGTCGCGGCTGCGCGTGGCCGAGGCGCGGCGGGTGCGGCTGCTCGGCTGCGATGGGCCGCTCCAGGCCGCGGTGGTGGCGTCGCTGGCGGGCGCGCTCCCGGCCTCGCAGCGCCCGCTGATCGTGATCGCCAGCGATGGGAGCGAGGCCCAGGCGCTGGCGCGCGACCTCGGGCTGTTCCTTCCCCAGTCGGCCGAGGCCGATCCGGCCGCGCCGCCGCGGGTGATGCTGCTCCCCGAGCTGGAGACCGCGCCTTGGGCCGACGTGTCGCCCGATCGCCGCGCGATCCTGCGCCGGATGGCGACGCTTTTCCGCCTCTCGCAGGGCCTCACCGGCGAGGTGCTGGTGACCTCCGCGGCCGGCTTTTCGAGGCGGGTGGTGCCGCGCGCCGCCTTCGCCGAGCTGGTCGATGTGCTGCAGGCGGAGGAGGAGATCGACCGCGATCGCACCCTCGCCCTGCTCGCGCGCGGAGGCTACAGCCGCGCCCCGGTGGTCGAGGATCCCGGCACCTTCGCCGTCCGCGGCGGGGTGATCGACGTCTTCGTCCCGCTCTACCGCTTCCCGTTTCGCGTCGAGCTGATGGGCGATCTCGTCGAGTCGATCCGCTTCTTCGATCCGTCGACGCAGCGCACCCTCCGCCCGGTCCCCGAGGTGTTCATCCACCCGGTCCGCGAGACCATCCTCACCCGCGGCGCGACCCCGCGCGAGCGCCTGCTCGAGGTCGCCGATCACGTCGCCCACCCGTCGGGGAAGACGCGCGCGATCCTCGATCAGATCGAGGCCGGCGAGGACTTCTTTGGCGTCGAGGCGCTCACCCCGGCATTCCACGAGCGGATGGCGCCGATCACCGAGTACCTCCCGCCCGGGGCGACCCTCTTCGTCGATGAGCCGGACACCATTTTCGACGCGCTCGAGGACGAGCTGGCGCGCGGCGACGAGGCCTACCACGCCCGCGTCGCCGAGCACCGCCTCGCCTTCCCCCCCGCGCAGTTCTTCCTTTCGCCGGGCGAGCTGCGCGGTGCGTTCGCCGACGCGCGCGCGATCGAGGTGCGCGCGCTCGACCTCGCGGGGGACGGTGCCCCGTCGCTGCGCATCCATTCCACCTCGAACGGCGAGCTCTCCACCGAGCTCCGGCGCGCGATGGCGGAGAAGCACGAGCACCTCCTCCGCCCGCTGGTGGCCGAGATCCACGAGCTCGGCGAGGACGGCGCGCGCACGATCCTGGTGTCGCCGAACCTCCCGCACGCCGAGCGCCTCGAATCACTCCTCCGCGGCTACGGCCTCTCCCCGCACCTCTACCGCACCGTGGAGCCATTCGATCTCCTGAACATCCCGCGCCCGGGCGCGCTCGAGATCCGGATCGGTCCGCTCGCCCACGGCTTCCGCCTCCCCGCCGACGGGATCGCCGTCATCACCGAGGCCGAGATCTTCGGCGAGAAGTCGACCCGCCGCGCCGCCAAGACCCCGAAGACGGCGGTGTCTGACGCGGGCGGTTTCCGCGATCTCGAGGTCGGCGCCTTCATCGTCCACAAGCTGCACGGCGTCGGCACCTACCGCGGCCTCACCAAGCTGCCGGTAGCGACGAGACGGACTGGGCCCCCGCCGAAGGACGGGGCGGCCGAAGGCCCTTTAGGTGGCTCCTGCGACTTCCTGCACCTCGAGTACGACGGCGGCGCGCTCTACCTCCCGGTGTGGCGCCTCGACGAGGTGCAGCGCTACGTCGGCGCCGACGGCGTCAAGCCGAAGGTCGATCGCCTGGGCGGGCTCACCTGGGCCAAGACCCGCTCGCGCGTCTCCGCCGAGGTCAAGAAGCTGGCCGAGGATCTCCTCCAGATTTACGCCCAGCGCCTCGCCCTCCCGGGCCACGGCTACCACCTCGACAGCGACGGGGAGCAGCTCTTCCGCGAGTTCGAGCTGGCCTTCCCGTTCGAGGAGACGATCGACCAGCAGAAGGCGATCGACGACGTGCTCGCCGACCTCGAGCAGGACCGCCCGATGGACCGCCTGGTGTGCGGCGACGTCGGCTACGGCAAGACCGAAGTGGCGATGCGCGCGGCGGTGAAGGTGGCGCTCGGCGGCAAGCAGGTGGCGGTGCTCGCGCCGACGACGGTGCTGGTCGAGCAGCACGCGGTGACGTTCGCCGAGCGGCTGAAGGATTTCCCGATCCGGGTCGCGTCCCTCTCGCGCTTCAAGTCGCGCCCCGAGCAGATCGAGGTGATCAAGGCGCTCGCCGAGGGGAAGATCGACGTGGTGGTGGGCACCCACCGCCTGCTCTCCGCCGATGTGCGCTTCAAGGACCTCGGAATGCTGGTGATCGACGAGGAGCACCGCTTCGGCGTCTCGCACAAGGAGCGCCTGAAGGCGATGCGCACCCAGATCGACTGCCTGACGATGAGCGCCACGCCGATCCCGCGCACGCTGCACATGGCGCTGACCGGGATCCGCGAGATCTCGATCATCACCACGCCGCCGGCCGATCGCCTGGCGATCCGCACCCTGCTGGCGCGCTACGACGACGCGCTGCTGGTCGAGGGGATCAAGCGCGAGCTGGCGCGCGGCGGGCAGGTCTTCTTCGTCCATAACCGGGTGGAAGACATCCACAAGTGGTCGGCCAAGCTCCGGGAGCTGCTCCCCGAACTGCGCGTCGGCGTCGGCCACGGCCAGATGCCGGCCGAGGATCTCGAGCGGGTGATGGTCGATTTCGTCGACGGGAAGTTCGATGTCCTGGTGTGCACCACGATCATCGAGAGCGGCCTCGATATCGCGCGCGCGAACACGATGTTCGTCGATCGCGCCGACACCTTCGGGCTGGCGCAGCTCTACCAGCTCCGCGGGCGCATCGGCCGCGCCAAGGTCCGCGCCTACTGCTACCTGCTGGTGCCGCCGGAAGGCTCGCTGTCGTCGGAGGCGAAGCAGCGGCTGGCGGTCCTCCAGAAGTTCACCGAGCTCGGCGCGGGCTTCCAGATCGCCTCGCACGACCTCGATATCCGCGGCGCGGGCGACCTCCTCGGGGCCAAGCAGTCGGGGCAGATCGCCGCGGTGGGCTTCGAGATGTACACCCAGCTCCTCGAGGAGGCGGTGGCCACGCTGCGCGGCGAGTCGATCGTGCAGGAGCGCGATCCCGAGCTGACCTGCGACCTCCCCGGCTACATCCCCGACGACTACCTGCCCGACACCTCGCAGCGCCTGGACTTCTACAAGCGGCTCTCGTCAGCGCGCAACGAGGAGCAGGTGGGCGGGCTGGTTTCCGAGCTGACCGATCGCTACGGCGCGCCGCCGGTCGAGGTCGAGATGCTCGCCGAGATCATGATCGTGAAGGGCCTCGGGCGGAAGCTCGCAGCGACGGCGATCGAGCTCAGCGAGTCGCGCCTCGCGCTCGCCCTCGGCGACGAGACGCCGCTCAAGCCGGAGAAGGTGATGGAGCTGGTGAATCGCAAGCGCTCGCCGTGGCGCCTCACGCCCGACATGCGCCTCTCGCGCACCTGGCAGGAGGCGGAGCGGCCGGATCGCCTGAAGATCGCGCGCAAGGTGATCGAGGAGCTGCTGGCGTCGACGCGGGGATGAAGAACGTGCTGCCACCGTCGCACCCCACGTGAAGGAGACGCACATGCTGCCCCGACGCTCCAGGCTCCTCTCCGCGCTCGCGCTGACGCTGCTCTTCGCCACCGCCTGCGACTCGGCTCCGACGCTGTCGAACTTCAAGCCGGTCTCGTCGATGGTGAAGCGCGGCGACGCAATCGTGCTGAACGCGATGCTCGAGTACTTCGGCGGCGACATCAACGGCGGCAAGCAGGTCGTCACGCTCACCCTCGACGGGCTCGCGCCGGTGGTGAAGGAGCTGCCGATCGAGCTCGGCGGTTCGGCCAGCCGCGCGGCGATCACCCTCTCGATCGAGACCAACCTGCTCTACCCGAAGGGCCCGGTGAAGGTGCAGCTCCAGGTGATCGACAAGAGCGGGATCAAGAGCAACCTGGTCGAGACGACGGTGACCCTCACCTGACTCCCCGGCGGAGCCTGACAGCGGTGTCGCAGTTCCGCCTGCTTCCGGAGGCGTTGGGAGGGCGGCTCCCGTCGAGAAGCGCCTTCTGGCCCACTGATTGCGGACTACCGCTTCCATGAAGTCCAATCGCCCGCGACTTCTTCGTGCCCGCCCGCTCCTCCTCGCCGGAACGATGGCCGGTGCGGCGTTCGCCACGGCCTGCGGTAGCGCGGTCGTCTCGAACCCGTTCGTCGACGCCGGTCCGGCCAACGCCGACTCCGGGAATTTCCTCCTCGATATGGCAACGCCGCCCGATCAGGCCTCGCCGCCCGATCAGACGCTGCTCGTGGACATGCCAGAAATCGACACCAGCAACCCCTTCCAGGGTGATCTGGCGGGCCCCACCGACGGTGGCTGCGGCGACGCGGGCTGCAAGGACGGCGGCGGCAAGGGCTGATGGCGGCCGAGGCGCTGTTCGAGCTGTCGATCCTCGGCGGCGCGCTCGAGCGTCGCTGGCGCCGCCAGCGCCCGGACATCGAGCGACTGCCGTGGGACACGCTCGATCCCGCCGCCTATCCGCCCGGGACCGTCCTCCGCGCCCGCCGCTTCTGGACCGTCGCCGCCTTCCAGGAGTACCGCACCGCCGCCGCCTGCGCCGCCACCGTCGAGGCGCTGATCGCCGCGCGCGCGCCGATCGACCTGGTGGCGGAGTGCTCGCGCTTTCTCCTCGACGAGACCGCCCATGTCGAGCTGTGCGCCCGGGTGGCGGCGGCCCTCGGGGGTGGCGCCGCGCTGCGCCACGATCCCGACGCGCTCTTCCTGCGTCCGAGCCTCGATCTGTCGCCGCTCGTGCGCGCCGCCGAGCTGGTGGTGCGCGTGTTCTGCGTCGGTGAGACCTTCTCCGTGCCCATGCAGCGCGCCACCGCCCGCGCCGCCACCCACCCGCTCCTTCGCGCGGTGATCGCGCGCATCGCCAAGGACGAGGCCGCCCACGGCGCCTTCGGCTGGACCTTCCTCGACTGGGCAGGCGCCGATCTCGACGACGCTGCGCGCGCCGGCTTGTCCCGGGCCGCCGCGAGCGCCATCGCAGCGCTCGAAGCCTCGCTCGAAGGATCGGCCGGCAGCGACGAGGGCCCGACCCTCGGCTGGCTCCCGCGCGATCAGTACCTCACGCTCGCGCGCACGGTGATGGAGGAGCAGGTGCGAGCCCCCCTCCGCGCCCGCGGCCTCCTCGATGGAACCTCCTACGGCTTGCGCCCGCTGTTCCCGTAGTCGCGGTGGTGCTTCGGCCAGGCCGAGTCGGAGTCCAGGCCGCGCGAGGTGCCGGTGTAGGCGATCAGCTTGCCCTTCGAGGTGCCGATGTAGAGGGCGCCGTGGAAGCCGATCGTCGGCGGTGAGGGGTCGCCGCCGAGCGCGACGGTGGCGAGGATCTTCCCCGCGCTCGGCTCGATGATCACCAGCGTCTGGTTGCCGGTCACCGGGGCGTGGACCATGCCGTCTTCGGTCAAGAGGATGCCGCCGCCCACCCAGCCGCCGACCGCCTCCGAGGTCCAGCGGATGGTGGTGTCCTGCTTGATCGCGATCACCGCCGAGTCGTTGCCCACGTAGACCGTGCCGTCGAAGGCCAGCGCGCAGCCGCCGTGGATGTTGCCGACCGGGGACTTCCAGAGCTCGCTGCCGTCGGGCTTGAAGACGTGGAAGATCGTGTCGGCGGGGCTGTGGTTGCCGGTGTAGATGTTGCCGTTCTGATCGATCGCCGGCGACGAGACCGCGCCGCCGCCGTTCGACTTCTTCCACTTCAGCGTGCCGTCGGGATTGATCGCGTACATGTTGCCGTCGCTCCAGGTCGGGAGGTAGATCGTCCCGTCGCTGGCGATCGCCGGGCTCGAACTCTCCACCGAGCCGCCCATGGTGTACTTCCACTTCACCGTGCCGTCGGGGTTGACCGCCACCACGAACGCGCCGCGGCCGGCGGCGATGATCGTCCCGTCGGCCTCCATCGCGGGCGTGGCGTAGCTGCCGTCCTGCCCGATCGGCGCCTTCCAGGCGAGCTTGCCGGTGTAATCGTAGGCGTAGAGGTTGGTGTCGACGCCGCCCACGTAGAGGTGGGTCTTGCCGAGGGTGACGCCGCCGATGGCGTAGAAGTAGGTGCGGCCGGCACCGCTGCTCACCGCGCTTGTCCAGATCGGCTTGCCGGTCACCGGGTGGATCGCGCGGAGGAGGCCGTCGATGCCGACCGAGTAGATCGTTCCGTCGGGGCCGATCGCCGGTGCGCCGACGCTGCCGCCGTCGACGGTGAAGAGCACGGTGCCGGGTGGCTTGCAGAGCGCGAGCGCGCACACCTGGTTGTTGCCGCACATTGCGCCGCACTTGCCGCAGTGCGAGGGATCGCTGCGTACGTCCACCTCGCAGCCGTCGCCCGGCTTGCCGTTGCAGTCGCCCCAGTCGGCGTCGCACAGCGCGACCGCGCACGCGCCGGCCTTGCACGCGGGGGTGGCGTGGGGCGTGGCGCAGGGCTGCGCGCAGCCGCCGCAATGCGCGAGATCCTTCGCGGGTTCGATCTCGCAGCCGTCGGCCACCACCTTGTTGCAGTCCGCGAAGCCCGGGTCGCACGCAGCGACGGTGCAGCCCATCGCGCAGCCGGCCGTGCCATGGGCGACCGCGCATGCCTTGCCGCAGGCGAGGCAGTTCTTCGCGTCGGCGCCGAGGGCGATCTCGCAGCCGTTCTGCGCGCTCTGGTCGCAGTCGCCGAAGCCGTTCGCGCAGGCAGCGACGGCGCACTGGCCGCCCTTGCATGCCGGCGTGGCGTTCGCCAGCTTGCACGCCAGGCCGCAGCCGCCGCAGCTCGCCACGTCGGAGGTGAAGTCGGCGCACGCCGAGGCGCAGCAGGACTGGCCGTTGTTGCACGCGCTGCCGCACTGGCCGCAGTGGGCGTTGCTCCCGGCGGTGTCGACGCACAGGCGATCGCAGCAGCGGCCGGCGGGCGCGCCGCCGTCGCCGGCCTTGCACTCGTCGTCGCCCTTGCAGCCATCGACACACGAGAACGCGCCGTTCTTCGCGACGCAGTACTTGCCGGCCGCGCAGTTGTCCTTCTGCGGGAGGCAGAGGACGCACTGCATCGATGCTGCATCGCAGCGTGGCGCGGCGGGGTCCTTGCAGTCCCCGTCGCTGCCGCAGGATCGGCACACTCCGGCGTCCACGTCGCACACCCCTGCGTCGCCGCAGCCGTGACCGATCGAGCAGCCCTGCGCGCACGCGCCCATCCGGCAGAGCGCGCCTTCGGGGCACTGGGCGTCCTGCGTGCAGCCGACGCACTGACCGCTCTTGGGATCGCAGCGCGGGGTGGCGCCCGCGCAGTCCTTGTCGTCGCTGCAGCCGGCCGCGCGATCCTGCGGCACGGTGAGATCGCGCGGGCCGTCGCTCGGGCTTTGCGCCATCGTGAGGTCGCCCGGTGCGGCGAGGTCCAGCGCGAGCGAGGGCGGTTCGGAGCCGCAACCCTCCAGCGCGAAGGCGCCGGCAGAGAGTGCGAGGACGACGAGGCGGCGCGCGACCATGACGACTCCTTGGGTGGCCGCCGATTGTATACCGGAGCCGCGCTATACTGTAGGGCGCGAGGTGACCATGCGCGTGATTCTCCTGCTCCTCCCGGTTCTCCTGATCGCAGCCGCCGGCTGCAAGAGCGACGGCAGCGCCAGCGACGCGGCGACCGCACGCGACCTCCGTGCCAGCGATGCCTCCGCGTCCGAGGATCTCGCCGCAACCGACCTCGCGGCCCGCGATCTCGCCG
This sequence comes from Myxococcales bacterium, assembly GCA_009692555.1. GTDB lineage: Bacteria > Myxococcota_A > Polyangia > Palsa-1104 > SHYY01 > SHYY01. The sequence continues at coordinate 18,783 of SHYY01000063.1, forward strand.
GGTCGGCCGACGGGACCGTCACCACCGACGGGGGCGCGCCGGGCTGCGTCACGGCCGGCGAGTGTCGCCTGTTTTCGAGCTACTGCGACAACGCGCCCTGCCAGTGCTTGGCGCTCCTCAAGACCGCCAAGGACCCCGTCTGCATGGGCAGCAAGGTGACCTGCCTGCTCGATCCCTGCAAGAACAGGCAGGCGGGCTGCAACCCCGCCCACGAGTGCGAGGTGCAGTGATCCGGCCCTGGTACCCCAACAGGCTCCTAGCGTCCCGACACAGAAGTTCGCAGTAGAAAAAGGCCGCGCACTGCCGCGGCCCGGCGGCAAGTGCCGCCGTGAGCAGGGGTGGGGACCCAGGCGGCTTTGCCGACGGGGCGGGGCGGCACGCCCCGTGGGATCATGGCTTGTGCTCTGGCTGAGAAATTCTGCAAAGAATTTCTCGGACAGGACAGTAGACCGTTCCGCTCAAGTCAGGCGGCGCTTGCCCGGCAGCGTCGAGTCGGTGTCGAGCGGGTCGTCCTTGAAGGCGGCGGGGGTGAGATCGAGGCTGGTCGGCCCGTCCTCGTCGAGGCTGCTCATCGCCAGCACGCCGAGCACGTCGTCGGCGGTGACCGGACGGAGAGCGCGATCGGGCGACAGCATCCGGGTCAGCAGCTCGTCGATCAGCGGCTCGATCCCGAGCGGCGGCGGGCCCGCCTGCTTGGCGATCAGCTGGTCGATCACCGAGCGCGTCGACGCGCCGCCGTACGGGAGGCGGCCGGTGAGCATCTCGTACATCACCACGCCGAGCGAGTAGATGTCGGCGGTGCGGTCGACCTGGCTCGAGTCGACCAGCGCCTCGGGGGCCATGTAGGCGGGCGTCCCGACCACCGCGCCGCGGGCGGTCAGCTCCTCGCCCGTGCCGTCGCTCTCATTCAGCTTGACCAGGGAGAAGCCGACCAGGCGGACGAAGAAGCGGTCCATGCCACGCGTCGCCAGCATCACGTTGGCGGGCTTGACGTTGCGATGGATCACGCCGCCGGCGTGCACCGCTGCGAGCGCCGAGCAGAGCTGCTTGGCGATGTGCAGCGCCGTCCCCTGCGGGAAGCGATCGCCGCGCAGCTGCGCGTCGGCCAGCACCACCGCGAGCGAGCGACCTTCGATGAGCTCCATGGCGCACCACACCTGTCCCGAGGGCATCTGCACCCCCACCTCGTAGATCGTCGCGAGGTGGGGCGAGCACACCAGGCTGGTCGCGCGCGCCCCGCGAATGAAGCGCTCGCGCAGCACGAGATCGTTGCACACCAGCGGATCGAGCGCCTTCAGCGCGACCTTCTTCGCCCCGCCCGCGAACGACGCATGGTAGACGACGCCGGTCCGCCCGTGATTGATCACCGACGTCGCGCGGTACCGGCCGAAAGTCAGCTCATCCATCGTGACGAGGCCATCATAGGCGGGCGCGCGGCGGTCCGCCATGGTCACCCGAGGGGTGGCACGTCGTCGAGGAGGCGGCCCAGGGCGACGGCGCGGATCCGAGGGGCGAGCGGGAAGGTGTGTTCGCCGGCGTGGATCACGTCGAGCGAGTCGAGGTGGAGATCGGCGAGCGCGGTGCGCATCGACGGGGTGATCCGCGGCGCATCGGTGCGCTTCATCTCGAAGGCCCGCCGCACCCGCCCGCGCATCACCAGGAGGTCGAGCTCTGCGCCGCCGTGGGTGGCCCAGAAGAAGCACTCGCCCTCCCGCGCCCCGAGGTGGTGCACCAGCGCCTCCAGGCAGAAGCCCTCCCACGACGCGCCGATCTTGGGATGGCGCTCGAGCTGCTCGCCCGAGTCGATGTCGAGCAACGTGTGCAGCAGGCCGCTGTCGGCCACGTAGATCTTCGGCGACTTCACCTGCCGCTTGGCGAGGTTCTCGTGCCACGGCGGGAGCTGCCGGGCCATGAAGGTGCCGCACAGAAGGTCGAGGTAGTGGCGCACCGTCGTGTCGGCGACGCCGAAGGCCCGACCGAGCTCCGACGAGTTGAGGATCTGCCCGTGGTAGTGGGCGAGCATGGTCCAGAAGCGGCGCAGCGCGGGCGCCGGGAGGGCGAGGGAGATCCCCATCTGGGCGAGGTCCCGCTCGAGGAAGGTCTGGATGAACGCCCGGCGCCAATCGGCGCTCTCTCGGTTGGAGCGAGCGGTGAACGAGCGGGGAAATCCGCCTCGATGCCACAGCCGCCGCGCCGCCGCCGGGCCGACCTCGTCGAGGGACAGGCCGCCGAGGGAATGGAAGACGATGCGGCCGGCGAGCGACTCCGAGGTCTGACGGAGCAGCGACGGCGAGGCGCTCCCGAGCAGCAGGAAGCGCGCTCCACGCGGTCGGTCGGCCAGCACCCGCAGCGCGGGGAAGATCTCGGGACGGCGCTGCACCTCGTCGAGCACCACCAGGCCCCGGAGATCGCCGAGAGCCAGCATCGGCTCCTCCAGCCGGGCGAGATCGCCCGGATCCTCCAGGTCGAAGAAGTGGCTCGGCCCCCTCCGCGACGCGGCGAACGCCCGCGCGATCGTCGTCTTGCCGACCTGCCGGGCGCCGAGGATCGCCACCACGCGGTGCCCACCGAGGAGGCGGGCGAGCTCGCGGAGGTGAAAACTCCGGTCGATCATCGTCGCAGTCTACCTTGAAAAATCGGTCCAATGAACCGAATTTTCAAGGTCGCTACGTCACGTCGGTCATCAGGATCGGCGGGTGGTGGAGCATGGTGATCTGCGCCGAGCGCCCCATGTGCGAGCGGCCCATGCTGATCGCCTCCGCCAGCGTGTCGGCGCGCTCCCAGCCGAGCAGCTTCGGCACCGTCACGTTGTCCGACCCGACGACGATCACCTTCCCGCAGTGCTCGCGCCCCGCCTGGCCCCAGTACCACATGAAGAACGGGTGCGCGCCGTGGTAGGCGTTCCCGCGGCGGTACATCTCGACGTAGGAGGGGTTGTAGGCGAACTCGTCCTGGTACTTCTTTTCGAGCGTGTAGGCGTCGCGCGTCTCGGGCAGGAGGCGGTTGAAGAACTCGATGTACGACGGGTGGTGCACCGGATCGAACTGGTCCGAGCACGGGTGGGTGACGATCATCACGCCGCCTTTTTTCAGCAGCGGCTTGTGGCGGTACATGTGGAAGAAGTAGCCGAGCGCCAGCACCTGCACCAGCAGCGGGTTGAGCGCCTTGGAGTTGACGTTGTAGGGCGAGATGTAGGGGATCCCGGAGATCAGGATATCGGCCTGCCCCTCGACGGGGATACAGTACTGATCGAAGCACTTGCGGAGGATCTTCTCGTGCACCGGCTCGGTGGCGCCGGCGTGCACCGCGATCAGCTCGTAGGCCGCCGGTGTGCGCATGAAGATCTCGCGCCGGAGCGCGCGCGGCGTCCGGTCGAGGGCGAACTTGATCGCCTGGTATTTGAGGCGATCCATCTCGGTGAAGTCGTCCTCGTTCTTCATGAGGAACGAGAGCGGCCCGGAGAACATCCGGTTGTTGAGCGCGGTCTCGATGTGAAAGACCTTCATGTGCTCGTCGCACACCCGGCCGATCCGCTCGACGGAGTGATTGAGCGCCGAGTGCTTCGGGTCCATGAACGAGTTCGAGTCGACGATCGCCTTCGGGGTGTGATGCGCCTTCAGCGACTCGTAGCCGCACAGCCCGACGCCCACCGACTTGTGGCCGCCGTCCATCGGCACGAGGTTGATGTTCACGTAGATGACGAGGTCGCTCTCGGCGGCGCGCTTGTTGGTTTCCACCACCTCGCCGTGCGCGGTCTCGCCGAGGATGACCATCCCGTCGGGATCGCAGGCGTCGTGGTTGTAGAGGCGGTCGGGGGCGAAGGCGTTGTAGACCTTGTCGCCCACCATCCGCTTGATCTCGCTGTCGGTCATGCGGCGGTGCAGCGACGTGGCGACGATGATGTGCACGTCGTCGACCCCGTGATCGGCGAGCATCCCGCACACGATGTCGAGGATGGTCTCGCGGATATCGGGCCGCGCCATCATCGGCAGCGGCAGCGAGATGTCGTCGACGGCGATCGTCACCTTCATCCCCGGCTCGAGCAGCGCGTGCAGCGGCGGCGAGTCCTCGGGATGGTTGAGCGCGTGATGGATCGCCGCGCGGGGATTCGGCAATCCGGCGATCGGGCGGCGCGGGTAGATCACCCGCGTGCCGACCGGGAGGTCCTCGCACAGGAAGTCCTCGCCGTAGAAGATCAGCCGCGGCGCGGAGTCGCTGTCGATGGTGATGACGTTGTCGTCGTAGGCGCCGCGCTGGCGGGGCCGCGGCCTCGGGGACAATAGTGCGCGCATTCCGGATTACCTCAGGTCGAGCACCGGCCAGTCGTACGACCGCGCCACGTTGCGCAGCCGGAAATCCGGGTTCACCGCCGTCGGACGCCCGACGACGGCCAGCATCGGGTAGTCGGAGTAGCTGTCGGAGTAGGCCCACGAGCGCGCGAGATCGATATCGTTCGCCGCGGCGTAGTCGCGCATGATCTCCGCCTTGGTCGCGCCGGCGATGAACGGCTTGTGCAGGCGCCCGGTCGCGTACCCGTCGGAGAATTCGAGCCGGTTGGCCAAGAAGACGTCGATGCCGAGGTAGCGCGCGAGCGGTCGCACGGTGAAGTCGAGGCCGCCCGAGAGGATCACCTGCTTGCATCCGGCGCGCTTCGACTCCTCGACGAGATCGCGCGCGCGCGGAAAAATACTCGGCTTGATCACGTCGTCGAACAGCTCCTCCGCGAGCAGCACGAGGCGGTCCTCGCTCATCCCCTTGTAGTAGCGGTAGAAGAGCTCGTTGAAGGCCTTCCGCGAGAGCTTGTCGGCGGCCAGGAACATCGGCACGGAGAGGGCGGTGAGCAGGGTCTTCGCGAGCGATCCACCGAGGGTGGGCTGGTGGGCGGCGTACCACGCGAACGCGTGGACGATGTTGGCCTTGATCAACGTGCCGTCGACGTCGTAGAAGGCGGCGGAGCGGGTGAGGGGCGGTGCGCGCATGAACCGCTCGCACCTATCGCACTGATACCGCACGATTTCAAGCTCTGCTACAGTGCGGCGGTGCTCCCGCGGCGAGAGCCACCACCCGGTTCCGGAGGCGGGCGCACGGAGCCGCTCGGCCCACCTCCACTCGACCTGCTGACGCCGTTCGAGCGCCGCGCCTACCTGCTCATGGACGCGCTCTACCGGCGCGTCAAGCCGGCCGGCGACGGGTGGCTGCACTGGGTCAGCGAGAGCTGGATGACGCTCGGCTCCGGGCGGCTGGTGGTCCCTCTCGGGCTGGAGCGGATCGCCCACCTGACTCCGCAGGACCGCGTCCTCCTGGTGTCGAATCACCGCAGCTTCTTCGACATGTACATGTTGCTGATCGCGATCCATCGCAAGCTGGCCCTGCGCCAGCCGGTGATGTGCCCGGTGCGCGGCGACTTCTTCTACGACCGTCCGGCCGGGATGGCGGTCAATCTCCTCGTCGGTGGCGGGCGGATGTTCCCGCCCTTCTTCCGCGAGCCGGCGAAGGCCGAGTTCAACAAGTGGGCGCTGGCGCGGGTGGTCGAGGAGCTCAAGAGCGGGCCGATCGTGGTCGGTTTCCACCCCGAGGGACGCCGCAACAAAGGGCCCGATCCCTACACCCCGCTGCCGGCGCACCCGGGGGTCGGCAAGCTGGTCCTCGAGGCGTGGCCGATCGTGGTGCCGGTGTTCATCCACGGCATGTCGAGCGATATCCTCGCCGACATCCGCGCCAACTACACCGGCGAGCGGAAGGCGATCGCGGTGTTCGGCGCGCCGGTCGATCTCGCGCCGTTCCGCGGGATGACGAACCGCCTCGCCAACCAGAAGCGCGTCGCCGACCGCCTGGTCGAGATCATCTTCGACCTCGCCCACGAGGAGCGCGCCGCCCGTCGCGAGCGCGGCCTGTGAACCGTTCTGATATGCTGCGCCCCATGGCCGGTCGGGTCGCCACCTTCGGGGGTCGCTACCGTGTGCGCGAGCGCATCGGGCACGGCGGGATGGCGGAGGTGTACCTCGCGTCGGCGACCGGCGCGGCGGGCTTCGAGCGGGCGGTGGTGTTGAAGCGGCTGCTCCCGAACCTCGCCGAGGACCCGCGGATGGCGGCCTCGTTCCTCGAGGAGGCGCGCCTCCTGGCGATGCTCAATCACCCGCACATCGCGCAGGTGTACGACGTCGGCGAGGGGCCGGAGGGCGCCTACCTGGTGATGGAGTACATCGCCGGTCGCGACCTCCGCGAGGTGATGGCCACCGCGCGCGCGCCGATCGATCCGGGCGTGGCCGCCCTGGTGGTGCGCGACGTGGCCGAGGCGCTCGACTACGGCTTCCAGCTCACCGACGAGGGCGGGGTGCCGCTCAAGCTGATCCACCGCGACGTGTCGCTCTCGAACATCATGATCTCGATGACCGGCGCCGTGAAGCTGGTCGACTTCGGCCTGGCGCGGGCGCTCACCGCGCTCGATCGCGAGCACACCTCGGAAGGCGTTGTGAAGGGCAAGTGGTCCTACCTCGCCCCGGAGGTGCTCCACGGCACGCCGCCCGATCATCGCAGCGACATCTTCTCGACGGGGGTGGTGCTGTGGGAGCTGTGCGCCGGCCGGAAGCTCTACAAGCCGAGCAACGATCCGGTGGCGGTGGCGGCGGAGCGCGATGCCACGCCGCCGCCTCCCTCGTCGGTGGTGAAGTCGGTGCCGCGCGAGCTCGACAAGATTGTGCTCAAGGCGCTGGCGCGTGATCCCGCGCGGCGCTTCGCGGTCGCCGAGGAGCTCGCCGCGGCGCTCGACGAGATCGTCCACCAGCGCAAGGTGCGGCCCGGTCATGTCACCGAGATGATGGAGCAGCTGTTCGCGCCGAAGCGCATGCGCCCGACGCAGGAGATGAGCCTGGGCGATCTCACCGCCGCGCTGGCGCAGGAGGGGAGCACCGATTCCATGAGCGCGATCCCGACCGAGCTGCGCGCCGCGGAACCTTCGCCGAACCCCGACGCGCCGCGCCGCGAGCCCCCGCGCCCCGCGCCGCCGCGCCCAGCGCCGCTGGTGATCGCGCCGGTTCCGGTCGCCCCCACACCGCCCCGGCGACCCCTCCCCGGGATCGTCGAGGGCTCGCCGGAGATGACCCGCGTCGCGCCCCCGTCGATGCCGCCGCGCGCGCGCTTCGAGCCAATCAATACCGAGGTGCCGACCCGCGCCGCGCCGCGCCGCCCGCCCCCGAAGTCGAGCCGCCTGGCGGTGGTCTCGCTGGTGGCGGTGCTGGTGCTGGTGGCCGTGTTCGCGCTCGCCTACGTGCTCCAGTAGCGGCCCGGCCCACCCATGCCACCTCGAGAGGATCCCCCATGAGTGAACGCTTCCGACGAGTCTCCGTGCTGGGCGCGGGCGTGATGGGCAGCGGCATCGCCGCGCACCTGGCCGGTGCCGGCCTCGACGTCCTGCTGCTCGACATCGTGCCATCGCAACCCACCCCGTCCTTCGGCGGGGGCCCAGCTGCGGGGGGGCCCGACCGCAACGCCTTCGCCCGCGGCGGCCTCGACAAGGCCTTGAAGTCCAAGCCGGCCTCCTTCTTCAGCGGCCGTGACGCCGACCGCGTCACCGTCGGGAACTTCGAGGACGATCTCGCCCGCGTGGGAGAATCCGATCTGGTGATCGAGGTGGTCAAGGAGGACCTCGCGATCAAGCGCGCACTGTTCGAGCAGCTGGAGCCCCTGGTGGCGCCGCACGCGGTGATCGCCTCCAACACCTCGGGGCTGCCGATCCGGCTACTGATGGAGGGGCGCGGCGAGTCGTTCCGCCGCCGCTTCCTGGTCACCCACTTCTTCAACCCGCCGCGCTACATGAAGCTGCTCGAGCTGATCGCCGGCACCGACACCGACCCTGCCGTCGTGGCGCGGGTGGCGCGCTTCGCCGAGGACGTGCTCGGCAAGGGCGTGGTGTTCGGGCACGACACGCCGAACTTCGTCGCCAACCGGATCGGCGCCTTCTCGATGATGCAGCTGATGCACGAGGCGCTTTCCCAGGGCTTCACCGTCGAGGAGATCGATGCGATCTTCGGAGCGCCGATGGGGCGGCCGAAGTCGGCGGTGTTCCGCACGGCGGACGTGGTCGGCCTCGACGTGCTCCTCGACGTCGCACGGAACTGCCACACCAATCTCCCCACCGACGAGCAGCGCGAAACGTTCCGGATCCCCGAGCCGCTCGGCCGGATGGTGGAGCGCAAGCTGCTCGGCGACAAGACCGGCTCAGGCTTCTACAAGAAGACCAAGGACGGCGTGCTCGCCCTCGACCTGGCGACGCTCGAGTACCGCCCGCAGACCAAACCGAAGTTCGCGTCGCTGGGCGCAGCCAAGGGCGCGAGCGATGCCGCCGGAAGGGTCAAGGCCGTGCTCTCGGGCGATGATCGCGCGGCGAAGCTGGCGTGGAAGGTGACCGCGGCGATGCTCGCCTACTCGTCGCGCCGCCTGGGCGAGATAGCCGACGATGTGGTCAACATCGACCGTGCGATGCGCTGGGGCTTCGCGTGGGACATCGGCCCGTTCGAGCTGTGGGATGCCCTCGGCGTGCGCGCCACCGTCGAGAGGATGGAGAAAGATGGCTTCGCGCCGGCGGGCTGGGTGAAGGAGCTGCTCGCCTCCGGGAAGGAGAGCTTCTACGGCGGCACCGTCGCCAACCCGATGTACTTCGACCCGCGCAGCCACTCCGAGAAGCCCCTGCCGGAGTCGCCGCGCATCGTCAATCTGCGTGCCCGGCGCGAGATCGCGCACAACGATGGCGCCTCGCTGATCGATCTCGGCGACGGCGTGGCCTGCCTCGAGCTGCACACCAAGATGAACGCCATCGACGGTGACGTGATCAAGCTGATGCACACCGCCGTCGATCGCGCGGAGCACGACTTCGCCGGGCTGGTGGTCGGGAATCATTCGACCGAGGCCTTCTCGGCGGGCGCCAACATCTTCGTCGTGCTCGTCGCTGCGGGGCAGAAGAACTGGGCGGCGATCGAGGCCGCCACGAAGGATCTGCAGGATGCCCTGATGCGGCTGCGTCACTGCGCGGTGCCCGTGGTGACCGCGCCCTTCGGCCTCGCCCTCGGAGGCGGCGCGGAGATCGCGATGCACGGCGCCGCCACGCGCGCCCACGCCGAGCTCTACATGGGGCTGGTCGAGGCGGGGGTCGGCCTGATCCCGGCCGGCGGCGGCTGCAAGGAGCTGCTGGCGCGGACCCTCGGCCACCTCCCCGACGGGATCGATCCCTTCCCGTTCGTGCAGCAAATCTTCATGAACGTCGCGCTCGGCAAGGTCTCGATGTCGGCGGAGGAGGCGCGTGCGATGGGCTTTCTGCGCGACAGCGACGGCGTGACGCTGAACCGCGATCACCTCCTCCACGACGCCAAGCAGACTGCGCTCGGCCTCGCGCGCGCCGGCTACCGTCGCCCGCGGCCGCGCACCTTCCGCGTCCCGGGCGAGAGCGGCTACGCGACGCTGCGCTCGGCGCTCCAGCAGATGAAGGCGGCGCACCAGATCAGCGATCACGACCTGGTGGTCGGCTCGAAGCTGGCGTGGGTGCTGTGCGGCGGGCGCGTGTCGACCACCACGCGGGTCACCGAGCAGTACATCCTCGACCTCGAGCGCGAGGCGTTCGTCTCCCTGTGCGGCGAGCCGAAGACCCAGGAGCGGATGCAGTACCTGCTGATGAACAACAAGCCGCTTCGGAACTAGTGGAAAGGTAAAGGAAATATCATGCGCGAGATCGTGATCGTCGAAGGCGCCCGGACCGGGTTCGGGCGCGGCATCAAGGGCAGCCTGAAGGACACGCGGCCCGACACCCTGGCGGCGCTGGTGATCGCCGAGGCGGTCCGGCGGGCAGGGATCGATCCCAAGGAGGTCGAGGACGTCGTGCTCGGCTGCGCCATGCCCGAGGGGGAGCAGGGGCTGAACGTGGCGCGCATCGCCTCGCTCGCCGCCGGCCTGCCGGTGGAGACGCCGGCGATGACCATCAACCGCTTCTGCTCGTCGGGGCTGCAGGCGATCTCGATCGTCGGTGACCGGATCGCGGTCGGGGCGATGGAGGTGGCGGTGGCGGGCGGCGTCGAGTCGATGTCGATGGTGCCGATGACCGGCAACAAACCGTCGCTGAACCCGGAGATCGTCGAGCGGCGGCCGGAGGTCTACACCCCGATGGGCGTGACCGCCGAGAACGTCGCGCGGCGCTTCGAGATCGGCCGCGCGGCGCAGGACGAGTTCGCGCTGCGCTCGCATCAGCGCGCCACCGCCGCGATCGCCGCCGGACGGTTCGCCGCGGAGATCGTCGCGGTCGACACGATGATCCTCGAGGGAAGCGTCTCCCGCCCGATCCGCTTCGAGCGCGACGAGCAGCCGCGCGGCGACACCACCGTCGAGAAGCTCGGTCAGCTCAAGCCGGCGTTCGACCCTACCGGCAGCGTCACCGCCGGCAACTCCTCGCCGCTCACCGACGGTGCGGCGGCTGTGGTCGTGACCAGCGCCGAGCGCGCCCGCTCGCTCGGCGTGCGCCCGCTCGGCTACCTCCGCCACTTCGCCGTCGCGGGCGTCGAGCCCGACGTGATGGGCACCGGTCCCGTCCCGGCGGTGCGCAAGGTCCTCGCCAAGGCGGGCATGAAGCTCGACCAGATCGATCTCTTCGAGCTCAACGAGGCCTTCGCTGCCCAGTCGCTCTACTGCGTCCGCGAGCTCGGGATCGATCCCGAGAGGGTCAACGTCAACGGCGGCGCGATCGCCCTCGGCCACCCGCTCGGCGTCTCGGGCGCCCGCCTCGCCCTGACCATCCTCCACGAGCTACGCCGCCGCGGCCAGCGCTACGGCATCGTCACGATGTGCATCGGCGGAGGGATGGGCGCGGCGGCGATCCTCGAGGCCGCCCCGTCGACTGCAAGCTAGTCTAGAGCGTCGACCAGTTTATCCGGACCGTGCGCCGCGTCCTGGCCTCTACGCTGCCGAGCGGTTACTCACAACCTGCTCCACCACCGCCACCGCCGGCTGCGCCTGCTTCGCCGCCGCCAGGCGCCTCGGGGTCAGGCCGACGAACTGGCGCATCACCCAGTCGGTCCAGCGCGTCGGCAGCGACTTCAGGAACATCAGCATGAAGTTCATCTGGAACGGCATCACGTAGCGCGCCTGCGGGCTCCGCGAGCGCAGCGCGTGGTCGACGGCGCGGCTCACCGACTCGGGGCCCGCGGCGTTCTTGTCCGAAATCGCCTGGATCTTGCCGGCGCGAGCGTAGACCGAGGCGTAGGGCGAGGGCGCCGCGGCGTACTTGCCGAGCACCTTCATCGTCCGGTCGGAGAACTCGGAGCGGATCGGGCCGGGCTCGATCAGCACCACCTGGATCCCGAAGGGCGACAGCTCGTTGCGCAGGGCGTCGGAGAGCGCCTCGACGGCGTACTTCGAGGCGTGGTAGGCGCCGAACATCGGGAAGGTCACGCGGCCGCCGATGCTGCTGACGTTCAGGATCCGGCCGGCGCCGCGGGCGCGCATCCGCGGGAGGAAGGCGCGGGTGACCGCCATCAGGCCGAACACGTTGGTCTCGAACTGCGCCCGGAAGTCCTGGTCGGAGATCTCCTCCAGCGCGCCGGCGAGGCCGTAGCCGGCGTTGTTGATCAGCACGTCGACGCCGCGCTCGCTGGTCAGGCGATCGACCTCCAACGCCGCGCTGGTGATCGAGGCTCCATCGGTGACGTCGAGCCGCACCATGTCGAGGCGCGCCCCGGCCGCCTCCGCCTGGAGCGCCGTCAAAAGCGCGGTGTTGCGGCCCGTGGCGATCACGTGGTGGCCGGCCCGCGCGAGGTGCAGCGCGAGGTGGCGGCCGATGCCGGCGGTGGCGCCGGTGATGAGGATGGTCTGCGCGTTGGTGGCCATGGTCTTGATCTCCTTGAGGTCTGGAATGAACGTTCATTCCGATTTCGGGCCAAAAAAAGGGACGCCGGCGCTACAGCCGGATCGCCTCCCACATCACGTTCTCGGTGGTCGCGAGCGCTTCCGGGGTGAGCTGGATGTGCCCCAGGCGGGCCGCCTTGAGCAGCCCGACGAAGGCGCCCCAGGTGACCGCCATCAGGAGCTCCGAGGCGATCGGCTTCATCGCCTGCTGCCGCTGCGCGTGCTCCACGAACCCCTTCACCAGGAGCAGCATCGACTCCTCGAGCTTGCGGCTCTCCGCGTCGAGGTAGGGCGAGTGGTGGTGCAGCTCGAGGAAGGCGAAGCCCTGCGGGTGATCGAGCGCGAAGCGGCTCATGCGCGCCCAGAACTCGTGGAACTGCTTGCGGGGCGTGGCGGCCGCGGGGAAGCCCTCGAGCAGCATCCGTCCGAGCAGGCCCTTCCAGTGGCGGAACAGCTCGTTCACCAGCGCCTCCTTGGAGGCGAAGTAGCGGTAGAGCGTCCCGGCGCCGACGCCCGCCCGCTCGGCGACCAGGGGCACCGCGGTGCCATGGAAACCGCGCTCCGCGAACAGCTCCAGCGCCGCGTCGAGGATCGCCTCGCGCTTGCCAGAGTCGGGAGCTGCGCTGTGCTTGAGCTGGGCCATCGGTTCGTCGTTTGGAGATGGAATGAATATTCATTCCGCGTCGAGTTGTCAAGAAAAAAAAGGCAACGGCAACGGCAACGGCAACGGCAACGGCGCAGCGGCAGCGGCAGCGGAGATGTGGCTAGTGCTCAGCAACGGAAACGGAAACGGAAACGGAAACGGAAACGGAAACGGAAACGGAAACGGAAACGGAAACGGAAACGGAAACGGAAACGGAAACGGAAACGGAAACGGAAACGGAAACGG
>SHYY01000064.1 GCA_009692555.1 Myxococcales bacterium
CGCCTACAACGACGTCTACGCCCGGATCCACGGGGCCATCGCCGCCCAGGGCCAGCGGCCGGCGCTCGCCCGCGACCTCGCCTCGTTCTTCCAGTCGAAGGACGACTTCGCGCCGCTGTTCGCCGGCGTCACCCTGCTCCCCGACGGACGGGCGCCGCGCGCGCAGCTCCTCGCCAACCTCGACATCGCCCCGGTTTCGAAGAAGGCCGACTACCTCCACCGCGGCCTGAACGAGCTCCTGTTCTTCGTCCTCTTCACCGCCGGCGAAGCGGTCGACCGCCAGCAGGAGGCCGAGCTGCACCGTCGGCTCGATGCGATCCTGGCGGACTTGATGCGCCGCGAGGGGTGAGGGTGCTTCCCGCACTTGACAACCACCGCATGCGCGCCTAGAAATCTCGCACCCGCATCTTTATCCGACGGATCAGCACCCCACCACACGCACGAATCACATCCGCGCCCCGGTCTCACCAAGGCGCGCACCCACCGGACGGCGTCCCCGCGCCCCGGCCAGCCCCCCGCCACCAAGGACAATCGAGGAAAGCCAAATGAATCTGAGCGAGCTGAAGCGGAAGAAGATGACCGAGCTGATCCACATGGGCTCGGAGCTGAACATCGAGGGTGTGTCCGGCATGCGGCGCCAGGACCTGATCTTCGCGCTGCTCCAGCACACCGCGTCCAACCGCGGCGAGGTCTACGGCGACGGCGTCCTCGAGACCCTCCCCGACGGCTTCGGCTTCCTCCGCTCGCCCGACTACAACTACCTGCCCGGCCCCGACGATATCTACGTTTCGCCGTCGCAGATCCGCCGCTTCGGGCTGCGCACCGGCGACACCGTCGAGGGGCAGATCAGGCCGCCCAAGGACTCCGAGCGCTACTTCGCCCTCCTCAAGGTGGAGCGCCTGAACGGCGAGCCCCCCGAGGCGGTGCGCGAGAAGATCATGTTCGACAACCTGACGCCGCTCTACCCGAACCGGCGCCTGGTCCTCGAGCACGACCCCAAGAACTACTCCACCCGCGTGATCGATCTCCTGTGCCCGATCGGCAAGGGCCAGCGCTGCCTGATCGTCTCCCCGCCGCGCGCCGGCAAGACCGTCCTCCTCCAGGACATCGCCCACGCCATCACCGCCAATCACCCCGAGATCGTCCTCATCGTCCTGCTCATCGACGAGCGGCCCGAGGAGGTCACCGATATGGCCCGCTCGGTCAAGGGCGAGGTGGTCTCCTCCACCTTCGACGAGCCGCCCGCGCGCCACGTCCAGGTCGCCGAGATGGTGATCGAGAAGGCCAAGCGCCTGGCCGAGCACAAGAAGGACGTCGTCATCCTCCTCGACTCCATCACCCGCCTCGCGCGCGCCTACAACACCGTCGTCCCCCCGTCGGGCAAGATCCTCTCCGGCGGCGTCGACTCGAACGCGCTCCACAAGCCGAAGCGCTTCTTCGGCGCCGCGCGCAACATCGAGGAGGGCGGCTCGCTCACCATCATCGCCACCGCGCTGGTCGACACCGGCTCGCGCATGGACGAGGTCATCTTCGAGGAGTTCAAGGGCACCGGCAACTCCGAGATCCACCTCGACCGCAAGCTGATGGAGAAGCGCATCTTCCCCTGCCTCGACATCAACAAGTCGGGCACCCGCAAGGAGGAGATGCTGATCGACGAGCGCGTCCTCAACCGCGTCTGGATCCTGCGCTCGCTCCTCCACCCGCTGAACGTCATCGACGCGATGGAGTTCATGCGCGACAAGATCGCCAAGACCGACAGCAACGCCGAGTTCATCCAGTCGATGTCGTCGTAGCGCCGTCCCCCGCGGCGTATACTCTGCCCCATGGTCCTTCCGCGGTTCGAGTCGACCGAGACGGTCAGCCAGGAGGAGTTCGCCTTGTTCGCCGAGGAGCGCGAGGGGCTCGGCGACATCTACCATTACGAGCTGCTCAACGGGAGGATCGTGATGAACCCGCCGGCCGGCTATCCGCACGGGTCGATCGAGAGCACGGTCCACCTCCTGATCGGGAACTTCGTGCGGCAGCGCGCGATCGGCTTTGCCTTCGGCTCGAGCCAGGGATTCGACCTCCCTTCGGGCGATACCGTGGAGCCGGACACCAGCTACGTGTCGCGGGAGCGCTGGGACGCCGCTCCCAAACCGGTCCCCGGAAAGTTCCTGCGGGTCGTCCCCGACCTGATCGTCGAGGTGCTCTCGCCCAAAAACGCGGCGTCCGATCGCGGCGAAAAGAAGGCGATCTACGAGCGCAACGGCGTCCGCGAGTACTGGCTGATCGACTGGCGAACCCAGGAGCTGACCGTCTTCCTGCTCGCCTTGGGCCGGTTCGACCAGGGCCGCTGTCTCGATCTGGAGGAGCGCTTCGAGTCGACCGTCCTCGCCGGTCTCGCCTTTGCCGTGTCGGACCTCTTCGACAGCCCTTGACCTGCCTCACGAAGTCTCTTATAGATCCCGCCTCCGGAGGCTCACGACCATGCCGAAGCAAGGAATCCACCCCGCCTACATCATGACCAAGGTGAACTGCGCCTGCGGGAACATCGTGGTCACCGCGTCGACCCGCGGCTCGTTCGCCGTCGACATCTGCTCCGCCTGCCACCCGTTCTACACCGGCAAGCAGAAGCTGATGGACACCGCCGGCCGCATCGATCGCTTCCAGCGCAAGTACGGCCGCAGCCCCGCCGCCCCCAAGCCGGAATAAGCCACCCGGGGCCGCACGCGGTCCCCGCCCTGCCCTCCCATGTTCGACAAGCTCGAAGCCGTCGTGCTACGCCATGCGGAGCTGACCCGCCTGCTCTCCGATCCCGCGGTGATCGCGCAGCGAGCCCAGTTCCAGAAGTACGCCAAGGAGTGCGCCGACCTCTCCGACCTCGTCGCGACCTACCAGCGCTACACCAAGATCGCGGCCGAGCTCGACGAGAACAAGCTCCTCCTCGACGAGAAGGATCCCGAGATGCGGGCCATGGCGCGCGAGGAGGCCGCCCGCCTCACCGTCGAGAAGGACGCGCTGGCCGAGAAGCTGAAGCTCCTCCTGCTCCCGAAGGACCCCAACGACGACCGCAACATCCTGCTCGAGATCCGCGGCGGCGCGGGCGGCGAGGAGGCGGCGCTGTTCGCGGGCGACCTCTTCCGCATGTACGGCCGCTACGCCGAGCGCCGTCGATGGAAGGTCGAGGTGCTGTCGATGTCGGAGGCGGCGGCCGGCGGCCTGAAGGAAGTGGTCGCGCAGATCGCCGGCGACAAGGTC
The DNA here is from genome assembly GCA_009692555.1 of Myxococcales bacterium. GTDB lineage: Bacteria > Myxococcota_A > Polyangia > Palsa-1104 > SHYY01 > SHYY01. The sequence goes on from SHYY01000064.1 coordinate 3,241, forward strand.
TACTCCGCGCTCAAGTACGAGTCGGGCGTCCACCGCGTGCAGCGCGTCCCCACCACCGAGGCCCAGGGGCGCATCCACACCTCGACAGCGACGGTGGCGGTGCTCCCCGAGGCGGACGAGCTCGACCTCCGGATCGACGAAAAGGACCTCGAGATCAAGGTGTCGCGCTCGGGCGGCCCGGGCGGGCAGTCGGTCAACACCACCGACTCGGCGGTCCAGATCCTCCACGTCCCGTCGGGGATCCAGATCCGCTGCACCACCGAGAAGTCGCAGCACAAGAACAAGGCGCAGGCGATGCGGATCCTGCGCGCCAAGCTGCTCGAGATCGAGGAGGAGAAGCGCGCCTCCGCCGAGCGCGACGCCCGCCGCGGCATGGTGGGCTCGGGCGATCGATCGGAGAAGATCCGCACCTACAACTTCCCGCAGGACCGCTTCACCGATCACCGGATCGGCCTCACGAAGCACAACCTGCCGGGCATACTCGACGGCGAGCTCGACCCGATCATCGAGGCCCTCCGCACCTCCTTCCAGGCCGAGGCGCTCAAGGGAGCGAGCTGAGTTAGAGCGCCGCAGGCGGCTCCTCAGCGTCCCCTGGGTCTTCGGGGACTGAGCCTCAACGACCCGCCGAAGGCGGCTCATCAGCGTCCCCTGGGTCCGGGGACTGACCTGCCGCCCGTACCGCGCAGGACGTCAGCAGGCGGGCCGAGCCGGTACGCGGGCGATCGGAGTATGCTTGCGCCATGATCAGCGCGACGCCTGGTTAGTGCTCGGCACCCCGGGGCGGGTCGGGGTTCTTGTGGCTTCCGGTGATCGGCGACGCGCCACCAGGCGGCGACATCCGCTTGCGCCGTCGTCGCGGTCGTCCTCGTTTCGCGCCGTCCACGGGAGCGGCAGCGACGGGAACAGCGACCGGAACGCGGGCAGGGGCGGGGGCCGGGCGGGGAGTCAGCGGGGCGTTCGGCCGTGCGCCTCGATTGTCCTTGTGCGCCCGCGCCTCGGGACGCGGCTCGCGCGCCGTGGCAGGGCCGCCCTTCAGTCCGAGGAACTCGCGACGCCGCCGCTCGTCGCGGCTCGCCTCGTGGACCAGCGCCAGCACCGAGGCGGTATCGGCCGCCTTGCCCGACGACCGATGGCGCCCGCTGAGCGCCGTGTCCGGTGCCAGCCCGTTGCTCTGGTAGAGATCCCACATCTCCTCCGCGTAGGGGAGGCGCCGCGCATTGCGAACGAACCGCGCAAGAAAGCCGTGCAGGTTGCCGACGTCGCGCAAGAGCAGCTTGCGGGCATTCTGGTTCTGCGCGGCATCCACCGCCTGGGGAAAGTCGATCACCACCGGTCCGTCGCCGGCCATCAGCACGTTGAAGTCGGAGAGGTCGCCGTGAACGACGCCCGCACACAGCATCTTGACCACCTCGCGCAGCAGCTTTTCATGGATCGCGGTTGCCGCGTCCGCGCTCCACGCAAGATCCCCGAGCCGCGGCGCGGGATGGCCGTCCGCGTCGGTGATCAGCTCCATGACCAGCACGCCATCGATGAAGTGGTGGGGCACCGGCACGCGCACGCCCGCCGCCTGGAGGCGGTAGATCATCTCCACCTCCGTCGAGCGCCAGGCCGCCTCGTCCTGGGCGCGACCATGGGAGGAGCGCTTGCTGATCGCGCGCTGGTCGCGGGTGTTCCTCACCTTGCGACCCTCGGTGTACTCCGCGCGATGCTTGAACGTCCGGTTCTGCGCCTCCTTGTAGACCTTGGCGACGCAGCGTGAGCCCCCGGCGACCACCAGGTAGACCTGCGCCTCCTTGCCGCTCATCAGGGGACGCACGACCTCCTCGATGATCCCGAGGTCGGCGAGGGTGGAGAGGCTTTCGGGGACACGCATGAGGCAGAAGTCTTACCGCGGTTCGAGCCGCGAGCGCCAAAAAAGCAACCGAACTGGCAACGCAGCGCTGCTTGACGACCCGCCGCCCCCGTTCTAAAGTCTCCCACTCATGCGCGCCCGCCGCCTCGCGGTTGTTCTCGGCCTCGCGTCGCTGGTGAGCGCGGGGTGCGACACCCTTCGCGCGCGCCACCGGGCGGGCGAGGGCGTCGAGTTCTACAAGAAGGGCGACTTCCAGAACGCCGCCTGGAAGTTCGAGCAGGCATCGAAGCTCGACCCGGCGATCGACGCGATCCACCTCAACCTGGGCTTCACCTACCTCCAGCTCTACACCGCGTCCCCCAAGTCGAAGCAGGGCCACGACGCGGGCGGCCAGGCGGTGCAGTCGTTCGAGGAGTACCTGCGCCGGAGCCCAGGCAGCGCGGTGGCCCGCAACTACCTCGTCCAGACCTTCGTCGACACCAACCGCTACGACGACGCCGTTGCCTTCTTCAAGCCCGAGATCGAGCGGCCCGCACCGTCGCTGGAGGCGATCGCCACGCTGGCCCAGATCGCCGCCAAGACCAACCGCTTCGACCAGGCGCTGGCGTGGTACGAGCGACGGATCCAGATCAGCCCCACCGACGCCGACGGTCCGCACAACCTCGGCGTGATCCTCTGGGATCACCTCCACAATCACCTCGACGTGGTCGGTCCTGCGCGGATCGCGCTCGCCGACCGGGGGATTGCTGCATTGCGGAAAGCGATCGAGCTGCGCCCCCACGCCGCCGACGGCTACACCTACCTGAACCTCGTCTACCGCGAGCGCGCCACCGCGGCCCTCGACGACGCGGCCAGGGCGCTCGACCTCGCCGAGGCCGACAAGAACATGAAGACCGCGCTCGAGATGGTCAAGGCGGGCGGCGGCGCGAAGCCCGTCGAGGGGACGAAGAAGTGACCGTCCTCCGAGGCGCACGCCGATGATGTTCGACCGCTACGTCGCCGACCAGCACCGGCCGATCGGCACGCGGAGCGCGCTGATCGTCGGCTCGGTGATCCTCCACGCCATCCTCGGCGTGGCGCTGATCATCTATTCGTTCGTCCACGTCGAGGAGGTCGCGCCCCCGCCGCTGACCGTCACCTTCTTCAGCGCCGCCGCCCCGCCACCGCCACCGCCTCCCCCGCCGCCGCCCGCGGGCAAGAAGAACCCGACGCCGAAGACCCCCAAGCAGCCGATCGTCCAGCCGACCGACGTCCAGCCCCTGATCCAGCCGAAGGAGAAGGAGGAGCCGATCGAGGAGGACGAGGGCGAGGGCGAGGAGGGCGGCGTCGAGGGAGGTGTCACGGGCGGCGTCGCCGGTGGCGTCGTCGGTGGCGTCGTCGGCGGCGTGATCGGCGGAGTGCTCGGCGGTACACCCACCGAGGCGCCGCCGCCGCCCAAGCCCAAGAACATCCCGGCCCACCAGCTCGACACCGAGGTGATCTACCGCCCCGATCCCCACCTCCCCGAGGCGATCAAGGCGCAGCGCAAGGGTTCGGGCGAGGCCACGTTCACCGCCAAGGTGTGCGTCGGCATGGACGGCAAGGTATCGAACATCAGCGTGCTCACCGGCATCCCGGGCGCCGACGACGCGATCCTTGCGACCATCCGCCAGTGGAAGTACAAGCCGCAGCCGATCCCGGTCTGCTTCATCGCCAACTGGGTCTTCACGATCGAGTAGCTCTCCTTCGATGCAGCTCAGGACAGGCCTTTAACCCACCCCCGAGAGGACTTCCATGGATTTCAGCCTCGTCAACATGGTCAAGGAAGCCGGCTGGCCGGCGCGCTTCATCCTCATCATCCTCCTGATCATGTCGGTCTACTTCCTCGCCGTCGCCGTCGAGCGCCTGCTCAAGTTCACCAAGGCGCGAAGGCTGGCGCTCGAGTTCGTCCTCGGGCTGCGCGACAAGCTCAAGGCGCGCGACATCAAGGGGACCATCGCTCTCGCCCGGGTCGAGCCCCGGTCGCCGATCGCGGTGCTGGTGGGCTCCGCGCTCGAGGAGTACGAGGAGGGGATGGACGCCACGCACAAGAAGGGGCCGGACGAGATCGGGGAATTCGATATCGTCGACGCGGTCAACCGCGCGATCGAGCGCAGCAAGGAGCGCGAGATCGCCGATCTCCGTCGCGGCCTCTCCGGCCTCGCGACCATCGCCTCCGCCGCGCCGTTCGTCGGTCTCCTCGGCACCGTCCTCGGGATCATCACCGTCTTCGGGAAGATGAAGACCGAGGGCGGCGGCATCCAGGCGGTCGCCGGCGGCATCGGCGAGGCGCTGGTCACCACCGCGTTCGGCCTCCTCGTCGCCATCCCGTCGGTCATGGTGTTCAACTACTTCACCAACCGGGTCGACGACTTCATCGTCGACATGAACGACGTCTCGTCGGAGCTGATCTCGTTCGTGCTCAAGGAGGGGCGCGACAAGACCGGGGCGCCCGGCTCGGGTCAGGTGGCGGCAAAGAAGTAGTATGAAAAGCAAGCGCCATCACCTCGGTCCCAAGCGGGCCTCGTCGCTCTCCTCGGCGCCGATGCGGAGCGAGATCAACGTCACACCGCTGGTCGACGTGGTGCTCGTCCTGCTGATCATCTTCATGGTCGTCACCCCGATGATCTCGCGCGGCGTCAAGGTCACGCTCCCCGAGACGCTGCACCACACCAAGAAGCAGGACACCGGCGAGCAGATCGTCGTCGGCGTCACCAAGGACGGCAAGGCCTACGTCGGCGTCGACCGCGCCGACGGCGACGCGCTCATCACGCTGCTCCGCAAGGAGATGGGCGGCAACTCGAGCCGCGAGGTCCACGTCAAGGCCGACCGCGACCTCGAATACGGCCAGGTGCGCGAGATCCTGGAGCGGATCCACGCCGCGGGCGCAGCCAAGGTGTCGCTCGGCACCGAGGACAAGCGAGAGGGGGGCAAGAAGTGAGCTTCGGCGGCGGCGGCGGCAAGGGCTCGGTCCGATCCGAGATCAACATCACGCCTCTGGTCGACGTGGTGCTGGTCCTGCTGATCATCTTCATGGTCCTCACCCCGATCCTGCTCAAGCAGGTCGAGGTGAGCGTGCCGCAGAAGAACGACGTCAACATAACGCCGCCGCCGGTGACCACCGAGCAGGTGGTCATCCGCATCGAAGCCGACGGCCGGATCGCGATCAACCACGAGCCGGTCGCCCCCGAGGCGCTGGCGGAGAAGGTTCGCACGATCTACGCGGCGCGGCGCGAAAAGGTCATGTTCTTCGACGTCGACGACCACGCCAACTACGGCCTGGTGGTCTCGGTGATGGACACCTGCCGCGGCGCCGGCGTCAAGGTGCTCGGGATCATGACCAAGAGCTGATTTTTCCGCCCGCAGGCAGTCTCCCGCGCATTTCCGTTTTCCACCGCACCGACGGCACCCCCAAAACTCTCCAGTTGCCCAATTCACTTGACAAATTCTCGCCTCCAAGCGATTGGAGTGGCCTCTCTGCGGCCTCGCGCCTGACTCCCAAACCCTTTTGGCCGCCCGAGAAGGAGCATGACGATGCGAACGCGGTTCCTTTCGTCTGCCGGGATGCTGAGCGCCGCGCTCACATTCGCGGGCGGGGTTGCAGCCACGGGCTGCGACGCAATCACGGCCGGTCAGCCCGGGGAAGATCCCGGGCCTCCCAAGCTGCTCAAGGTGATTGTCCAGGACGAGCGGCCGAGCCACTTCGTGGCCACGGACATCCTCGACAACCGGCCTCTGGCGAAGTGCACCGTGTGCGACGATGCGCACCCGGGTTGCAAGGAGAACCCCTGCACCCCGTCGCAGTACGGCTACCCGGCGGGGGAATGCTCGGTCAAGAAGGGCGAGGTCGACGGCGAGTGCCCGAACCCGCTCGCCGCTGGCCCGGTGACCATCGGCGACGCGGTCGCGGCCGGCGGCAACTCGATCCGCCTGGTGTTCAGCAAGCTGCTCGATCCCTCGATCGAGGAGGTGACGAAGGACAAGACCAACGGCCAGTACAACTACAAGCTGGCCGAGGGCATCGTGAAGCTGATCGGCCCCGACGGGATGGAGGTCAAGCTGGCCGGTGAGAAGGCTCCCGGGAAGGGCTTCGCCGGATCGCCCCCCGGCGCCTACTGGGATCCCGCGGGCTCGATGAGCGGCACCTCGGATACCATCACAGCGCCCTTCGGGCCGGCGATCGTCATGAAGCCGGCCGGGCAGCTCTCGCCGGGCGGCAAGTACAAGATCGTCCTCGACACCAGCCGCGCCGTCGACCGGAAGAAGCAGACGCCGGTCGCCGCCGACGGCAAGACCAAGCTCCCGAACCCCTACGAGGTCGAGTTCACCGTCGAGGAGATCTCGGTCACCGGCGCCACTCCGGACGTCACCGCCGAGATGGCGGAGATCGCCCCCAACGACGCGATCCAGATCGCCTTCAACTCGGGCGTCGATGAGGCGACCGCGGTGGTCACGCTGAAGGACAAGGACGGCAAGGTCATCCCGATCGTCGTCTTCAGCGACGTGGGCGGGTTCGGCGGCCTCCACGGCGACCCGGACCCGATGGACGTCGACCCGACCGCCTGCGGCGACAACTTCAATGACCACGTCCTCAACATCATCGCCGTCGACACCGCGGACTGCGGTCCGAGCGGCAAGAACCACAACAAGAAGGAGTGCGAGAAGTACAAGCCGGTGAAGTTGAAGGAGGGCGAGTACACCCTCACCTTCACCGCGCTCAAGGACGATATCTTGGCCACCAGCGGGGCGTTCAGCTTCGAGGCAGTCTTCGCCGTCGCGGGCATGCCGACCGACCCGGCGGAGGATCCGTCCGCCGCGGCCAACTTCCTCCTCCCGGACGAGGCGCCGAACGGCGCGATGAACGGGCACTGCGAGAAGGCCAAGTAGCCGATGGCCACCCTTTCTTCGAGGAGATCCTCCATGCGACACCTTCCGCGCATCTCCGGGGCCGCTGTGGCCGCCTTGTTCGTGGCGCTCACCCTCGCGGCACCGGCCGCCTTCGCGGCGGTGAGCGGCAACATCGCCGGCACCGTCACCGACGAGGCCACCGGCAAGCCGCTGGCCGGCGTCACCGTCACCGCCACCAGCCCTGCCCTGCAGAGCGAGCAGACCGAGTTCACCGACGGGTCGGGGCGCTACATCATCACCTCGCTCCCGCCCGGCGAGTACGTCATCCGCTTCTACTTCTCCAACATCAAGGTCGAGCGTCCGGGCGTCCACCTGAGCGCCGACAAGACGCTCCCGGTCAACGCCGCGATCCCGACCAAGACCGCCGAGACCAAGACCTACCGGATCGTCGAGCGCGCTCCGAACATCGACGTCGGCAACACCCAGATCCAGACCACTGTGACCAGCGAGACGGTCCGCAACCTCCCGGTCCGCGGCCGCACCTTCGAATCCGTGCTGACCCTCGCCCCGGGCGCCGCCACCGACGCCACCGGCTTCACCTTCAACGGCGCGACCGGCCCGGAGAACAACTTCATGATCGACGGGATGAACACCACCAACCCGTCCTTCGGCCTGATCGGCACGCGCCTTTCCCTCGAGTTCGTCGGTGAGACCGAGATCATCACCGGCGGCTACAACGCCGAGTACGGCCGCGCCCAGGGCGGCGTGGTCAACGTCATCACCAAGTCGGGCTCGAACGACTTCCACGGCGGCGCCTGGTTCAACTACCAGCCGTTCCAGCTCACCCCGGAGCGCATCGCGCGCACCGGCGAGGCGATCGCCCGCACCTCGAAGATCAACAACGCCTTCGACTTCGGCTTCGACATCGGCGGCCCGATCCTGAAGGACCGGATCTGGTTCTACGCCGGCTTCCACCCGCAGTTCCAGAACGACGAGCACGCCCGCATCGTCCGCCGCCGCACCGCTGACGATCCCGCGGCCGCGGAGCAGAAGACCGGAGCCTACGCGGGCGATCTCGACACCAAGCTGGGCTGCCCGAAGTGGCTCGACCCGCAGCTCTGCCCGTCGACTGGCCCGGCCACCGGCCCCTACCGCACCGTCGACACGGACGCCAGCGGGAAGGCCCTCCCGGTCCGGAAGTTCAACTCCGCGGCGCGGCTCTACAACTACATCGCCAAGCTCAACTTCGCGCTCAACGAGAACAACAGCTTGACCCTCCAGTACATCGGCGCCCCTTCGACCTTCGACGGCTCGGTCGAGAACGTCAGCGACTACAACCCCTACACCGGCAACGGCTTCAACGGCGCCCCCGTCGGCATCCCCTTCAAGGAAACCATCCAGGTCCACGACGTCGGCGTACGGCTCGTCTCGAAGCTGCTCGACCGCAAGCTCCAGATCGATCTGGTCGGCGCGTGGCACATGGAGAACTACGATATCCGACCCGGCACCGGCGGTGATATCCCGTCGACCACCTACCTCGCCACCCGCTCGCTGGCCGACTTCGAGAGCATCGAGCCCTGCAAGTCCCAGATGCTCGCAGGCGGCGCCAGCTTCAACCCCTGCCCGGTGTCGAGCTACTCCGACGGCGGCTTCGGGTTCATCCAGGAGCTGAAGAATCAGCGCTGGTCGGCGCAGGCGGGCCTCACCTACTTCGCGCGCCTCGCCGGCACCCACGCCCTCAAGCTCGGCGGCGATTTCGAGGACAACATCTTCTTCGATCACCGCCGCTACTCGGGCCAGAACGATAGCGGCGCGGTCACCGTGCTCCCCGACGGCACCGTCGAGCGCCAGCAGTTTTCGACCATCAAGAACCCCGACTCGGACATGCCCGAGATCGTCACCTTCAAGGACGGCTTCGCGATCAGCACCAGCACGCTGAACTACAGCCTCTACCTCCGCGACTCGTGGAACGTCGGCTTCGTTCCCGGCCTCACGGTCAACGCCGGCGTGCGCTGGGAGGCGCAGCAGGTGCGCGACCCGGCTGGCAAGACGATCATCGGCATTTACGACAACATCGCCCCGCGCGTCGGCTTCGTCTACGACTGGACCCAGAAGGGCCGCTCGAAGATCTACGCCAGCTACGGCCGCTTCTACGAGTCGATCCCGCTCGACATCAACGACCGCTCGTTCTCGGGCGAGGGCTTCGTGGTCCAGGACCTGAACCCCGGCGATCCCGGCCACGACGCCTGCGCCGCCGACGCGAACGGGAAGATCGACGCCGCGAAGTGCGTGTGGCCCGACCCGAACAAGAACCTGAACGGCTACACCTTCGGCGGCACCTACGCCTCGATCTCGCCGGTCTTGAAGGGCCAGTACTCGAACGAGATCGTCGCCGGCCTGCAGTACGACGTCGGCCTCGACCTCGTCCTCGGCGCCGCCTACGTCCACCGGGACATCGGCCGCGTGATGGAGGACGTCTCCGCCGACGGCGCCGCCACCTACATCATCGCCAACCCCGGCGAGCCGACCGACCCCGGCGTGGTCGCCGACCTCCAGAAGAACATCGACGGCCTGAGCAAGCAGATCGCCAAGGAGACCGACCCGAAGAAGCTCGCCGCCCTCGAGAAGAGCAAGGGCGAGACCGTCACCCAGCTCGCCAACTACAAGGCGGTCGAGTCGTTCGACAAGCCGAAGCGCGACTACAACGCGCTGGTGATCACCGTCAACAAGCGCTTCTCGCACAACTTCCAGGTGCTCGGCTCCTACACCTACTCGCGCACCCTCGGCAACTACCCCGGCCTGTTCCAGGCCAGCAACGGCCAGCTCGACCCGAACATCACCACCCAGTACGACCTCAAGGATCTGCTCGTCAACCGCGACGGGCCGCTCCCGGGCGATCGCCCGCACAACCTCCGCCTGACCGGCGCCTACACCCTCCCGCTCGGCGCTGGCGGCGGCATCACGCTCGGCCTCAGCTTCAGCGCCCTCTCGGGCCGCCCGATCGAGGTCCTTGGCCGCCACCCGATCTACGGGCGTCGCGAGACCTTCGTCCTGCCGCGCGGCTCGGGCGGCCGGACCCCCACCCTCACCTCGTTCGACCTCCACCTGGGCTACAGCCGCCAGTTCGCGAAGCTGCTGCGGGTCGAGGTGTCGTGGGACATCTTCAACGTGGTCAACCAGCGCGGCGTGGCCAGCGTCGAGGAGGAGTACTCGCTTGATCGCGTGAACCCGATCGTCAACGGCACCCCGGCCGACCTCGCCTCGCTGAAGACCACCAACAACGGCACCCAGCCGCGCCTGAACCCGAACTACGCACAGCCGACTGCCTACCAGTCGCCGCTGACGATGCGCTTCGGAGTCCGCGTCTCCTTCTAGCCTAGCCTCTCCGTTGCACCCGAGCCGAGGGCCACCCGCCCTCGGCTCTTTTTTTGCCATCGCCCTTCCCACCGACGGGAAAACAAACCATTTTCTGTTGACCCGGGCGCGCGCGCGCGTTAGAAATCGTGCGCCGGTGCGCCCGGCAGATGTCGGTGCTTGCCTCCCCCTGACAACAACTGAAGACCACGACGGAGCAACAAAACCTTGGCCAAGATCGACGAACAGATCTCCTACAACTGGCTGTTCTTCCTCCTCGCGGGCGCTTTCGGGGCGGTGACCTTCTGGGCGGTCTACGACGAGACAGCCACTCGCCGCGAGTACAAGGGCTACCAGGAGACCTTCTTCGGCATCGAGACCAGCCTCGCCAAGAAGGCGTGGGACGAGGCCACCGCCGATCTCCAGAATCCGTCGCCCAAGGCCTCGAAGGAGGTGCTCGCGCAGTCGGCGGCATGGAAGAAGGCGGTCGCCGATCTCAAGCGCCTGAAGGACGATCTCGGCGGCGCCAAGGCGAGCGAGTACCAGGCTGCGAAGGCCAAGCTCCAGGAGGTCGAGTTCGACGCCTTCGACAAGAACCAGAACTACACCTTCACCAAGTCCAACATGGACGAGGCCTACTACTACTTCACCGTCGCCAAGCACGAGGCGGGCAACGAGAAGGAGGGCGCCGCGTTCAAGCACTTCCAGGCCACCCAGAAGGTCTACACCGACCTCATCGTCAAGCTCGCCGAGGACGAGAAGGTGATGAACCTCGCGGCGGCCGGGCGGGACTGCCTGAAGAAGGGGCACGCGAAAGAGCGGCTCGACTGCCAGGTGATGAACGCCGCCGACTACGCCGCGAACAGCTACCAGGGCGGCGGGAGGCCGGTCGCCGTCGACGCCTACACCGACGCGATCGCCAAGCTCGGCAAGCAGATCGACGACCTCGAGCGGCCGATGAAGGAGCTCGAGCGCAAGTACCTCGCGGCGAAGGAGAAGGAGGGCTCCGGCCCGCTCGGGATGTTCGGCCCGGCGACCGAGATCATCCAGGCCAACCTCGAGGAGATGGGGCGCGTCGATCGCTGCGAGAGCTGCCACGTCGGCGCCAACAAGGGCGGCCTCGAGAGCATCTCACCGAAGTACTTCCGCTCGCACCCCTACCGCCGCACGCTGCTCTCGATCCACCCCGTCGAGAAGTTCGGCTGCACCACCTGCCACGACGGCCAGGGGCGCGCCACCACGCAGTTCCATGCCCACGCGCCGACCAACGATCATCACTTCTTCGAGAAGCATTTCTGGGAGCAGCCGCTCTTGAAGGGCGCCTACCAGGAGAGCCAGTGTCGCCAGTGCCATCGCTCGGAGTACGACCTCCGCGCCAACCTGCGCTGCGAGGTCGACGCGGAGTGCCCGAAGGGAACGAAGTGCGCTCCGCTCGCCGCGCCGCTCAACGCCTCCGCCGGCGCCGACAAGACACTGGAGCCAAAGATCGAGGACTGGAAATATTGCGGCACGCCCAACGGCGGCGAGGAGAGCAAGATCGATCCGGTGCTGGTCGACCTCGCGCCGCACCTCTCGCGCGGCCGCAAGATTATCGAGGAGGCGGCCTGCTACGGCTGCCACCCGATCGAGGGCTACGAGTCGCGGCCGAAGGCGGGGCCCGATCTGCGCCACGCGGCGGCCAAGCTGAACCCGGGCTGGATGGTGGCGTGGATCCTCCAGCCGAAGGCGTTCCGCCCGAACACGCGGATGCCCAACTTCTTCCCCGAGCGCCTCCACCTCGACGAGTACCCCGAGACCGCCAAGCCGAAGTACATCGACGGCCTCGCCGAGTTGGCCAAGATCACCGACGGCGATCCCGAGAAGCGGCGGCGCTCGCTCGACCTGCTGACCGCGGAGCGCTTCCAGCCGGAGCAGCAGGCCGCGCTGATGACCTCGTTCCTGGTGCACGAGTCGACCGCGTACAACCTCCCCACCGAGGCTGCGATGCCCGCGGGCGACGCCGGTCGCGGCGAGAAGCTGGTCGACACGCTGGGCTGCTACGGCTGCCACAACGTGACCAAGCCGGGCGAGAAGAAGATCGATCACCCGAATCGCTCGTCGCACTACGATCACGGTCCCGACCTCGGCAACGTCGGTGCGAAGACCAGCAAGGCGTGGATCTTCGCGTGGGTGAAGGACCCGAAGTCGTTCGCGCCCGAGACCCGCATGCCGAACCTCCGGCTGACCGATCAGGAGGCGTCGGATATCGCCACCTTCCTCGCCGGAAACAAGTTTGTCGCCGGCCAGCCGAAGGACTACCCGCCCGTCGCTGCCGTCAACCCCGACAGCCCCGATTTCCAGCACATCGGCAAGAAGCTGGTGAACTTCTACGGCTGCTACGGCTGCCACCTCGTGAAGGGCTTCGAACAGACCGCGGGCATCGGCGCGGAGCTGACCGAGTTCGGCCTCAAGGAGACCTCGCGCCTCGACTACGGCGACTACATCGTGTCGCACACCAAGCAGACCTGGGAGGCGTGGCTCGAGAACAAGCTCAAGCATCCGCGCGTCTATCGCTACGAGCGCGTCGACACCCGTATGCCGCAGTTCGATCTCACCACCGCCGAGATCGAGGACGTGATGGTGGTGATGAAGGGCATGCGCGGGAAGACCAAGGATGACGACATGCGCGGCCACAAGCTGACCGCGGTGGAGCAGCAGCGCGAGAAGGGTCGCGAGCTGGTGCGCTACTACAACTGCAACGGCTGCCACTCGCTCGACGGGCGCACCGGCGACATCCGCTCGCAGGACATCTACCAGACCGAGGATGGCCCCCGCTTCGCGCCGCCGCTGCTGATCGGCGAGGGCGCCAAGACCCAGCCGCAGTGGCTATTCGGCTTCCTCCGCAAGCCCACGCCACTCCGCCCACACCTGTCGGTGCGCATGCCGACCTTCGGCCTCACCGATGGGGAGGCGACCACCCTCACCGCCATGTTCTCGGCCTTCGACGGCGCCGACTTCCCCTACCACGACTACTCGGGCTACAAGCTCGAGGGCGATCGCAAGGCGCAGGCGCAATCGGCCTTCAAGGCGGCGCAGTGCGTTCTTTGCCACACCCTCGGCGAGGCGCCGTCGCCGGAGCTGGCGCAAAAGGGCGCACCCAACCTCCTGCTCACCAAGAGCCGTCTGCGCGGCGACTGGCTGGCGCGCTGGATCCGCGACCCGGCGTTGCTCTACCCGGGCGTCAACATGCCGAGCTTCTTCTCCGGCGGCAACCCGCTCGTCGGCGCGGACAAAGCACCGCAGACCGCCAGCCTCCCGGGCATCGCCGAGATTGGCAAGATGGATGCGCCCGGCGTGATCTACCTCCTCCGCGACCTGCTCATGACCCTCGAGCCGGCCGCCCCGCAGGCGACCACCCCGGCCAAGGCCCCACTCAAGAAAAAGGGCGCCCACGCCCCCGCGGCCAAGGCGGTCAAGCACGCCGCGCGGTAGCCCCTCTTCCGTTCGTTTCCGCGATGGCCATCGTTTCGGTTGGCGGGTAGTCACCACCACCGGCGCGAGGCGGTTGATCTGTGAGTTGTCGCCGACCTGCCCCGACCCGTTGGCGCCCCAGCAGCGGGCGCGCCCGTCGCCGAGCAGCGCGCAGGTGTGGTTGTCGCCGGCCGCGAGGGCGATCACCCCTGCGAGGCCGGTGACCGAGACCGGGCTCAACCGATTGCTGGTCGTTCCGTCGCCGGGCTGCCCCGAGTTGTTGCGGCCCCAGCAACGGACCGTGCCGTCGCTGCGCAGCGCGCAGGTGTGGTAGAAGCCGGCCGCCAGCGAGGTCACGCCGGTGAGGCCATAGACGGCCACCGGAGCGCTCCGGTTGGTGTAGGTCGCGTCGCCGAGCTGCCCGTTCGCGTTGTAGCCCCAGCAGCTCGCCGTGCCGTCGCCGAGCTGCGCGCAGGTGTGATAGCCCCCGACCGCGATCGAAGAGACGCCGGCGAGGGCGCTCACCGGCGTGGGGGACCGGCGATCGGTGGTCGTACCGTCGCCCAGCTGGCCGTACGGGTTCCATCCCCGGCAGCGCACCGTCCGATCGGGGCGCAGCGCGCAGGTGTGATGGAAGCCCGCCGCGATCTGCGGCTGGATCGCCGCGGTGAGCCCCGAGACCGCCACCGGAGCGTACCGATCGACGGTCGTTCCGTCGCCGAGCTGCCCATAGATGTTGTGGCCCCAGCAGCGCGCTGTCCCGTCGGAGAGGAGCGCGCACGACTGCGAGCCGCCGATGGCGATCGCCTCGGCCCCGGTCAGCCCGGGCACCAGCACCGGCGTCTTCCTTGTGGTCGTGGTTCCGTCGCCGAGCTGGCCCCGCGCGTTCGAGCCGAAGCAGCGGACCGTCCCGTCGGCCAGGAGGGTGCAGGTGAAGCTTCCGTCGGGGGCGATCGCGACCGCGCCGGAGAGCCCGCTCACCGCCACCGCCACGTGCGACTCGGTGGTGGTGCCGTTGCCCAGCTGGCCCTCGGCGTTGCGCCCCCAGCAGTGCGCGCTTCCATCGGAGAGCACGGCGCAGGTGTGGAAAACGCCCGCGCCGATCGCGCTCGCCGAGGTGACGCCGCTGACCGCGACCGGAAGCGACCGGGAGGACGTCGTGCCGTCGCCGAGCTGTCCGAAGGTGTTCGCGCCCCAGCAGCGCGCCTCGCCGATCGCGAGGAGCGCACAGGTGGACTGCGAGCCCGCCGCGATCGCCGCGACCCTCGGGATGCCGCCGCCGACCGAGACCGGCAGCGTGCGCATGGTGAGCGTGCCGTCGCCCAGCTCTCCGTACGCGTTGGCGCCCCAGCAGCGCACGACGCCGTCGGAGCGGAGCGCGCAGGTGTGAAGGGTTCCCGCGGAGATCATGGAAACACCGGTCAACCCGTAGACCGCCGTCGGCGCGGCGCGGTCGGTGGTCGTTCCGTCGCCGAGCTGGCCGGCGTGGTTGCGGCCCCAGCAGCGGACCGTGCCGTCGCCGAGCAGCGCGCAGGAGTGGTAGGCGCCGCTGGCGAGAGCGACCGCGCCGGAGATCCCGGGCACCTCGACGGGGGCCGCGCGATCCACGGTGGTCCCGTCGCCGAGCTGACCGTTGCGGTTGTAGCCGCAGCAGCGCACGCGCGCGTCGGCGCCGATCGCGCAGGCATGCCAGTCGGCGACCGTGAGGCGAGTGAAGGGACGGCGACCGCTCGCCCGGAGCGCGCTCTCGCCAGCGACGGGACCATCGCTGTCGGGGGGGTCGCAGCCGAGCGCGAGCAGGAGCGCGAGAGGGAGCACAACGCAGGGTGTTTTCATGCCGGCCCCTTGAGCACCCGGCGTGCCACCGCTCCGCGCGGCGATGTAGCCAGGCGACCAGCCACCCTGGCGGAGCGCCCGCGCCATCGCTGCGCGGTGGTATGCAGCCGGTGCATGGCGCGCTGTGCGCACCTTCGGAATTCGGCCTTGTGGCAGAGCTGGCGAGCCACAAAGAAAACGGATGACCGCGGGAACGAAGTGGGTGGTCATGCGAATTCGCCCACCCTAAATGACGACCAATCAGAATCAGAGCTCGCCCCAGCGCAGGCATTGCGTGGTGTGCAGCCGCTGCACGGTGCCGATTCACATCCGCCATGCAGGCGCTGCGTGGCGCGCCGCGATTCCACCCTGCCACCGTCGAGAAAGGGGGCGCAATTCGCTGCGGCACTGCGCTTGCCTTGGCGGCGCGGCAACCCGCTCAAAGGAGAGCCCCATGCCGCACCGACGCTATCTGCTCCTGCTCCTCCCGCTCCTGCTCTCGGCCTGCAACCGGATCCCGGACGAGGATCCGGCCGCGCTCGCCACGCCCGCGATCCGTTCGGAGGCGCTCCCCGAGCCGCCGCCGGTCACCTCCGTCGCCCCGCGCGACGAGCCCGCCGCCGCCGCGCCCCGCCTGCCGGAGGAGCCGCCACCGCGCTCGGAGATTGCGTCGGAGGTCGCCCCGCCGGCGCTCGATCCCGACGCTGCGCTGCGCATCTACCAGGGCAGCCACACGCGCAACGGCGGCCGCATTCTCGCCGTCCGCGGCCGGGTCCGCGCGGTGAAGCCCGTGGTGCGGCCCCTCCCGCGCGCGCAGTCCTGGGGACCCGAACTGCCCTACGCCACCGTCCTCGACGTCGCGATCACCGAGGTCCTCTGCGGCCGCCCGGAGAGCGAGATCGTCCAGGTCTGGTACGCCGGCGCGGCGCTCCCGGATGGACGCGGCTTCCGCACCTCGCAGATGCCGGCGGACCTCCCGGTCGGCTCCGAACATGTCTTCTGGCTGGAAAACCTCGACGGCGACTGGTTCCTCACCGCCGGGCGCGGCTCGCTCCTCGCCCCCGCCGCCGACCATCACCTCCGCACCCCCGACGGCGCCCTCGTGGCCGCCGCCGCACTGAAAGGAGTCTGCCGATGAACCGCGCACGCCTCTTCGCCCTTGGGCCGCTCGTCCTCTCCGTCCTGGTCCCCGATTGCGCCCGCGCCGCCTGCGTCGACGGCAAGGTCTGGTCGGGACCGATCCCGATGCCGGTCGTGATCAACCAGACCATCGACGACGACCTGTGCCCGAACTCCGGATGCGGCTCCTTCGACGAGATCCGCTTCACCACACAGGCCACGCTCGATCACCGGTGGCAGCACACCGGCTCGCGCTTCCAGATGAAATACGACGGCTCCACAGCCGAGGCGCGCGCCACGGTGATCCCGAACAAGGTGCCCCTGTTCGCCAACCCGTGCACCGGCGGCACCCTCGGCATCGCAGCGTGGGACAGCAATCGCACCTGGGGCAAGATCCGGATGTGCTCATCGAACGACGGCGGGGTGATCAACTGGCGCACCGACGCCTCCGACAGCAGCGGCCCCACCTACGCCTTCTCGAACGTGCTGGGCGCCGAGCTGGCGCACATCGTCGGGATGAAGCACGTCGAGGACTGCCCGACGGTGGAGCGGTCGATCTCGGTCGCCTCGATCCGGCGCGACGGCTCGCACCTCTTCCCGGGCGACTTCACGTTCCTCCAGCGCCAGTTCGGCTACCGCACCACGCAGTGGCAGTCGCGCACCACCAGCGACGGGATCACCCACGTCGCGGGCGGCGCGGCGCCGAGCGATCTGAAGTTCGCCTTCGGGCGCCTCGCGGCGTCGAACAACCTCTCGGGCGCCAAATCGTTCGTCGCCTGGGGCCACCAGCAATACCGCACGCTCTACCTCGGCAAGTACGACGGCGGCGGCTAGGCCAACGTCGGGACGCCGTTCCTCGCCAGCTCGTGGCACCACCTCGGCGTCGCCAGCTCGTCCGACTCCTCGGTGCGGATCCACTTCCTCGGCGGCTACGACGCCCAGAGCGGCACGCAGACGGTCTACGAGAGCGCCTCGTCGAGCAGCGGCGGCACCAGCTGGTCCGCCCCGGTGGCGCTCTCCGACGCGACCTCGCAGTCGCACACCACCAGCGATGGCGTCAGCTCCACCTTCGACCCGGTGTCACAGAAGTACCTCGTGACGTGGCGGGGCGGCTACACCACCGGCGGGGGCGCCTCCCACGTCCACGAGATCTTCTACAAGGCCGGCGCCAGCGCGCCGCAGCGGCTTCTCGACGCGAACGGCAACCCGTACCTCGCGTCGCACACGCCGAGCGTGGCTTGCGGGCCGTCGGCGGTGGTCGGAACCCAGAACTGCCTGTTCGCGTGGGTGGACGGCTCGTCGTGGTATCGCCAGGTGCGCTGGTTCCAGGCCTCGGTGAGCGCCTCCGGTGTGCTGGTCGGATCGAGCGTGAAGACCCACAACTACATCTCCACCGGCTCCGCCAGCGTCGCCTACTGGAGCACCGGCAGCTACCCCTGGATGATCGCCCTCAACCAGGGCGGCACCACCAGCTACACCTGGCGGAAGGCGGCCTCCTCGGCGTCGGCCTTCGTCGACCAGCGCAGCTTCAGCGACTCGCCGAAGGCGACCACGCCGGCCCTCGGCTCGCGCGTGAACGGCAGCGCACGCCAGGCGATCACCCTCGTCGGCCGCGAGTAGGATTTTGGGAAGGAACCGCGGGCGGCGGGGCTACTTCTTCGGCCCCATGGCCGCGACCATCTTCTCGGTCTCCTCGGCGTGCTTGATCATCAGCGCGGCCATCTCACGCTCGAGCTTCGCCGTCGCCAGCGCGTGCTCGCCGCCCTTCGGATCGGCCTTGGTCATATCGTGCGGCGCGGGAGCGAGCTTGGTGGCGGCTTCCATATCGGTGGCGGCCTTCTTCGCGGCGGTCGCCAGCGCCTTGTGATCCGCCGCCAGCTTCTTGAACGACGCGGCCTCGTCCTTCGACGCCTTGTCCTTGCCTGCGCCGACCCATGCTCCATGGGCCGTCATGCCCTCGGAGACGGCAGTCATCAGCTCGGCGAACTTGGTCGGCAGTGGCAGCGCGGCCTTCGCCATCTCGGCGCAGTTCATCGTCGGCATTCCTGCAGGCGCTGCAGGCGCCGCCGCCGCGGGCTTATCCGCCGGCTTCGCAGCCGCGGGGGCCTCGGCGCTCGCGAACCCGGACATCCCCAACACCATGACACTCACCAGCAGGTTTTTTTTCATGGCGCGCACCTGTACAGAAGCGGGGCGCGATCGCAAGATCCTTCCACAGCGCTTCCACCGGGCCGCTGTCGTTTTTCCTGGCTGCGTGCATGATTCACCCGATGCGCTTTCACCTCCTCGCCCTCGCCGCGATGCTCCCCTGCGCGCACGCGCTCGCCCAGGAACCCAGGGTGCCAAGCCCGATCGCCGAGGCGCGCCAGCTCCTGTTCGTCGCGGCCCTCACCTGGGACACCAGCGCCGCCCAGCTCCAGCGGTTCCAGCGCGCCCAGCCGGGCGGCAAGTGGATCGCCGTCGGCAAGCGCATTCCCGTCGCCATCGGGCGCTCCGGCATGGCGTGGGGAATCGGCCTCCACGGCGCCGCGCGCTCCCCGCCCGTCAAGCGCGAAGGCGACATGAAGTCCCCGGCCGGCGCCTTCGGCCTGCCGCGCGCGTTCGGCTATCAGCCCAGGGGCAAGGCGGTCAAGCTCCCCTACCTGCAGCTCACCCAGTCGATCGAGTGCGTCGACGACGCCTCCTCGTCGCACTACAACCAGATCGTCGACAAGCTGGAGGTCAAGCCGCACGACTGGACCAGCGCGGAGCACATGAACCGCGCCGACGACGTCTACCGCCTCGGCATCGTGGTCGATCACAACGCCGCGAACCCGGTCGCCAGCGGCGGCTCGTGCATCTTCCTGCACATCGCCTTCCGGGCCGACGACTCCACGGCCGGCTGCACCGCGATGGCGAGCCGGGACATGGAAGAGCTGCTCGCCTGGATCGATCCCGAAAAGGCCCCCGCGCTGGTGCAGCTCCCCGCCGTCGAGGCCCGACGCCTCCGCGCCGCGTGGGGCCTTCCCTAGTCTACTAGTATTCAGGTGCCCTGGATCGTCACCTCGAGGTAGGCGCGGCGGTCGAACTTGCCGGCGAGCTTCGCGAGGACATTGCCGATCGACATCTGCCAGCCGTACTTGCGTCCCAGCGCGGCGAGGATGCGTTCGATCGACGCGGGGTCCTCGACGATCCGGCATTCGCCGTCGAGCCACGGTCCGTGAACCTTGCCCCGCACGCCGCAGGCGGCGGCGCGCACCTTCGGGTTCTGGCGCAGGCGCTTGACCTTGAACGAACTCGCCTCGGTGAAGATCACCATCTTCCCGTCGAGCGGCGCGGCCCACACCGGGGTCTTCACCCCGGTGCCGTCCTTGCGAAAGGTCTCGAGGCTGATGTAGCGGTCGTCGTCGAGCGGGGTGGATTTGGCGGCCATGGCGCGCAGCCTAGCCCTAGCACGCGGCGGCGATCAAGGATGCACCACCGACACCTGCGAGTCGCATCGCGCATGTCCAGAGCAGTGACGTGACGGTGCTGGTGGGCGACGGCGCGGGAGACTTCGCCGGCAACAAGTCCTTCCCCGTGGGGAAATTCCCCTACGATGCCGTCCTCGGCGATCTCAACGGGGACGGCAAGCTGGACGTGGTGACTGCCAACAACAGCGCCGGCAACATCAGCGTGCTGATCAACTCCACCCAGCAGCGACCCGTCTCACGGCTTCGGCGGGTAGGCCAGCCGGCCCGCCAGCACAAAGAGCGCCGCCCACACCACGCCCGCCAGGTAGAAGATCGCCAGGAACCACCAGTCCATCCCGACGCGCAGCGCCGCCGACGATGGATCCGCCGGATCGACGTGCGCCGTCACCCGCGCGCCGAGCGGATAGGGCGCGAGCTGCTGCTCGGCATCCGCGCGATCGCTGCTCGATGACGTGGCGCCGCCGACCTCCTCCGACTCGAAGCTGCGCCCCGCGATCCGGTATCGGTAGCGCACCTGCGCGCGGTACATGGTGTGGCGGTTCTTGCGGTCGGGGTAGCTGCTCACCCGCGAGACGACGATCTCCGCCGGCACCTGGGCCACGAGCGCCGCCGCTCCTCGTGGCGATAGGCCCAGGTCGAGGGGCCGGAGAATCCGGCGAGGCCGAGCAGGGCCACCGCGAAGAACAGACGTCGCATGCTTTCACGCTAGCGCAATTGCGCGAGGGCCGGGAGGGTTCGAGAGGGGTGGGTGGCGGGCGGTGGGGCGGGAAGGGTGCCCGCGCCGGGAGCGGTTTCAGGCTCCCGGCGCGGTGAGGAGGAGCGGGCGGGGAGTGCCTACATGCACTGCGCGCCGGGGCAGGTGATGTTGCTGCAGCCGTTGACGCAGATGTTGTCGACGTTGGCGTTGCAGCGATTGCCGGCGCCCATGCACGCATTGTTGCTGCAGCCGGCGGTGCAGCGGCCGAGGGCCTGACACTCCGAGGAGTTGTTCTGGTTCGGGCACACCCCGCGGCAGGTGGCGACGCAGAGGCTGCTGGTCGGACAGCCCCAGGTGCCGCCGCAGCCGGCCTGGCAGGCCGCCACGCAGGTGCGGCCCGAGTTGCACGCGAAGGTTGCGTTCGCGCACATCGCGCAGCTGGCGACGCAGCTGTTGCTGGCCGCGCAGAGGAACGTGCCGAGGGGGCACCCGCAGACCCCGGCCTGGCAGGTCCGGCCGTTGGCGCAGGCGGCGCAGGCCGCGCCGCCCGTTCCGCAGGCCATGGTGGAGGGGACCTGGCAGGCGTTGTTGGCGCAGCAGCCGTTCGGGCACGAGGCGGCGTTGCAGACGCAGGCGTTGTTGACGCACGCCTGGCCCACTCCGCACGCCGCGCCATTGCCGCAGCGGCAGGCGCCGTTCACGCACGCGTTGGCCGTGAGGGCGCTGCAGGCGACGCACGCCGCGCCGAGGGTGCCGCACGACTGCAGCGACGGCATGGCGCAGGTGCTGCCGTTGCAGCAGCCGGTCGGGCAGGTGATGGCGTTGCACGTCGAGCAGATGCGATTGACACACGCGCCGTTGCCGGCGCAGACCGCGCAGGCCGCGCCGCCCGTGCCGCAGGCCCCGCTCGCGGTGCCGGGCTGGCAGACGTTGTTGGCGCAGCAGCCCATCGGGCAGGAGGCGGCGTTGCACACGCATGCTCCACTGACGCACGCCTGCCCGGCGAGGCAGGCCGCGCCGTTTCCGCAGCGGCAGACGCCCGCGGTGCAGAGGCCGTTCAGCGCGCTGCAGGCGGCGCAGGCGGCGCCACCCGTGCCGCAGGCCATCGCCGTGTTGCCGGCCTGGCAGGTGTTGCCGGCGCAGCAGCCCATCGGGCAGGAGGCGGCGTTGCAGACGCACTGGTTGTTGACGCAGCGCTGGCCCGCTCCGCAGGCGGCACCGTTGCCGCAGCGGCACTGACCCATGGCGCATCCGTTGGCGGTGTTCACGTTGCACGCCACGCAGGCCCCGCCGGCGGTCCCGCAGTTGTTCACCGACGGCATGTTGCAGGTGTTGCCGGTGCAGCAACCGTTGGCGCAGGTCTGGGCGTTGCACCCGGCGCAGGCGCCGTTGAAGCAGCCCTGGCCCATCGGGCAGATCGCGCACATGTTGCCCGCGGCCCCGCAGGACTGGGTGGTGTTGCCGGGCAGGCAGGTGGTTCCGTTGCAGCAGCCGTTGCAGGAGAGCGCGCTGCAGACGCACTGGCCGCCCAGGCACTGCTGGGTCAGCGCGCACGAGGGGCCGTTGCCGCAGCGGCAGGCGCCGGCGACGCAGGAATCGTTGGCGATACCGTTGCAGGTGGTGCAGGCGCCACCGCCCATCCCGCAGTCGCCCACCGACGGCACGGCGCAGGCGTTGTTGCGGCAGCAGCCGTTCGGGCACGACTGCGCGTTGCAGACGCACTGGTTGTTGCTGCAGCGCTGTCCGACCGCGCACTGCGCGCCGTTGCCGCAGCGGCAGCCCTGGGCGGTGCAGACGGTGGAGCGGGTGGCGTCGCAGGCGGCGCAGGCCACGCCGTTGGTGCCGCAGGTCATCAGCGACGACATGGTGCAGGTCGCGCCGGCGCAGCAGCCCATCGGGCACGACGCCGCGTTGCAGACGCAAGCGCCCGCGACGCAGCGCTGGCCGGCCCCGCAGGCCGCTCCCATGCCGCACGCGCACTTGCCGGCGAGGCAGGAGTCAGCGACGTTGGCGCTGCAGGCGACGCAGGCCGCGGCGCCGGTGCCGCAGTTCATCAGCGTCGGCATCATGTTGCAGGTGTTGCCCGCGCAGCAGCCCATGCAGTTGTTCGGGTTGCAGGCGCCGAGGCAGACGCCGTTGGTGCACATGCCCATGTTGGCGCACGCCGCGCACGCCGCGCCGCCGGCGCCGCAGACCATCGCGGTGTTGCCGGCCTGGCAGACGCCCATCGCGTCGCAGCAGCCGTTCGGGCACGAGACCTTGTTGCAGGCGCAGGCGCCGTTGACGCACTGCTGGCCGAGCGCGCAGGCGGCCTTGCCGGCGCAGGTGCACTTGCCGGCCGAGCAGCCGTCGGCGGTGACCATGTCGCAGGCCGCGCAGGCGCCGCCGCCGGTGCCGCAGGTGGCGAAGGCGGGCATGGTGCACGCGCCGTTGGCGCAGCAGCCGTTGGGGCAGGTGTTGGCGTCGCAGGCGCAGGCGCCGTTGGCGCACTTGCCGCCCATCGCGCAGGCGGCGCCATTGCCGCAGGAGCAGGCGCCGTTGGTGCACCCGTCGCCGAGGGCGGGATCGCAGACCGCGCAGGCCGCGCCGCCGGTGCCGCAGGTCATCGCCGCGGGCATCTGGCAGACCCCCTTGGCGTCGCAGCAGCCGTTCGGGCAGGACATCGCGTCGCAGACGCAGGCGCCGTTCGCGCAGCGCGTGCCGATGCCGCACACCGCGCCCATGCCGCACTGGCAGGTGCCGTTGCCGCAGTTGTCTGCCGAGTTGGCGTCGCAGGCCATGCAGGCGCCGCCCGCGGTGCCGCACGCCATCACCGACGGAACCTGACAGGTGCCGTTGTTGTCGCAGCAGCCGTTCGCGCAGGCGAGGGCGCACGCGTTCATGTCGGAGCCGCCGTCGTCGGAGACCATCCCGCCGCCGTCGCCGCCGTCGTCGCTGACCATGCCGCCGTCGTCCACCGGCGTGGTGAGATCCTGCTCCACGGCGGGGCCGTCGTCACCCGGGAGCGCACCGTCCCCGCGCTGCGTGAGGTCCCTCGGCTTCGCCTGGTCGGCGCCCGCACCCGCGCTGTCAGCGGTTCCCCCATCGTCCGGGACGCTCTCCGTACAGGCAGATACAAGCAGCGAAACCAGGACCAGGCACCTTGCGCTCGCTCGCCTCATGGAATCTCTCCTGAATGGTTGTCGCGTTGGGCGGACCGACTGCCACGGGCGCACCAGACCGCAAGCCGCCGCCTGCGAGTTAGTACCCCCAAGAGAATTTGCGTTGAAAAATACGTGGCCCCTTCCCGGACCCGGCGGCGGGTCTATGCTCCGGGGCGGGAGTGTTCATGAACGAGTTCAAGGAGATCCGGATCGTTCCGGCGCGCCGCGAGGACCTCGCCGCGATCGTGGCGATCTCCAACCACGCGGCCACTCACGCGCCGGCCAACTTCGCCACCGCGCCGGAGCCGCTCGCGCAGTGGATGAAGTCGTGGGAGGAGACCGCCGAGGCCTATCCGTGGCTGGCGGCCAGGCTCGGGGATGGGGTCATCGCGTTCGCGCGGTCGGGGCCCCACCGAGCCCGCGGCGCGTACGCCTGGACCGCGGAGCTGTCGGTCTACGTCCATCCCGAGCATCACCGGCAGGGTCTCGGACGGGCGCTCTACCAGCGGATGATCCCGCTCCTCCGGGCCCAGGGCTACGTCACGCTGCTGGCGGGCATCACGCGGCCGAATCCGGCCAGCGAGCGCCTCCACGAGAGCTTCGGCTTCCGTCGCTGCGCGACGTTCCATCGCGTGGGGTGGAAGTTTGGCCGCTGGCGCGACGTGGGGTACTGGGAGCTGGCGCTCCAGCCGGAGGAGCACACGCCCGGGCCGCTGCGGAAGGTGGAGTCCGTGCTGCCTTGAATCAATCGGTCGGGAGGTGGGGAAGGTGCGCCAGCGATGGAGCACAGGCCTCGCCGACCGCGATCAGCGCGGGCCCGTCCCCGAGGCGTTCGAGCGGCGAGAGGGGATCATCGTCCGCCGGCAGCCCGGCGATCAGCGGCACCGCTCCGGTCGCGCGCGCCTCGAACAGTCCGTCTGCCAGTCGCCTTGCGAGGCTGGTCCCACCGTCGGTGGCAGGGCCGGCGAGATCGATCAGCGCGAGGTCGCGGCCGAGCCGCTCGGCGAGCCGGGCCGCCAGGTCGGTGAGCGGCTCACCGGGCTCGATCGGCACCAGCGAGGTCGCGAAGGGTGCGTGCTCCGATGGCGCCGCGGTCTTCGCGATCGGGACGCGCACCGGCGCGCCGTCGAGGAATCGGCCGGCGACGCGCCGCAGCACCAGCCGCCCGCGGCGAGCGCGAGCGATCCCGAGACGGGCGAGCTGGCCGACGCCGAGCGCCTCGGGCCAGTCCACGTCATCCCCGATCGCCGCTGCGACGCGCGAGGCAGCAAGCCCCTCGCGCCCCTCGCCGAGCAGCCACGCACCGTAGAGCAGGGCGAGGGCGCGAACCGCCACGGGCTCGAGGGCAAACCGGTCCGCGAGCTGCGCGATCGCCGTCTCGTCGAGGGGTGGTGGCGGCGCCTCGCCGTTGGTGGCGAGGGCTGTCCTGGCCCACTGCACGAGGGCGCCGCGCCAGCCGGGGGCGGCCTCGGAGGACCCCGACGCGGGAGCGGTCACCGATGGTCGGCGCGGCTCCAGGCTCGCCGGCCGGGCTGGTTCCACCCGGGCCGACCGGGCGGTCTCGGCGGGCGACGGGCGGGCGGGCGGAGCGAGCGGCGTGGTAGGCGCAGCCAGCGACGGATGGGTGGCCCGCGCCGCGACCTGCCCGAGCCGACGAAACGGGGAGGCTCCGGGTGCGCCCCCCGGGGCGGTGACGGTCGACGGGGGGGCGGCGACCGCAGCCGCGGGCCCGGCCTCGCTGCGGCGCGCGGGCAGCGGCGGGCGAACCGCCCTCGCCTGAGCGGAGGGCGAGGAGGCACCTTCGGGTGAGCGCTGCACGGCCGGCTCCGGCGGCGCCATCGGTATCGATCCGGGACGCGGCCCCGGGGGATCGCCCGGCGCCGCCGGATCCGTGCCCCCGGCGGCCGGGCGGCCACCATGCAGGCGCGAGCGCCACGCGGCGAAGCGATCGGCCGCGGTGGTCCCGCGCTTCTGCGCCGGGCCTGCCGCCCCGTCGGTGGCGACGGCCTCCGGAGACGTCGAACGCGGCGGCGAGCCGGGTGATTCTTCGGACGCGCTGGCGGCCGGGTTGAGCGCGATCGGCCGCGCCCCGCCGCTCGCCTTCCCGAGGGAGAGGAACGTCAGCGGAGTGCCCGCCGATGCGACGACGATCAGGGGCTGCTCGCCCTCGACCACCACGAAGCCCCCGATCGGCGGCTCGATGGTGAGGGCGCGCCGCTCGCGGAGCCCGAGGTCGAGCTGCGTCAGCTCGATCGCGCCTCCCTCCTTCCGCTGCGCCACCACGATCCGGTTGGTGTTGACGCTCCCCTCGATCGCCACGATCGGCGCACCGAGATCGACCGCCAGCTGGCGTCTGCCGTCGGAGAAGCGGAACACTTCGAAGTGGCCGCCGGCCTCACCCGTCGACACCCAGAGCAGGCGACCGCGCCCGGCGAACCCGAGCGCGCTGATCGTCGGCGGCAGCGGCAGGTTGAGGCGAAAGAGGGCGAGCTTGCCGTTGAGATCCCAGAACTCGAGCTGGCCGCGCGAGGTCACCACCAGGCGGTCCTCGGGGGCCGCCGCGGCGATCAAGACGGGGCCGCGCAGCGGGATCAGATCGGCGCTCAGGCTCTTCTTGCCGAGGGTCGCGAGCTTGGCCCCTTCACCCTCGTCGCCGACCAGCAGCACCCGCTCGCCGATGAAGGCGAGGGCCCGGTGCGAGCCGGTGATCTCGAGCTTGGCGGTGAGCTCCAGGGACGGCGTCGCGTAGGCATGAAGGGTGGTTGCCTCCGGGCCGTGGGTGACCGTCAGGATCCGGCGGGCGGCGCCGACGAAGGCCAGCTCTCCGCGCCCGGTCGCCGGCACCACCGCCTCGGCCAGCTCGCGCCGCTCCACCGCATCGATCAGCGAGAGGCGATCCTGGTCGAGCACCGCCACGAACGCCCCGTCGGCGCTCGCCGTCAGCGCAGGACCACCGTCGAGGACGCGAGGCATCGCGCGCCATTATAGGCAGCCCGGCCGCCATGGCAACGCGCCGCTTCGCCGGAACGAAACGGCGGCAGCGGGAACGAGAACGGAAACGAGCACGAGGCAGTGCACGCAGAAGCAGTACGACGCCGCGCCCGCTGTGTGACTTCGGAGCCTTCGGCCCCACCGCAGATCAGCCCAGCCGGGAGGGCAGCACGAGGACGTCAAGCCCCTTGTATTGCCGGAATCCCCTGTCCGTCGTGATTAGCCGGTGCCCGCCCGTCATGGCGAGGGCGGCCAGATATCCGTCCATCCAAGCCTTGGGGGAGGCGCTCGTCCGGGCGGCGACCCTTTTCCAATGCGCCTCCATGCCGCGAGGTTCGTCGATGAAGGAGATCCGATCGTCGGCCCGCCAGCCCTCGTAGGTCGACCATGCCTTGGCGTTGGTCAACGGCGGAATCCCGTAGGGCGCCAGGACCGCGGCCGTCGTGAGCAGTCGCAGATACGATAGCTGCGTAAGCCGGCAAAACAGCACCTCCGCTGACCGTGTCTCCCCCTCCAGCCAGGCCCTCGTGGCCTCATGGAAGACGTGTTTGGAGAGCGTGGCCGCCAGCCAGAAATTGCTATCGGCCAGCGTCATCGTTCCACGATGCCTCCTGGTCGAGCAGAATCTCCGCGACGCGCTCCGGGGTCACCTCGGAGCCCGACCTCGCGGCGTGGCGGCATTGGACGAGCGGAAGTCTCGCCCTCCTGTTCCTGGCCGCGCCTTCGAGGGGGCTCCCGCTCCCGGCGGCCAGACCCCGGCGGAGCAGATCCGTCACGGCGTCCTTGAGCTTGCGCCCCTCGAGGAGGGCCTTCAGCTTGACCTCGCGCACCAGATCGCCGGGCAGGTCGACGGTGGTCTTCATGGACCCAGCTTGCTGGGATCCCACCTTTCTGTCAACCTCCTGAACTTCGCAGACGAGGCACGGAGTGGACGCCCGGCGCCGGTGGTGGGTAGCAGGTGGGTACAGGTGGGTGGGTCGCGGGTGGGCGCAGGCCGGCGGGACCGTTACGCGGCGTCGCGCTCTGCCGCCTCCTCGGGCGCGGCGAGCGCAGGCCCCTCGGGCTTCTCCTTCAGGGAGGCGATGATGCGGGCGCGCAGGGCGTCGGCGATCGCGGGCCGTTCGCGCAGGAACTCGCACGCCTTGTCGCGGCCCTGACCGATGCGCTCCCCGTCGAGCGCGTACCACGCGCCGCTCTTCTCGATCAGCCCCTGCGCCGCCGCGAGGTCCACGATCTCGCCGACGACGTTGATCCCCTCGCCGAAGCGCACCTCGAACTCGGCCTCGCGGAACGGCGGCGCGACCTTGTTCTTCACCACCTTCACCCGCGCCCGCGTGCCCACGGTCTGCTCGCCCTCCTTGAGCTGCCCGATGCGGCGGATATCGAGCCGCACCGACGCGTAGAACTTGAGCGCGTTGCCGCCGGTGGTGGTCTCCGGGTTGCCGAA
>SHYY01000270.1 GCA_009692555.1 Myxococcales bacterium
AGTCCGCCCGCTCCAATCAGGCAATCGCGTAGCACCCACCCATCCCCGCCCCTCGATCACTGACACCCGTCCGGCCACCGTCCTGGTGGCGCGGGCGGGGGATACCCTTGTACGAAAACACCAGCGCGAACGGCGGGTGAAATGCCGCACTTTTGAGATGGTGTCTCCAGCTCCGGCCTGCTGGAGCAGCTCGCTGCGCGCTGGGAGGAGGTTCGCGCCGCTGCGATCGAGCTGGTCGAGTCGTGCCCCGGAGCCTGCGAGCGCGCGTGCGTCGAGTGCCTGCAGACCTACCGCAACCGCTTCTATCACGAGCATCTCGACCGCCATCGAGCCGTCGAGGTGCTAAAGGCGGCGACGGGGCCACTCGTGCTGGTCCACCCCATCCCGGAGAACCTGCCCAAGACGTCGACGACCGCAGGGCAGCCGCAGACGGTCATCGAGCAGCGGTTCAAGAGACTCCTGGCGGAAGCTGGGCTTCCAACACCTCTCGCGCAGCAGCGCCTCGAGCTGGGCGCGAACCTCTACACGGTGCCCGACTTCTTTTTCGCGGGAGACGAGAACGACGAGCCGGGGATTGCGATCTACCTCGACGGGATGGCTGGCCACATCCACGGCAACCCGGAGCAGGCCGAGAAGGATCGCTTCCTGCGCGAGGCCCTTCGTGCTCGCGGCTACGAGGTCGTCGAGGTGAGGTCGTTCGAGCTCGACGACAAGAACGCCGTCGTCGCGGCGGTGGCTCGAGTCGCGAAGTACCTCATCGGCAAGGACAAGCAGCGCGCACTACGCGAGGACACGACGTGGTTCGATCGAGCGACGGGGGAGGCGAGGGCTCGAGGTGGGCGTCTCCTGCGCCTGGTGCGCCTGGAAGCTCGGACGCCCGATTCGGTACCGATCGTCGATCTCCGCATTGCGGCCGGCGCATTCTCCGAGAGCCAGATGCCCGACGCTATCGCCTTCGCGCGGGTCGAGGGCGTGGCGCTTCGGCCGGGGCACTTCGTTGCCCAGGTCGTCGGCGACTCCATGAACGAGATCGCGTCGGCGGGCGCCTGGTGCCTGTGGGAGCACCTCAACACCAGCGGCGCGGCGCCACCCGCTCCGGGACAAAACCTCCTCGTTTTTGACCGGTGCTTCCAAGTAGGTGCGTGCGGGGCTCCGGGCGCCGCGTCGGGGCGTGGTGCAGTCGCCCGAGCATCCGGCCTCGTGATGCACGAAGCCTCGCGTGGCGCGGTCCCCCTGGGTTGGCTGCTCGGGGGGCCCGCCCCGCCGGTGCATCAAATCTGCATCGGATGCGCTGATGCACGCCCCCGCGGCGAAGATTTGAAGCCCCGCCCCCACAAGGGGGCGGAACTTCGTGGGTTCTGGTCGGGGCGAGAGGATTCGAACCTCCGACATCCTGCTCCCAAAGCAGGCGCGCTACCAGGCTGCGCTACGCCCCGATGTCTTGACGCGGGTGTACGTCAACCGGCCTGCGGTTGCAAGGCCTTCGCGAGGCGCCCGAGGTGCGGCCTCATTCGCGCCATCGCATGACCGCGGTGCGAGATCCGGTTTTTCTCCTCCGCCGGGAGCTCCGCCATCGTCCGCCCGAGCGACGGGACGAGGAACAGCGGGTCGTACCCGAAACCACCGCTCCCGCGCGGTGCGTCGAGAATCTCTCCCTCGCACACGCCCTCCTCCACCACCGTCGGTGCACCCGGCCGGGCGAGCGCGAGCGCGCAGCGAAAGCGCGCCGTCCGCGGAGACGCGATCCCCGCCAGCGCGGACAGCAGCTTGCGGTTGTTGGCCTCGTCCGATCGCGCCGCACCCGCGCCAGCGAAGCGCGCCGACAGCACCCCGGGCGCGCCCCCGAGCGCGTCGACCTCGAGCCCGCTGTCATCGCCCAGCGCCGGCCAGCCGGTGAGCTGCGACACCTCCTCGGCCTTCTTCCGCGCGTTCCCCGCGAAGGTCGCCGCGTCCTCGACGATCTCGCCGCGAAAGCCGGTCTCCTCGAAGCTGATCACCGTCAGGCCGAGGTCCACCACCAGCGCCCGCAGCTCGACCAGCTTGCCGCGGTTCTGCGTTGCGAACACCAGCTTCACCGCTTGTCCTGAGCCCCGCCGGAGAAGCGCGCCGCCATGATCGCCCGTCGCTGGTGCTCGAACAGCTCCCCGATCCCGCGCGCCGCGAGATCGCACATCGCGTCGAGCTGCCCGCGATCGAACGTCCCCCGCTCCCCGGTTCCCTGCACCTCCACCAGCCGTCCGCGCCCGGTCATCACCACGTTCATGTCGACCTCGGCCGCCACGTCCTCCAGGTAGGGCAAGTCGAGGCGCGCTTCACCGTCGATGATCCCGACCGACACCGCCGCCACCGCCTCGCGGATCGGGTCCTTGATCTTGTGTGCCGCCATGATCCGCCGGCAGGCGATCGCCAGGGCGACGAAGCCGCCGGTGATCGCCGCGGTGCGCGTTCCCCCATCGGCCTGCAGCACGTCGCAGTCGACGGTGATGGTGCGCGGCCCGAGCTTGTCGAGGTCGATCGCCGCCCGCAGCGCCCGCCCGATCAGCCGCTCGATCTCCTTTCCCCGCCCGCTCGGCCCGCGCCCGCTGCGCGTCGACGTCGCGCGCGGCAGCATCGCGTACTCGGCGGTCACCCACCCGCTCTGCCCCTTCGGGTTCTGCGCGCGCATCCACGAAGGCACCTTCTCGTCGACGGACGCGGTGCACAGGACCCAGGTGTTGCCGGCGCACACCAGCGCCGAGCCCTCGGGATCCCGCAGGTAGTCGGGGGTGATGGTGATGGTGCGAAGCTCGGTCGGGGTCCGTCCGTCAGGGCGCATCGGCGCACGATGCAGCGACGGTGCGGCGCGGTCAAGCAGCTTCGCGCAGCCGCTGCGCAGCCGCCTGTCCGCAGTTCCGGGCTAGCGCCGCGCGAGCGCGACCGCGGAGCGCGGCCCGTTCGACTGCCCGGGGGTCGCGCGGTGAGAGACAAACGCCTCGATCCCGTCGGCGATCGCGGCGGCGATGCGCGCCTGCACGTCGGGCCGGAGCAGCTCCGCCCCCTCCTGCGCGTGATCGACGAAGCCGACCTCCACCAGCACCGCCGGCACCGCCACCCCGTCGAGGACATCGTAGGGCGCTTGCCGCATCCCGCGATCGCCCCCGCGCACCTCGACCAGCCGGGTCTGGACCGCCCGCGCCAGCCGCACCGACTCCGCTGCCATCTGACGCGCCCCCGCCCGCGCGATCATCGCTTGCGCCGGATCCTGCTCGGCGACGGCCGCGCGATGGGCCGCGACATCCGAAAACTCGCGCGCACCGACGTAGGTCTCGACGCCCTTCTGGGTGTGCTCGCGCGACGCGTTGGCGTGCAGGCTGACGAAGAGATCGGCGCCCGTCCCATTGGCGCGCCGCACCCGCTCGCCCAGCGTCAAGTACACGTCCCGCTCGCGCGTCAGGAGCACCCGCAGCCCGCGCTCCTGCAGTCGCCGCCGCACCATCCGCGCGATCGCCAGGGTGATCCTCTTCTCCGTCGCTCCGTCCAGGCCCGGGGCGCCGGTGTTGGACCCGCCATGGCCGGGATCGATCACCACCGTCGGCGGATCGGGGCCGGCGCTCGCTCTCCCGGCGCTCATCGAGACGGCGACCGCGGAAAAAACGATGAGGTTCAGTACGCGCATTGTTGGTAGGTGAAGGTAGGATATCAGTCTACATGCTTGCACGCAAGAAGTTTGAGGGCTATCGCTACTCGGTGCCGCCGATCGAGCTGGTGGAGGAGTCGCCTGGCGAGCCGCGCGCTCCCCGACCCGGGCGCAAGCGTAGCCTGCGCGAGCCGTCGCTGCTGGCGGTCCTCTGCATCGCCGTCCTCCTGGAGCTGCTCACGAGGCGCCTCCTCGGCCGCCTCCTGCACATCGATCTCCTGGCGCCACCCGGCTGGCTGCGCGACTCGGCAGACTTCGTCGGTTTGTTTTTCTTTCACGTCGCCTCGCTCCTCGGCGCGGCGCTGGCCGTCCTCGGGCTCGCCCACCTGCTGATCTTCCCGTCGGTGATCCCGCGCGGCGCCAAGGCCGCGGTGGGTGCGCTGGCAATCGCCTTCATGCCGCTCCTCGGGGTGGCGGTGTGGCGCCCGCTGCCGTCGGTGTTCGCGCTCTACCTCGAGGCGAGCTTCACCGCGCTGATCCTGCTCATCATGCTCGGCGGGTGGCTCTCCCCCGGCAAACCGCGGGTGAAGCTCGGGCTGTTCGTCCTCGCGCTGCCGCTCGCGCTCCACTTCGCCTGGTCGCTCATGGGGCATCAGGGTGCGTCGTCGAGCGAGCGGGCGCGCTTCGTGTTCTGGCTCGGCGAGGTGGCGACGGTGGCAGCGGGGCTGGCCGCGCCGCCCTGCTTCCTGCCCCACCGCCCGCGCCTGCGGGTGGCACTCCTCGGGGCGTTCGCCGCGATGGCCGCCGCCGGGGTGCTCGCCTGGCGGAGCTGGGACATCGCCTCGCGCCTCGTCGCCTACGGCTTCGGCCTGGAGCTGCCCATGGGTGCCCTCGGGATGGCGCTCTACGTGGTGGCGCTCGGGGCGTGGACGCTGACGGTGCTGGCGCTGCTCCTCGAGCCTGGCGCGGCGCGCCTGCGCGGCTACGGGGTGCTGCTGATCGGTCTCTCCGGCTTCCGGCACGACCTGCCCTTCCAGATCGCAGCGCTGATGGTCGGCTTCCTGGCGGTGGTCGAGTCGCTCGGCCGCGAGGCCCCGCAGGCGACGGTGGCGATGTTCCGCGCGCTCGCCCAGCGGATGGCGGTGGCGCTCGGCGCGGCGCACATCGAGGTGGGCGGGGCCGAGGGGTACGAGACCGCGCGCATGCGGGTCACCCAGGGCGAGGAGTCGCTCGAGGTCGCGCTCGGGCGGCAGGCCGGAGCGATCGCCCACGCGGAGGTGGTGATCGGCCACGCACCGTCGGAGGAGGCGCCTCCGATGTCGCTCGGCCGGCGCGGCACGCCCCGCCTCGGCCGCACCCGCGGCGACGAGGTGGCGACCGGCGATCTCGCCTTCGACGAGGCCTTCCGGATCTTCGATTCGCGCCACCTCACCGAGCGCGACCGCGTGCTCGACGACGATCTCCGCCCGCGCCTGATCGCCGAGCTCGACGGCTGGCTGGCGGTCTGGCCGGGCGAAGGCGTCCGCTACCGCACCCGCAACGTCGGACTCCTCGACGGCAAGCTGGTCGGCCTGATCGATCTGCTCACCGAGCTCAAGAACCGCGGGGCCGGCTCCTAGCGCCGTGCCGCGGCTCCTGGCGACGGTGGCGCTTTTCGCGGCTGCCGGCTGCAAGGTCGCGCCGCCCCCGCCCGCTGCCGACGGAAACGCCCTCTTCGCGGCCGCCTGCGCCCGCTGCCACGGCCCCCTCGGACGGGGCGGGCTGGCCAGCGACGGCGGTCCTCCGCAGCGCGATTTCCACGATCCAGCGTTTTCACGCCGATCGGACCGATGACCAGCTGCGCCGGACGATCGTCGAGGGCAAGGGCGCCGCGATGCCGGCGTTCGGAACCGCCTTCGCCGACGAGCAGCTTCGCGCGCTGATCACCCACCTTCGCAGCTTTCAACCGGAGAAAAAATCCCCATGAGAATCCAGACCTCCTGACATAGGTGCGGACCCAAACCTGTCCGCTTTTCGAGAAATCCTGATCAAGATCGATCACTTGCGGTGCGAATGGTCTGTCCGGAAGCACTCGACGACCGGACAGGTTTGGGTCCGCACTTCTCCGACGGAAAG
>SHYY01000271.1 GCA_009692555.1 Myxococcales bacterium
GTCACATAGCGGTCCTTGGCGAATTCGTAACCTTTGATCATGTGATCCCGGCTGACAATCTCATTGTCGCGCGGGCAGATGTATTGCTGCTTGAGCCGGGAAGCGCATTTGTCGTGCAGGAGATTGAACGAGACCGCCGCCGACGGCTGCGTCGCGGGATAGAGCTTGACGGGAATCGACACCAGGCCGAACGACACGGTCGCCGACCCCATTGCGCGGGCAGTCATGTTCGCATTACAAACACGGAGCCCGAGATCAAAAACGCCCCGGGATCCGCTGCCGGCCGCGCCCGCCCCCGCCACCCCGGTGGACGCCTCTGCGGCGCTCGACGCCTACCGAGGGATGCGCTCGCCGGAGACCACCCCGGAGCCGTTTCGCACCGGCGCCGAGCGGCCGCGGCTGTTCGTGGTCCAGAAGCACGACGCGCGGCGCCTGCACTGGGATTTCCGGCTCGAGCTCTCGGGAACCCTCAAGTCGTGGGCGGTACCGAAGGGCCCCTCGCTCGACCCGGCGGAGAAGCGGATGGCGGTGCACGTCGAGGATCACCCCGTCGAGTATGGCGATTTCGAGGGGATCATCCCGCCGGGCAACTACGGCGCGGGCGCGGTGATCCTGTGGGACCGCGGGCGCTGGGTGGCGCTCGAGGAGCCGCTGGAGGGGATGCGGAAGGGCAAGCTGCTGTTCGAGCTGTTCGGGTACAAGCTGCGCGGCGTGTGGACCCTGGTCCGCACCAAGCGCAAGGGCGACACGAAGCAGGTCGAGTGGCTGCTGATCAAGCAGCCCGACCGGTTCGCCTCCGTCGACGGCGAGCGCAACTTCGGGCAGGAGTCGATCCTCTCCGGCCTCTCGGTGAACGAGCTGGCCGAGGGGCCGCGCCGCGCCTTGGAGGTGCGCGAAGAGCTCTTGCGTCTCGGGGCCCCGCTCCGCGAGGTGCGCGCCGGCGACGTGGATCTGATGCTCGCCACCCTCGGGGAGCAGCCGTTCTCCGCGCCCGGCTGGGTCTTCGAGCTGAAGTACGATGGCTTCCGGGTCCTTGCGGCGCGTGAGGGCGGGCGCGCGCGACTGCTCTACCGGCGCGGCAGCGACGCCGCCGGGCTCTACCCGGAGGTCGGTCGCGCCCTCCGAGCCCTGCCCTTCGACGGCCTGGTGATGGACGGCGAGGTGGTGGTGCTCGACGAGGAGGGTCGCCCGAGCTTCCAGCGACTCCAGCGCCGCGCGCTCCTGCAGCGCGCCTCCGACATCGAGCGGGCGACGGTGGATCTGCCGGCCGCGATCTTCCTGTTCGACCTGCTGGCGTGCGAGGGCCACGACCTCCGCGGGCTCCCGCTCCTGGCGCGGAAGGCGCTGCTCCGACGCATCCTCCCGCGCACCGGCCCGCTCCGCTACGCCGATCACATCGACGAGCGCGGCGCCGAGCTGTTCGAGCAGGTGGGGCTGCGGGGCCTCGAGGGGATCGTCGGCAAGCGCGCCGATTCGACCTACCGCGGCGGGCGCCTCCCCGACTGGGTGAAGCTGCGCCACGAGCGCACCGCCGACTTCGCGGTGGTGGGCTTCACCGAGCCGAAGGACGCGCGGAATGGATTTGGCGCGCTCCACCTTGCGGCCCGCCGCAGCGACGGTGGACTGATCTATTCGGGGCGGGTCGGCACCGGGTTCAGCGGGCGCCAGCTCCACGAGCTGCGCGCGCTCCTCGACGCTTCAAGGCGGCCCGATCCGCCGTGCGGCGGGGATCCGCCGCGCGAGCCCGGTCACGTGTGGGTCGAGCCGCGCCTGGTGGTCGAGGTGCGATTCAAGGAGTGGACCGACGATGGAGTGCTCCGCCAGCCGGCCCTGCTCCGCGTGCGCGACGACAAGGGACTGGAGGAGATCGAGCTCCGCGACGCGGCACCCGCGCCTCCGATCGTTCGCCTCGCCGTCGATCCCGTGCCCGAAAAAAAGGTCGCCTTCAGTAACCTCGACAAGGTGTTCTGGCCCGACGAGGGCCACACCAAGGGCGATCTGATCGCCTACTACCGCGCCGTCGCCCCGTGGATCCTGCCCTACCTCCGCGACCGCCCGCTGGTCCTCACCCGCTACCCCGACGGCATCGCCGGAAAGTCGTTCTTCCAGAAGGACGCACCCGATTTCGTCCCGGGCTGGCTGCGCACCGAGCGCGCCTGGAGCGAGCAGACGCAGCGCGAGATCGACTACTTCATCTGCGACGACGAGCCGTCGCTGCTCTACGTGATCAACATGGGATCGATCCCGCTGCACGTCTGGTCGAGCCGCGTGCCGAACCTCGGGCGTCCCGACTGGTGCATCCTCGACCTCGATCCGAAGGGCGCGCCCCTCCCCGACGTGGTGCGGGTGGCGCGCGCGATCCACGCGCTGTGCGACGCGATCGGGCTGCCTTCGTTCATCAAGACCAGCGGCCAGGCGGGGCTGCACGTGCTGATCCCGCTCGGCGGCACCTGCACCCACGAGCAGTCGAAGGGGGCTCGGCGAGCTGTGCGCGCGGGTGATCGCCGACGAGCTGCCCGACATCTCGACGACGGCGCGGGCGATCGCGGCGCGCGGCGGGCGCGTCTACATCGACTTCCTCCAGAACGGCCACGGCAAGACCATCGCCGCCCCGCTGTGCGCGCGCCCGGTGGCCGGAGCGACGGTGTCGACGCCGCTGGAGTGGGACGAGGTCGACGACCGGCTCGACCTCCGGGCCTTTACGATCAGGACGGTGGTGGAGCACCTCCAGCGACGGGGAGAGGACCCGCTGCGGGCAGTGCTGGAGCTGGTCCCTGACCTCGCGGGCGCGCTGGCGCGCCTGGAGGAACGGCTCACGGGCGCGCGAAAGTAGGAACTCGCGGCCCACGCGGTGGTCGGCGCGGCGGGCTATGGCTTCGCGCTGCCGGAGTTGCCGAAGCGATCGGTCACCTTGACCTCCTTGACCGCCGCGCCGGGCTCGTCCACCGAGGCGTGGCCCGCGCCATCGACCACCACGTTCTCGACCCGCATGGTCTGGCCGTCCGCGAGCGCCAGGTCGACGGTGACCGGCCCCTTGCGGAGCGGCACCTTGCCGTCGGACTTCGCCTCGAGATCGAGCAGGCGGAAGCCGCCCTTGCCGTCGATCGCCAGATCGATCTCCACCTTTTTTCCCGCGATCTTCGCCGCCACCGTGAGCGGGGCGGCGATCACCTCGAAGGGCGCGCTGTCGACGCTGTAGCCGGTGCCCTCGACGTGGAAGCGGTACTTCCCGAGCGGCACTCCGGCGCGCTCCGCGAGGTCGCTGGTCCAGCTCACCGCCTGCCATTCGACCGCCCAGTGATGGGTGCGCGTCTCGGGCGCGGTGCGGAAGAGCGGTGAAGGGGTCCAGGTGAGCAGGAGATCGCGATCCTCGATGGTGCGACCGCTTCTGCGCTTGACGTCGACGAACGCGCCGCCCTCCTCGCGCTGGAGCCGCACCCGCGGCGTTCCGGCCAGCGGATCCTCGCCGGTCCACAGGAACCGGGCGCTGGCGAGCCGCCTCACCATCGCCTCGGGCTGCGCACGCACCAGCTTGATACGCCCGCGGACGTAGGGGTTGCCAGGCAGCACGTCGGGGATCTTGCCCGCCAGCGGCGCCGGGTCGGGCGGCGGCACATCCGCGTCGGAGTGGACCACGTTCCGTAGCACCGGCGGCCCGCCCTTCGCCGCGTCCTCGCGCTCCGGCGTCCGCGCCAGCTTCATCAGCTCGACGGTGCGCTCGACCAGGTAGTCGCCCTCCAGCGGTCCCCACAGGTTGATCGACGACTCGTAGCCGCCGCGCAGCCAGTCCTCCGTGGTGAGCAGGTAGCCGTGGTGCGACTGCGCGTAGCCGATGAGGATCGTCTTGTCCTTCGCCACCGGCGAGAGCTTGCGTAGCCGATCGGCCACCGAGACGCACGGCTCGCCCGGCAGCCCAGCGACGAGGAACTCGCCGATCCGCAGCGCCGAGACAATCGCATGGGTGCTCGCGCAGATCGGCATCGGCTCGAACGGCGGCAGGCGAAAGAGGGACTGGAAGTAGGGTGTCGCGACCTTCAGGTTCATGCAGGTGTGGTAGGGCACCAGGTCCTCGACCCCGGGGAGCTGGCTCATCGGGAACAGGAAGCCGCCGCGGTCGCCGCACAGCCCGGCGCCATACGGCGCGTTGAACTCGTCGATCGGCGTACGCACGCTCCCGTCGCCGGCGAAGACCTCGCGATCGGGAATGCGATCGGGATCCCACGGCGAGTAGGTCAGCGGACCGCCGGGCTCGCCCTCGCGGACCTTGAAGGTGCGCCAGTCGGGGCCGAGCGGCACCGATCGCGTCAGCATCTCGAGGGCCAGCTCGCTCTTCATCTCCGTCCCGGCGCGCTGCCACACCGGCAGGATCGCCTCACGCGCCGCGATCCCGACCCCCTCGGCCCGCGCGAAGTCGTAGACCGCCACGTCGCCCGGGACGCGCCCGACCTCGCCGCGCCCCGACGGTGAGACGCTCCCACCGGCACCCTGGAGGTGCATCACCAGCACCCTCCGGTCGAAGGTGTCCTCGAGCGCCCGCTCGATCCCGCCGGGCGCGTCCGTCGAGGCGAGCGGGCTGTCGGCGTCCAGGACGATG
Organism: Myxococcales bacterium; assembly: GCA_009692555.1. Classification (GTDB taxonomy): domain Bacteria; phylum Myxococcota_A; class Polyangia; order Palsa-1104; family SHYY01; genus SHYY01. The sequence goes on from SHYY01000271.1 coordinate 4,595, forward strand.
CCGTGGATACCGAAGATCGGCACCAGGGCGATCGGCGCTCCGTCCAGCGCGTCGACGCGGATCACCGCAAGAAAGTCGTCCTTCCGCTTTCCGCCCGGGAGGTCGTCGTCCTCGTCCCGGCGATCGTGGGTGACCTCGTTCTTGGGGTCAAAGTTGGTCTCGACCGCGATCCCGATCTTCGCCGGGCGGCGCGCCGCGAGGGCCGCCTTGGCAGCGTCGGTGGCGCGGTCGATCAGGCGGGCGAGGTTGCGCTGGCGGATCCGCCCCAGGCCGGCCGCGTAGGCGGTCTGGGTGCTGTACTGCGCGAACGACGAGTGGCTGTGGCTGGTGGCGAAGAGGATCTTCCCGGCGAACTCGGGACCCAGGCGGTCCGCCACCTCGGCGGTGACCGCGGGCTCGGAGTAGATCAGATCGGCCTTCAGGATCACCACGGTCTCGGTACCGGCGGTGATCGCCAGCGCCTTCATCATCGGCCGCGTCTCGATCCCCACCGACGGATTGAACGAACCGGAGAACTCCGAGGTGCGGCGATCGACGTTGGAGTAGTCGGCGTAGGGGACGGCGCGCGCCGAGAAGCCCCCCAGCGCCGACGAGACCGGGAGGTCAAGGATCACCTCGGCGGCGCCCGCCTGGACCGCGCCCGCGGTCACCGTCCCCCCCGCTCCGCCCGTCGCTGGCAGCGGCGCGAACAGACAGGGCGTGGTGAGATCGGAGGTGCCACCGTCGGGCGTGTCCCCGCCTCCGCCACCGCAGCCCGAGAGGAGGGCGAGGACGATCATGGACCAGCGCGTCGCTTCGCGGAGCCTGCGATTGAGCATCGCCCCGCATTCTAAGGGCCCGCGAATGGACAAGTCGATCGATGATCGCGGCCGAGGCGCCCGAATGGCGAGGCGCGACGACGGAGAATACTCTCTGTACTTTCCATTTCTCACAGGTCAAGCAATTCTCCGACAGTAAATCGCGTTTCTCTTGCACCGCAACCGAGGCTGTGTAACAGTCTGTGTAACATTTCTTCGGAGCACGAAATGCGCAGCGACAACAGGAGCGGCAACGCCTGGGTCTACTCCCACCGCGGCGACAAGTGGCGTGTCTACTTCCGCGT
>SHYY01000065.1 GCA_009692555.1 Myxococcales bacterium
GGTAGACGGTGAGCGGCCAGCCGTTCGCTGGCTGGGTGCCCTTCTTTGGGACCGTGAGGGCGAAGCAGACGCCCTCGGTGCGCTGGAGCTTCGGGGTGCCGTTCTCGAAGACGATCCCGCCGCCGCTCTGGGGCGTCAGGTAGGGCGCGGTGCCGGCCTGGTAGATGGGGATTGTGAAACGTCCGTGGATTTCGTGGAAATCGGGATTCGCGGCGGGGCAGGCGCGGGCGGGCGTTCCGTCGTCGCAGGGGGACTTCACGCCGGCGTCGCAGAGGGTGAGATCGGAGAGCACTGGCGCGGGTGACGCGGCGACGCTGGCGGCGAGCTTGCCCATCCCGCCGGTGGCGTCCTGGACGGTGAACAGGGCGGCGTTGGCGACGCTGGAGGAGGGGATCTTCTGCGCGGTCAGCCACTCGCGGAGCGGTGCGTGCACGTCCCACGCGCTGCCGAGGGCCTCGTCGCCGGCGGGCCGCATCGCGCCGAGGAGCGCCAGGAGATCGGGATCGGGCGCGGGGGAGGTGCCGTCCTTGCCCTTCAGCCCCTTGCCGCTGGCGAGCGCGGTGAGGAGGATCGCTCCGTAGGTGTGGCGCGGGAGGAGCGGCGACTCCACGCCGCTGCGGACGGTGAAGGGGTGCTGGCAGGACCACTTGTTGCGGCCGGTGGTGTAGCCCCAGCCGCGCCCGAGCGGCTGCCCGAAGGTGGGCCCCTTGGTGAGGTCGATCAGCTGGATCGCGTCCCCGGTGGCGGTCGCGAAGTCGAGCTCCTTCGAGAAGCGGAAGGTAGCTGCGGTGGTGGTTCCGAAGCCGGCGAACTGCTTCGCCCAGGCGTCGACGTAGATCTGCACGAGATCGATTCCGAGCGGCGTGGGACCGGGACGCGCGAAGTCGGTCAGGTCGAGCATGCCGTCCTTCTTCACCCGCGCGTCGTCGGGGAAGGGCATGCGGAAGAAGTCGCTCGGGTACTTGCCGGGGCGCGGCAGCTCGAAGAACGAGTGGAAGCGCGCCTCGTCGGGGAGGCACACCACGCCGGGGAAGGGCGGGAAGGCGATCGGAAAGGGCTGGCAGAGCTGGCCGTCGCCGCAGAACAGGCCGGGCGTGCAGTCGAAGCTCTTGCCGCACGGCTGGCCGGCCTCGGCGCCGCCGCCCTGGACGCACACCCCGCCGAAGCCGCGCAGGTCGCAGCGCAGCCCCTTCTGGCAGGTCGCGTCGCTGGTGCAGGCGTCACCGACGGTGGCGGTGCCGGCGGGGACGCAGGTGCCGGTGGGGGCGCAGAAGAGGCCGCCGCCGCACTCCTTGGTGGTCCCGCAGCGCGCGCCCGGTCCGGCGAACCCCTCCATCTTGCATTCACCGCCGGCGCACAGCATCCCGGCGCCGCAGTCGCTCGACTGCGTGCAGTTCTTCCTCGATGGACCTCCGTCCCCCGATCCACTGCCTCCGAACAGCTCGCAGCCCGCGGACAGGACGACAGCCAGCAGCAGCACCCGATTCATCAGTGACCTCCAAGTGGACGCATTCCAGGACCATCCCCGACTTGCCGTCGGGTCAAGAGGAAGATCAAGCCCAGCCAGCCCCATCCCGATCCGCGGCTGCGCCCGACGGCGCACGAGCACCCGCCCTCCGTCAATACTCCATCTCCCGCATCTCCTCCATCTTCTACTTTTTGCACTTCTCCGCCATCCGTTGCCTTCCCCGAGTCCCGCGCTGCCGCGTCCCCGGCGCCAGGCGCGAGATCCGCCGGCACCGCCCCATCCATCGCCGGGGCGGGCTTCACCAGCACGTGCACCGCGATCAGCTTGTCGGGCGGACCGCCTCCGAGCGGCGGGTCGGCGAACCAGGTCACGCCCTCCACCAGCAGCCCGAAGAACTGGGTGTAGTCGACCGGCGCTTTCCCGGTGATCGGCAGCGCGAAGCGGCCGGTCTGTCCGGGCGCCACCTCCTTTGCCAGCGACGACACGCGGTGTGGCGCGATCCATCCCGGACCGGCCACCTGCGACGGCTGGTCGCGCGGAGTGGGGGCGAGGCGGGTCGCGCCGGCCGGCCACTTGTCGGTGCCGATGTTCTTGAAGTCGATCCATCCATCGACCGTCTCTCCGACGGTGAGCACGAGCGGCGCGACGTGGGCCAGCGGGTGCGACTGCGCGACGTACTCGGCCGCGAAGCGCGGGATGCAGCTCTCTGGCGCTCCGTTGCCGTTGGCCTGGATCCCGATGTGATTCCCCACCTGCCGGCCGCTGGTGATGATCTGTCCCTTGCCCTTCACGTACATCTGCGAGGAGCCGCCGCCGTCCATGTTGGTGATGAAATCGATCGGGGGCGCCTTGGCCTCCGCGGCGTGCTGGATCATCCAGTCGGCGAGCGTCTGGCAGTTGATCGACGCGTTGACCGCCATGAGATAGAGGGTGCGGCGGTCGGCGCTCAGTCCGACGCCGGTGCGGCGGTGGGTGCTGTTGAGCAGCGCGCCGTCGTTCTGCGGTGCCCACGGCCCGGTGCTCTTGGCGTTCTGGACAAGCACGTTGTGGCCACCCACGATCTCGCGTGCCTTCGGGGACGGGGCCTCCGCGCCGTTGGCGACCCCGGCGGCGAAGCCCGCGCCGAACTGCCAGTAGGGGCGCACTTCCAGCTGCTGCGACTTCGGCGGCCACTCCTGGTTGTCGCCGCGCGCGCGCCCGACGACGAAGCTCCAGCCGGGGAATTCGAAGAAGTCGGCGTTGATCGCCACCTCGAGGTCGAGCTTCTGCGCGAACTCCTGCGGCGTCCCCTTGCGCTCGTCGAAGCGGGTGGCGCGCACCGCCACGCCGGGAGCGCAGAGATCGATGATCGCCAGCGCGCTCTGCCCGGGGTGATGGACCAGGGTCACGCCGGGGAACGGGCTGGTGACGTCGGCCCGCGCCGGGAGGGCCAGCGCCAGCCCGAGGCAGAGCGGAGCCCATGCCGAGCGTGCTCGAAGAGACATCTCCGGGACGTTACCACCGATACCCGCTTGACAGATCGCGGACGCCGCTCCATTGTTGACCGCTGAGTCAGTAATGGGCCGACCGAGCGATCCCAACGCCAAGATTGACCTCCTCCGCGCCGCCGAGGCGGAGTTCCTCGCGCGCGGGCTCGATCACGCCAAGGTGGAGGACATCGCGGTGCGCGCCGGGCGGTCGAAGGGCGCCTTCTACCTGCACTTCGCGAGCAAGGAGGACGCCTTCCGCCAGATCGTCGAGAGCATGCTCGCGCGCCTCGCCGCCACCCTCGATGACGGCGGGATCTTTGACCCCGGGGGGATCTTCACCCGCGAGGATCTCGGCCTCGCCGGCGGGCCGCAGGTGCTGGCCGCGTGGCTGGACAAGGACGTCCAGATCTTCGAGTTCGTGTGGCACAACCGGCGCGTGTTCCGGATGCTCCTCGAGGGCGGGCGGAGCGCGACCTTCGGCTACCTGATCGACGAGTTCGCGGAGCGCACGCGGTCGAACACCGTCCGCTTCCTCGCGTGGGGCGTGCGCCAGGGCTTCTTTCGCGCCGATCTCGACGTCGATCTCGCCAGCCTGGTGATCTCCGGGGCCTACGATCGCGTCGCGCGCCACCTGGTCCGCAGCGACGGTCAGATCGACCTCCGGCCGCAGTGCGCGAAGGTGCAGCGGCTGGTGCTCGGCGCGATCTCGAGCCCGGCCTTCGCCGCCCTGGTTGACTCGCAGGTCAGGAACTGGAACCCGGCGCCGTTGCCGGGTATCGAAGTGCCCGGGCCCAGGCGCCCGCGCACCGCAGGTACGAGGAGCCGCTGATGAGGGCAAGCGCACGACCGCAATCGAACTCCGACGGGGAGCGGGAGACCGCCAGCCCGTCGCGTCGCCGGGTGGGCCCGTTGCTGCTCTTTGTCGGGGTGCCCTTGGTGGCGTTTCTGGCCTGGTTCGGGGTGCGGGTGCAGGGCGCGCTGAAGACGCGCGAGGCGCTCGCCGAGGAGCGGGCGCTGGTGGCGAAGGCGGCGGCCGATTCGCCACGGGACGCTGGGCCCGCGACGGCGGTGGCGGGCGTGCCGGAGCGCTGGCGTTCGGTGGTGGCGCTCGAGGGAACGCTGCAGCCGGCGCGCGAGGCCGACCTCGGCTTCAAGGCCGGTGGCCGGGTGGCGGCGATCCGCGTGCGCCTGGGCGACAAGGTGCGCGCGGGCGATGTCCTGGCGACGCTGGAGGCGGTGGAGGCGCAGGCGCAGCTTGACGCCGCGCGGGCCCAGGTGCGGGCGGCCGAGGCCGGGCTGGCGCTGGCCGACGATGGCGCGCGGCGGACCACCGCGCTGGTCGGGACCGGCTCGATGGCCCAGGCGGCCGCGTTCCAGGGAGCGCAGCAGCGTGCCCTCGCCGCGGCGCAGCTCGACGGGGCACGCGCCCAGGCGGCCCTGGCCGAGGCGAACCTCCGAAATCACACGCTCTCGGCGCCCTTTCCGGGATCGGTCTCGCGCGTCCCACCGGGGCCGGGGGCGATCGTCGGCCCGGGGACTCCGCTCTTCCATCTCCAGGAGACCGGTACCCTCAAGCTCGCCGGCTCCGTCGGCGAGAGCGACGTCGGGCTGATCAAGGTGGGGGCGACGGTGGAGCTGCGATCGGCGGGGCGACCAGGCGGAGGCAGGCTGGTGGCGGTGCTGGCGTCGGTGGACCCGGTGACCAGGCGCGTCCCGGTCGAGGCAGCGGTCAAGAACGAGGGGCCGGAGCCGCTGCTGGCCGGGGTGTACGTCCGCGCCGCGGTGCTCGGCCTCGAGGAGATCGACGTGCTGCGCGTCCCGCCCTCGGCGCTGCGGCCGGGGTCGCAGAGCGAGGTGCTGGTGGTGAAGGATGACAAGCTCGCGCGTCGATCGATCGTCTTCGCGCGCGCGGAGGATGGCGCGCTGCTGGTCCGGCGCGGTCTGCTCGCTGGCGAGCGCGTGCTGCTCTCCCCGTCGGCGGAGGCGAAGGACGGCGACACCGTGATTCTTGCGCCCGAGACGTCGCCGCTGAAGGGAGACGGGGACGGGAGCGGCCGATGAACATCTCCGAGGTAGCGATCCGCCGGCCGGTGTTCGCGGTGATGGTCACCGGGGCGCTCCTGGTGCTCGGGGTGCTCGGCCTCTCGCGCCTCGGCACCGACCTCTTCCCCGACGTGGCGTTCCCGGTGGTCGCGGTCAACGTGATCTACCCGGGCGCCGGCCCGGGCGAGGTGGAGACGCTGCTCACCCGGCCGATCGAGGACGCGGTGGTCAGCCTGAACGGCGTCGACCGCATCCGCACCTACTCGCGCGAGAGCCTCTCCACCACGCTGATCATCTTCAAGCTGGGGGTCGACCTCCCCGAGGCGGCGACCCAGGTGCGCGAGCGGATCTCGCAGATTCGCTACAAGTTCCCGGCGGAGACCAAGGAGCCGGTGATCAATCGCTTCGATGTCTCGGCCTCGCCGATCCTGATCTACACCGCGCGCGGGGAGCGCTCGCTCTCCGAGACGCGCCGCTTCGCCGAGGACGTGATCAAGCCGGCGCTGGAGCAGGTCGAGGGGGTGGCTTCGGTCGATGTGCGCGGCGGCGCGGCGCGCGAGATCCACGTCGATCTCGACCGCACCAGGAGCGATGGGCTGAATCTCGATGCCTCCGGGATCGCGCTCCGCCTGCGCGCGGCCAACCTCACGGTGCCGGCGGGTCGCTTCGACGAAGGGCACCGCGAGATCAGCGTTCGCACCGTCGGTGAGCTGCCCGGCGTGGAGGCGGTGCGCGACCTGATCGTGGCCACCGCGCGCGACGGATCGGGGGTGCGCCTGCGCGACGTGGCGACGGTGGAGGATGGCTTCGAGGAGATGCGCTCGCGGGTTCGGGCCAACGGCGACGAGGCGGTCAGCTTCTCGGTGCTCAAGCAGTCGGGGCGCAACACGGTCGAGGTCTCCGACGCGGTGCAGGCGAGGCTCGAGGAGCTGAAGAAGCACTTCCCGGCCGGCGTTGGCATCGCGCTGATCATGGAGCAGGCGCGCTTTGTCAAGAACAACGCCCACGAGGTGGAGGTGTCGATCGTCTTCGGCGGGGCGATGGCGATCCTGGTCATCCTGATCTTCATGCTCGACCTCCGCTCGACGCTGATCAGCGCCGTGGCGCTCCCGATCAGCGTGATCGCCACCTTCTTCGTGATGTACATCCTCGGGTACACCTTGAACATGATGACCCTGCTCGGGCTGTCGCTGGCGATCGGGCTCCTCATCGACGACGCGGTGGTGGTGCGGGAGAACATCTTCAAGCACCTCGAGCGCGGCAAGTCGCCCGTGCAGGCGGCCCTCGACGGAACGAAGGAGATCTCGCTCTCGGTGCTGGCGACCACGCTCACCCTGGTGGCGGTGTTCCTCCCGGTGGCGTTCGTGAAGGGCCTGATCGGGCAGTTCTTCCGCCAGTTCGGGATCACCGTGTCGGCGGCGGTGCTGCTCTCGCTGTTCGTCGCCTTCACCCTCGATCCGATGCTCTCCTCGCGCTTCTCGAAGACGGTGGTGCACGGGCAGCGCGATCGCTTCGCGGGTCTCAAGCGGCCCTTCGAGCGGGTGTTCGCGGGGATGGACGCCGGCTACCGGGTGCTGCTCGGCTGGGCGGTCCATCACAAGGCGCTCGTCGGTGTGGGAGCGATCGGAAGCCTGCTCCTGATGGGCTGGATCGGCGGACTGATGGGCAACGAGTTCGTCAGCGCGGAGGACCGCGGGCAGTTCGTGGTCGACCTGGAGCTGCCCGCCGGCACGTCGCTGGCGGAGACCGATCGGACCTCGGCGAAAGCGGAGAAGGGGCTGCTCAAGAACCGGGAGGTGAAGCTGGTCTACGCGGTGATCGGGCTCGACGGCGAGGCGAACAAGGCGAAGTGGCGGGTGGTGACGACGCAGAAATCCGAGCGCACGGTGACGCTCCCGCAGCTCAAGGACGAGGCACGCAAGGCCGTGGCGGCGGTGGTGGCGACGGCCAAGGTGAACGTCACCGATCCGGCGTTCGTCGAGGGGGCGGCCACCGAGGCGCCGATCATGATCCCGGTCCGCGGTGCGACCTACGCCGACATCGCGCCGCTGGCGCAGGAGGTGGGGCGGATCCTGCGCACCACGCCGGGCGTTCAGGACGTGCAGGTGCGCTACACGCCGGGGCGGCCCGAGCTGCGGGTGGAGGTCGATCGGCAGCGCGCGGCCGACCAGGGCGTGGCGGTGGCGCAGGTGGCGATGGCGGTGCGCGCGGCGATGGAGGGCGACGAGGCGACGCGGCTGCGCCTGGGCAAGGACGAGGTGCCGGTGCGGGTGCGCCTCCGGAGATCGGATCGCGCCACGCCGGCCGAGCTGGAGCGCCTGACCATCCTCACCCCGCGCGGGCCGGTCAAGCTCGGCGACGTGGCCACCTTCGGGCGCGGCGAGGGGCCGCAGGTGATCGAGCGCGAGAATCGCAGCCGGCAGATCCAGGTGTGGGCGACGCCGCGCGGGCGCGCCCTCGGGGAGATCGTCGACGAGGTGAACCCGCGCCTCGCGGCGCTCAAGCTGCCCGCGGGCGCGAGCTACTCGTGGGACGGGCAGGTGCGGATGATGAAGGAGACCAACGAGAACATCGGCCTCGCGCTGCTCCTCGGGGTGGTCTTCATCTACATCGTGCTGGCGTCGCAGTTCGAGAGCTTCATCCACCCGCTGACGATCATGCTCACGCTGCCGCTCGCGCTCGTCGGTGCGGTGCTGGCGCTGTTCCTGACCAACAACACCATGTCGATGGGAACGATGATCGGGATCATCCTCTTGATGGGCCTGGTGACGAAGAACGCGATCCTCCTGATCGATCGCGCGATCGTCCGGGTGCGCGATCAGGGGGAGACGCCGCTGCAGGCGATCCTCGAGGCGGGGCCGGAGCGCCTCCGGCCGATCCTGATGACCTCGGCGGCGATGGTGCTCGGGATGCTGCCGACGGCGCTCGGGCGGGGTGAGGGGAGCGAGTTTCGCGCGCCGATGTCGATCGCGGTGATCGGCGGGGTGATCAGCTCGACGCTGCTGTCGCTGGTGGTGGTGCCGGCGTTCTACCTGGCGATCGAGGGGCTGAAGGCGCGGCTGCGCGGGCGACGGGAAGTTCCCGCGCCGGGGCCGGCGTCCGGCGACCCGCCCGGCGGCTTCCCGGGCGGCTTCCCGGGCGGATCAATCGGCCGCTGACCATGCGGCGGATCGCTTTTCTTTGCGCGCTGTGGCAGGCCGCGCCCGCGGTGGCCGACGAGGGACCGCTCGCCGCCATCGCGGCTCATCCGGGCGGGCTGACCGCCGACGAGGTGGCGCGCCATGCCGCATCCACCAGCATCGAGGCGCGGGTCCGGGCGGAGGACGTGCGCGCCGCGGCGGCGGGGGTCGACCAGGCGCTGACCGCGTTCTTTCCGCGGCTCACGCTGACGGCGCGGTACGTGCGCCTCTCCCCGGCCCCGGGGGCGAGCCTCCAGGTGCTGTTCAAGGACCTGCCCGATCCGTTCAAGGCGTTGATCCCGGATCAGCCGCTTTCGCCGGTTCTGCTCAATTCGACCACCTTCCAGGCTTCGCTGCTTCTGCCGATCTCCGACTACCTCCTGCGGATGGTCCAGGGGTGGACCGCCGCGGGCTACTCGGTGCGGGCGGCGAAGCTCGGCGAGGAGGCGGCGCGCTGGAAGGCGGCCACCGACGGGAGGCTGCTCTACTACGGATGGGTGCGGGCGCGCGGCGCAACCGCGGTGGTGGAGCAGGGGTTGGCGCTGGCCAGAGCGCACCTCGCCGATGTCGAGAACATGCTGGCGCAGGGGATGGTGTCGCAGGCCGATCGGATGCGGGTCGACTCGCAGGTGGCGCAGGCCGAGCTGCTCGTGGAGCGCACGAGAAACCTGAGCGCGCTGCTGGAGGAGCAGCTGCGGGTGGTGATGCACGACCGGACGAAGCGCGGCTACGAGGTGGGCGAGGACGTGACCCGGCCGCCGCCGCCCGAGGCTGCCCTGCCGATCGACGAGCTGGTGTCTGAAGCGGAGTCGCGCCGGCTGGAGCTGAAGGCGCTGCGGGAGACGCGGCGGGTGATCGATCGGCAGGTGAAGATCGCGCGCGCGGCGGCCTTCCCGCGGCTCGACGCGTTCGCCGACGCCTCCTACGTCAACCCGAACCAGCGGCTGTTCCCGGCGGAGGACAAGTTCGGGGCGCTGTGGGACGTCGGCGCGCAGATGACCTGGACCCCGAACGACGTCGGGTACGCGGTGGCCGGGGTGCGCGCGGCGCAGTCCAAGGCGGGGCAGATCGCGGCGCAGGAGGCCGGCCTGCGCGACGGAATCCGGGTGGAGGTGATCCAGGCGCAGCTCGCCCTCCGCGAGGCGCAGGTTGCCCTCACCACCACCGCGCGGGGCCTGGCGTCCGCGGAGGAATCCTACCGCGTGCGGCGCGAGCTGTTCCGCAACGGGAAGGCCACCAGCGTCGAGCTCTCCGACGCGGAGTCGGACGTCACGCGGGCGCGCCTCGAGGCGATCGGGGCGCGGGTGGAGCTGCGCGTGGCGCGGGTGAAGCTCGACCACGCCACCGGGCGGGACGTGGTCCCGGGGGGCGGGTAGCCTCGGACCTCAGCGACGGCGGGCGCGCCACTCGTGGTCGAGCAGCGCGTAGATCCACGAGTCGCACCACTCGCCTTTCAGGAACACGTTCTCGCGGATGTGCGCCTCGCGCCGCATCCCGAGCTTCTCCATCACCCGCGCCGAGCCGGTGTTGCGCGGATCGCAGTCGCCGTAGATGCGGTGCAGCGCGAGCGCCTCGAAGGCCCACCCGATCACCGCCTCCGCAGCCTCGCTGGCGAACCCCTGTCCCCACGACCGCGGATCGATCACGAACCAGATCATCGCCTCGCGCAGCGGGACGTCGGTCCGCTGGATGCCGCACCGCCCGAGGAACTCGCCCTCCCGCGTCACCACCAGATCGAACGTCCGACGCGGATCCTGCGCCCGCTCGGCGAGCCGCTCGCGGACATACTCGAGGCTCTCCTCGGGCGTCTGCGCGTCGCGCATCGTGTAGCGCATCACCGACGGGATCGACTCGATCGCGTTCAGCGCCGGAGCGTCCTCGATCGCGAACTCGCGCAGGACCAGCCGCGGGGTGCGGAGGGTGACCTCCGGCGCGCTCATCCAGCCGCGCCTACCAGCCGCACTTCTGCCCCTGGTTCTTCTCCTTCAGCCACCCGCGCAGCGGCGCGAAGTAGTCGAGCAGCGCGGTGGCGTCCATCTGGCGCGACCCGGTCATCGCCTGGAGCGCCTCCGGCCACGGCTTCGATGCCCCGAGCGCGAGCATCGCCGTCAGGCGCTTGCCGGCCTCCTTGTTGCCGTACACCGAGCACTCGTGCAGCGGCGCCTTGCTACCCGCCGCCTGGCAGAGCGCGCGGTGGAACTGGAACTGGAGGATGCGCGCCAGGAAGTAGCGCGTGTAGGGGACGTTGGCCGGGATGTGGTACTTCGCGCCCGGATCGAAGTCCGACTCGCTGCGCGCCGTCGGTGGTGCGATCCCCTGGTACTTCTTGCGCAGCTCCCACCACGCCTTGTTGTAGTCGGCGGTCCTGGTCTTCCCGGAGAAGACGTCCCAGCGCCATTGATCGATCAGCTTGCCGAACGGGAGGAACGCCACCTTGTCCAGGGCGGTCCGCATCTGGTTGTTGATCAGCCCCTTCTGATCGGCTGGCAGCGACGGGATGAGGCCGAGCTGCTTGAGGTAGCCGGGGGTGATCGAGAGCGCCACCGCGTCGCCGATCGCCTCGTGGAAGCCATCGTTGGCGCCCTGCTGGAACAGGACGGGGAGTTTGTAGTAATAGTGGAAATAGTAGTTGTGGCCGAGCTCGTGGTGGACGGTGATCAGGTCCTCCTCCTTGATCTCGACGCACATCTTGATCCGCAGGTCGTTGTCGTACATCACGTCCCACGCCGAGGCGTGGCACACCACCTCGCGGTCGCGCGGCTTCTTGAACATCGAGCGCTCCCAGAAGGTGGGCGGCAGCGGATCGAGGCCGAGCGAGGTGAAGAAGGCCTCGCCGGTCTTGACCATCTTCAGCTCGTCGAACTTCTGCGCCTTCAGGCCGGCGTCGACGTCGAGGCTGCTCTGCCCCGGGTAGGGCTCGACGAGGGGGTAGATGTTGCCCCACTCCTGCGCCCACATGTTGCCGAGGAGGTGCGCCGGGATCAGGCCGCCCTCGGGGACCTTGTCCTTGCCGTAGGTGCGCGACAGCTGGGCGCGCACGTAGCAGTGCAGCTCGTCGTAGAGCGGCTTGACCTGCTGCCAGAGGCGGTCGGTCTCCTTCTCGAAGTCGGCCGGGGTCATGTCGTAGGCGGAGCGCCACATGTCGCCGCCGTTGTCGAACTTGATCTCCCTGGCGCCCTCGTTGGCGAGCTCGACGAAGCGGGCGTACATCGGGCGCATCTCACGCGAGATGGTGTGCCAGCCGGTCCACGCGTCGAGGAGCTCGTCCCACTTGCGGCTCGACTTGATCACGTTCGAGAGCTGCTGCAGGTCGCGGCAGCTCTTGCCGTCGGCGCCGCACCACTTGCCCTTGCCGTAGATCCCCTCGAGCCTGGTGCCGAGGCCGGCCAGCTCCTGCCGGCGCGACGGGTCGCTCGGGGCGGCGAGCGACGACGAGACGCGCAGCAGGAGCAGCATGCGGGCGGTATCGGGATCGAGCTTCAGGCCCTGGAAGCGCGCCGCGTCCTTCACCGCCTGGGCCTGGTAGCCGAGCACCTCGTCGTTGACGGTGGCGACGTTTCGCTCGGTGTCATCGGTGATGTAGGTCTTGTTGATCCAGTCGGCGGTGGCCTGCTTGACCCACAGCTTCTTGAGATCCTGGTTCACCCGGTCGACGAACGCCTTGGCCTCCACCGCGGTCGGTTTGCCCGCCGCCGCCTTGGGGGGTGGCTTGGCGAACGACGGCGTGGTGGCGAGTATGGCGAGGGAGAGCGCTCGGAGGAGCGCGCGGGTCTTGTCGATGCGTGGGCTCATGGGGACGGCATTCTACCCAAAGTCGGGTGGAGAATGCAGACCGGATGAACGGGCGCGAAACTACCTCAGGATGAAGGGGTAGGTGACCGACATCTGCGCGCCGTTGAACTTCTTGAACGAGGCGCCGCGGACGGCGCGGGCGACGCACTCGCCGGTGTTGGTGGAGGCGAAGGTGCCCTTCACGTCGGCGGAGCTGACCTTGCCGGTCCGGCTGATGACCACCGCCACCATCGCCGTCCCGGGGATGTGATATTGCTGGAAGCACGCCATCACCCGAGGCTGGACGGAGGTGAGGCCGTTGCGCACGTCGTCGCGGCTGAGCTGATCGGGCAGGAGCGGATCGCCCGGCGCCGCGGCAGGCGTCTTCTTCGGCGCGGGAGCTTCGCGCGGCGATGGGCGGGCGATGATGTCGTCGAGATCCTCCAGCCCCTTCGACCGCTTGCGCGCCTTCTCGGCCGGCGGCGGCGGCGCTGGCGGGGACGGATCGTCGATGATCCGCACCGCCTTGTTGACGGGACGCGCCTTCACCGCGGCCAGTGGATCGGACTTTTCGCGGCGCTTGCGGGGGGTCTCGGCGGCCGCGGGCGGCGTCGCCTTGGGCGGCGTGGGAGCGATCGGCGCAGCGACGGCGGGAGCGGCCTCCACCACCGGCGCGATCCCGGGTGGAGTGGCCGGGTTTTGCGCCGCCGCGATCGGCAGCGGAGGCAGCGGGGCGGGCGCGTGGCGCGTCAACATCAGCACCAGGAGCACCGCCATGCCCATCACTCCGAGCACCGCGCCTCCGAGGGCCGCCCACGCCCAGCCCGGCATGCCCGCCGAGCCCGGCATCATGATCGGTGCCGCGATGGAGGTGGAGAACTGCGGCGCCCCGTCGAGGATCGAGGGTCCGCCATCGTCCGCGGGCGCGGCCAGCACCTGCGCCGCCATCGCGCGCACGTCGATCAGCCCCGATCCCCCGGTCGCGGCGCTGGCGTGCCCCGGCTTGACCGAGTCGTGCGTGCTCTCGATGCGCGCCTTGTTGCCCTTGCCGCCGATCACCTGCAGCGTGTCGAGCGAGAACAGCACCGAGTTCTCGTTGCGCTGACCGGTCAGGCGCCCGCTGCTCTCGATGCGCGGCGACACCTCGCGCCGCGGGGCGCTCGCCTCGTCGCTGTCGGCGAGACCTGCCGCGATCTGCGCGGGATGCCCGGCAACGGCGGTGGCGGCCTCCTGGAAGCCACGGCGCGGGCGCTCGGCCGGGCGTGCTCCGGCCCGCCCCTCCGGAGGCAGCGCGGAGGAGAAGGGCTGCTCCTCGGGAGGTGGGCCGAACAGATCGGACGCACCAAGATCGTCGTCGCTCCCGGCCTCCTCCTGCCCGGAGAACACGTCGGCTGCGCTGGTGCGACGGGTCGGATCCTCCTCGCCGCGCATCCGTCCATTGGTCTCCGCGACCGGCCGGCTCTCCTCGCGCTTCGGGGTCCCCCGCGGATCGGACGGGCGTCGCTCACGCGCTTCTCGTTTCTCCTTCGACTCGCGCGGCTCCTTCGACTCGCGCGGCTCCTTCGCCTCCCGGGCCTCCTTCGGTGGGCGCGCCTCGACCTCGGGAGCGACCGGAGCGGGGGCTTCGGCGGGCGCCAGGTCGGCGAAGTCCTCGAGGGTGGAGAGACGGACCCACTCGTCGAAGCCGTCGCGCCAGGCGTAGGTGCGACCGTCGACCTGGCCATGGGTGAACCGCGCCCGCACCTCGGTGGCCGTCATCGGCCCGGCCTGCCGCTTGTCGACCACCAGGTGCCACACCTCCTCCTCGCCCCGGGCCCCGGTCTCAGGCGGCGAGTCTTCGCCCCGCGTCTCGTCCCCCGGCGCGGGCTCCTCCGGCGCCTGCCACCCGTCGAGGGTGCGCGTGCGCGGCTGGACCACCGGCTGATCGCCGCGGACCATGATCGCGTGGCTGCACTTCTTGCAACGCAGCTTGAACACCCGGCCGCGGACCTTCTCGTCGGCGATGGTGTAGGCAGCCGCGCAGTGGTCGCAGACGATCCTCACGGGAGGAATAGGAACCCAAGCCGCGTCGACAGTCAACAGGCGGCAGGAAAACCTGTGGAGACCGACGTATCCAGTGCGCGAGACCGGCTCGGGCGGCACGGCACCGCTCATCCGACGCGCACCCTTCGCATGTGCGACACTCTGCGCATGCACGCGGTGATGCCCTTGCGGATTGCGTCGTGGACTCCCTGGGTGGTCCTCGCGGCGATCGGCGTGGTCGATGGTGTGGGCACTGCCGGATCAATGCCCTGGCTCGCGTGGGCGGCCTCCGCAGGAGCCGCCTTCGGGCTGGTCGGTGGCGCGATCGCCTGGGCGGCACGGCGCGACCCGGCCCTGGACGCGCGGCGCACGGCCCTTCTCGCCAGCGGTGGCGCCGTGGTGATCGGGGCGGCGCTGGCGCTGGCCGCTCTCTGGGGCGCCCGCGACGGGCATGCCAGGGCGGAGGAGATGGCTCGCGGCCGCGCGACGGCGAGACGAGCGGTCGAGGACCTCGCCGGCTGGAGCGGCGGGCTGGTCGGCGACGGGTTTCGCATCTTCATCACTCACATTCCTGCGGCGAGCGAGCACGGACGTGAGATGGCGGCGGGTTTCGATCGCCCCTTCTCGCTCCTCGTGGTCAGCGTGGACAACCGCGCCGGCGCACGCCCTGTGGAGGTCGACCTCGGGGTTCCGCAGCTCCTGCTGGCCGATGGGGGCCTGCGCCCCGGCCCGCCGCGCGGGGAGTTCGTGGCGTCGGTGCGCTCGCTGCCCGACGAGTTTCGGAGGCTACACGGAGGACCCTACCGCGTGCAGCCGGGGGAGGCCATGGGCAGCGGGCTCCTGTTCCTGGCTCCCGGGGATCCGCTGGAGCAGACGGTCGCTCTGAGCTTGCTCGTCAATGGCGCCCCCGTCGCCATTCCGGGGCGCTGGTTCAGCGCCGAGGAAAAACGAGCGCTGCGGAGCGGGCGCCCGGGAGCCCAGGCGCAACCCTGAAGCGCCGCCCGATGCCTCAGGGGGCGGCGTGGCGCGGCGGCAGGTGCGAGAAGAGGTCGCGCCGCACCGCCGGATTACGCAGCTTGTAGAGCGCTCCGTCGACGAAGTAGTGGTGGATGCTGATGAACGAGCCGATGGCCGCGGCCACTGCCTCCGGGAAGGGCCCCTCCCCACCCGCGCTCCGATAGCCGAGGCTCACCAGTGCCGGGACCCCGGAGAAGGTTGCCAGACCGAGCACGGTCCAGCCCATGATCCGGGTCGCCGCGAGCCGGCCGGGTGGCGACGCCTGGTCGCGGTTCATCTCGACGCGGAGCGGGAAGCTCATGTACTGGATCGCGTGGGCGGCCTGCACGACGAACGCCGCCGACACGTCGGTCGCGAGGAGTGCGTACCAGGCGTAGAGCGCCACGAAGGGCAGCACGATACGGAGCGGCGGCACGCGCCCGAGACGGCGCCCCATCAGGGCGAGCCCCAGCGCGCCGAGCGCGAACGACAGGCCCGCGACCGGCGTCATGCGACGAAGGATCTCGCTCGTGATGCTGGCCAGCGTCGATGGGGTCCCGCTGCTGAGCAGCGCGGCGCCCCAGGCGAGGTGCCACATCATGATCAAGAAGAGGCCAAAGCGCACCAGCCGACGCTCGTGCGGCGCGAAGGGCGTCTCCTCGATGTGGGAGAACGAGGCCATCATTCCCCAGGTCTGACCGGTGTAGTGGCGCGCGAGGTAGAGCGTGGCCACGCATTCGAGGAGTCGGAGATGGATCGGCTGTCGCGTCCAGGCCGTGACACCGACCACCGTGTATAGCCCGAGCGCCGCCGGGAACCAGATGGATGCAAGCGAATGGGCGCGGATGGTCGCTGCGGACGCGTACAGCAGGCGATACGAGGCCATGAAGTGGGGCCAGTTCAGCAGCGCACCCACCGCCAGGACACCACCCGCGCCGATTCGGGCCGGAGACGGGAGCGGCAGGAGCAGCAGCGCGGCGATCACGAAAATCGAGGCGCCACCGACACAGAAGGCGTCGATGGCTGGAGACATCATCGCCCGCCGCGTGGCCACGGCGCACGGTAGCACGATCGCGTCACCCGCGTGAGGCGGCGCCGTGAGGGGAGGGGAGTTCTGCGTGACGCGCGGAATTAACAGTCGGCAGGGCGAGTTGGCATTACGATATCGCCCGTGCAGTGGATCGTTCACAGCGTCGTGATCGTGCTCGCCGGGTCCGTCCTCGGGCTCGGCCTGAACGTCGCGAGCCGCCATCCCATCCCGCTCGGCGAGGCGGTGTACGCCACCTCGTCGTCGGGGACGGCGGTGTGCACCGGGCCTGGCGGGGCCGCGGGGGGCCACGAGGCCCACCCGTTGATGGCCCAGGGCGACGCGGTCGCGGCGTGCACCGCCTGCAGCGCCGGCTTCGTCGACGCGCGGGGCGCCGCGGCCTTTGCAAGCGGCCACATCCCCGCCGCGGTCCACCTCCCGCCGCACGGCCACAGCGACGAGCGGCTGGCCCTCGAGACGCTGCGGAAGTTCGCCACGGTGGTGGTCTACGACTCCGGGATCGGTTGCCGCCTCGCCGATGGGGTGGCCGATCGGCTGCGCGCCGAGGGCTTCCAGGACGTGCGGATCCTCGACGGCAGCTGGCGGGCCTGGATGGCGACGGGCGGGCCGGCGGAGTCGGGAGCGTGCATGGCCTGCGAGGCACACGATCACCCGCACGGCCAGGGCGGTGGGCGGTGAAGGCGGCGGCGCTCGCGGCAACGCGGATCGCTCTCGGCTTCCTGTTCGTCTACGCCGCGGCGACCAAGCTGGCCGACATGGGGCAATTCGCCGAGGAGGTGGCGAACTACCAGCTCCTTCCACCGTCGCTGGTGGCGCTGGTGGCGGCGGTGCTGCCGGGAATCGAGATCCTCGCCGGGACGCTGCTGATCGTGGGCGCGGTCGTGCGCCCGGCGGCGCTGGTGGTCTCCGTCCTGCTGGCGGTGTTCGTGATCGGGCTGTCGCAGGCGCTCCTGCGCGGGGTCGATCTCCGCTGCGGCTGCTTCGGCGGCACCGACGTCGCCACCTGGTGGACGGTCCTCCGCGACGTGGTGATGCTCGCGGCGGCGCTTGCGATCCTGCGAGCCGGCGGCGGCAGGCTGGAAGGCGCGATGGCGCGCGCCGAACCGCACTGAAGTGGCGATGGGCGCCGGGGAGACCGACAGCGAACTGATCCCGTGGCTTCGCGATGCGCGGGAGCGAAGCCTCTCGCTGATCGCCGACCTCGACGACGACCAGCTCCTCGGCCCGCGGCTGGCGATCGTCAACCCGCTGCGCTGGGAGATCGGCCACGTCGGGTGGTTCCAGGAGCGCTGGGTGCTGTGCCACGCCGCCGCGCAGCCGCCGCTCCGCGAAGACGGCGACGCGCTGTACGACTCGTCGACGGTGCCGCACGACACGCGGTGGGATCTGCCGCTGCCTTCCCGGACGGAGACGCTCGAGTACCTCGCGGAGATCGCGCGGCGGGTGTGCGCGCGCATCGAACGGGGCGTGCTCACCGACGAGGATCGCTACTTCGTGCGGCTGGCGGTGTTCCACGAGGACATGCATGGCGAGGCCTTCCTCTGCGCCCGGCAGACGCTCGGGTATCGCTCGCCGTGGTGGGCAGAGCGATCGGCGCCAACCGGCGAGGCGGGGCCGCTGCCCGGGGACGTGGCGATCCCGGGAGGCCTTTTCCTCCTCGGCGCGGAGGCCGGCGAGCGCTTCGTTTTCGACAACGAGAAGTGGGCGCACAAGGTGCCGGTGCGGCCGTTCCGGATCGCGCGGGCGGCCGTCACGCAGGGCGAGTTCGCCGCGTTCGTCGACGATGGGGGCTATCGGCGGCGCGCGCTGTGGAGTGACGCGGGGTGGGCGTGGCGCGAGGGCCTTGGGGCCGAGATGCCGCCGTACTGGCGTCGCGAAGGCGGGGAGTGGCAGCGGCGAGACTTCGACCGCTGGGTGCCGCTCGAGCCGCACCGGCCGGTGATCCATGTGAGCTGGTACGAGGCGGAGGCGTGGTGCCGCTTCGCCGGGCGGCGCCTGCCCTCCGAGGTCGAGTGGGAGGTGGCGGCGGCGGGCGAATCCGACGGCCAGGGGGGGCTGGCGGCGGCGCGGCGGCGCTTCCCGTGGGGCGAGGAGCCGCCGGGGATCGCTCGCGCCAACCTCGACAGCACGGCGCGCGGGTGCCTCGATGTCGCCGCGCTCCCGGCGGGTGACAGCGCCTTCGGGTGTCGCCAGATGATCGGCAACGTCTGGGAGTGGACCGCCGACGACTTCCAGCCCTTCCCCGGCTTTGTCGTTGATCCCTATCAAGACTATTCGGCGCCCTGGTTCGGCGATCACAAGGTGCTGCGGGGCGGCTGTTTCGCCACCCGCGGACGCCTGCTCCGCAACACCTGGCGCAACTTCTACCAGCCGCACCGTCGCGACGTGTGGGCGGGCTTCCGGACGTGCGCCTCCTGATCGTCACTCCGGCGCCGCCGGGATCGCGCAAGGGCAACCGCATCACCGCCCTGCGCTGGGCGGGCCTGCTGCGCTCCCTCGGTCACCGGGTGACCCTCGCCGAGGCCTACCTCGGGCAGCGCTGCGACGTCCTGGTGGCGCTCCATGCATGGCGGAGCGCACCGTCGGTGGCGCGCTTCCGGCGCGAGCGCCCGGGGGCGGCGCTGGTCGTGGCCCTCACCGGGACCGATCTCTACGATCACATCCACCGCCACCCCACCGCGCGCCGCTCCCTCGAGCTCGCCGATCGCCTGGTGGTCCTTCAGCCGCTCGGCATCGCGGCGCTGCCGGCCGAATGCCGCGAGAAGGCGCGCGCGATCCTGCAGTCGGCGGTGCGGGCAGGTCCTCCGCCGCGCCTTGGGGTGGAGGGCGCGCCGCCGCGCTCCCGGGCGTTCGAGGTGTGCGTGCTCGGTCACCTCCGCCCGGTGAAGGATCCCTTCCGCGCAGCCCTGGCCTCGCGTCTGCTGCCCACCTCCTCGCGGGTGCGGATCGTCCAGGTCGGCGGCGCGCTCAGTGACGAGATGGCGAAGCGCGCGCGGGCGGAGACGGCGCACAATCCGCGTTACCGCTTCCTCGGCGACCTGCCCCGGCCGCGGGCGCTCCGGAGGCTCGCGCGCAGTCGCCTGCTCGTGGTCAGCTCACGGATGGAGGGCGGAGCGAACGTGATCTCCGAGGCCGCCGCGGCCGGGGTGCCGGTGATCGCCTCGCGTATCGACGGCACGGCCGGCCTCCTCGGCGAGGACCACCCGGGCTACTTCCCCGTCGGTGATACGCGCGCGCTGGCGGCGCTGCTGATGCGCGCGGAGAGCGACCCGGCGTTCTATCGCCGCTTGCTGCAACGCAGCACGAGACTGCGCCCGCTGATCACCCCGGCGCGCGAGCGGAGGAGCTGGGCGGCGCTGCTCGCCGAACTGGCTACCCAGAAAAGGACCCTGGGAGGGTCCTTTTGATCCCCCGCGGTAGCGCCGCCAGGCAAAGCCCGGCAGCGCATACGCGACTACTGGGAGTCGTTGACCAGGACGTCGACCGTTCCGGTGCCGCCGCTGGTGTAGGCCACCGCCAGATCGATCTTCCCGTCGCCGTTGAAGTGGGCCGCGGCGACGGAAAAGGGTCCGGCCGAGGTGGCGACCGCGACGCCGGCCTGGAAGCTGCCGTTGCCGTTGCCGAGGAGGATCGACACCGTCGCGCCGAGGGAGTTCGCCACCACCAGGTCGAGCTTGCCGTCGCCGTTGACGTCGGCTGCGGTGAGGCCGGTCGGCTTGGCGCCCACTGCGCTGTCCAGGTGCGGCTGGAAGGTGCCGTCGCCCTTGCCGAGGAGGAGGCTGACGCTGTTGCTCCCGCCGTTGGTGGCCGCCAGGTCGAGCTTGCCGTCGCCGTTGAAGTCGCCGGTCGCCACCGCATTGGGGTTCACAGCCGCGTCGACGATCTTGGCCTGGAAGGCGCCCGTGCCATCGCCGGTGAGCACCACCAGGGTCGATTGATTGGCCAGGGCGAGATCGGCCTTGCCGTCGCCGTTCCAGTCGCCGGTGGCCAGCGAGAACGGCGCGGGAGGGGCCGCCACCGTTGCGGCGGGCGCGAACTTTGCCATGCCGTTGTTGAGGAAGACGCCGACGTTGCCCGCCCCGCTATTGGCCACCGCCAGGTCGACCTTGGCGTCGCCGTTCCAGTGGCCCGCGGCGATCCCGATCGGCTTGTCGAGGGTGGCGAAGCTGGCCGCCACGCCGAGGGTTCCATCGCCCTTTCCGAGGAGCAGGCTGACGGTGTTGGCGGCGTAGTTCGCCGCCGCGACATCGAGCTTCAGGTCGCCGTCGAAGTCGCTGACCGCGAGCCCGTAGGGCGCATTGCCGCAGGCCGCCTCGTACTGAAGATCGTCCTTGAAGGTCCCGTCGCCCTTGCCGATCAGGATCCGGATCTTGCCGTTCGGGTAGTCGGCGCTGGCGATGTCGCTCTTGCCATCCCCGGTGAAGTCGCCGACGGCGAGCGCGTTCGAGTACCCGGTGTTGTTGCCGAAGTGCGCGGCGGGCTTCCACTTCACGGTCGCTGCAAAGTAGGTGAAGGCCCCCGCGACCTCCTGGCCGTCGGAGTTGGCGACGGTGAGCATCACCTTGCCGAAGGTGCCGGGGCTGGCCGGCAGGGTGGCGACGATCTGGGTCTTCATCACCGAGGTCACCTGCGCCATCTTGCCAGCGACGGTGACGAGCACGCCGTCGCGGAAGAAGTCACCGCTGATCGTGATCGGGACGTTACCGCTCGATGGCCCCGCGGGCGGCGTCACGGCGGAGTAGATCGGGGCGGGGAAGGAGAGGTCGGGCGGCGGGAGGAGGTCGGCCGGCGCCTGGAAGTCGACCACGGCGAAGTCGCGGACGCGCGCGTGGTCGGGGGGCGCCATGTCGACGGCGGCGGTGGCGAGGGCGATCGTGACCCGGGTGGTGCTGCCGGGCTGGATCGCTCCAGCGGCCTGGCCGCGTGCCAGGAGCGCGCCCGCGGCGTCCAGGGCGTCGACGGTGATCATCAACGGCCCGCTCCGCTTCTCGTCGAAGGAGAGGGTGAAGGTCGTGCCCGCGGCGTCGATCATTCCCGAGGGAACGGCGATCGTCGTCGGCCCTTCGGGGGCGCCTCCGTTGGCGAGGGTGACGGCGAGGTGATCGACGCCCGCCAGGGGTCCGGTGACCGTCACCGCGACGTAGCCGCGCGGATCCCCGCACCCGGGGAGGAGGCGGCTCGCGGCGATGGCAGCGACGAGAAGCAGGGCGCCCATCGAGCCGTGGTGGCGCGAGCGGATGCTGGTTGCAGGAGCGATCTCGGGCTTCATGGTCTTCCTGGGAGGCAGCGCCGGCTAGACGTCGAGTCGCTTGCGCGCGGCCTGCACCACCGGGCCGCGGCCGGTGCCCTTGGCGAGCAGCCGCACGTCGCTGATCGCGAGGCGATCGACCAGCTTGACGGCGAGGGTCACTGGCGACTTCGGGTTGCGGACGATTGCCGCGCAGACGGTGGGATTGCTGCCCCACTCGGGGTGATCGGCGATCATTTTGAGCGCCTCGGGGGAGAGGTTCGGCAGCTTGGCGGCGTACTGCACCTCGTCGAGGGTGATTCGGGAATTGCGAAGGACGTAGGGGTGGACCGACTTCTGGGTGTCGCGCAGGAGGGCGAGCCGCTCGTCGCGGCTGCTGGAGTAGAGGGCGAGCTGGATCTTGTCGGTGACGCTGAGGCCGGCGACCCGCGAGGCCGGGGTGCCGGAGTGGGCGGTCTCCGCGGCGGCCTCGCCGGGGGCGGGCTCGGAATCCTCGTCGCTGGCGGCGTCGGCTTCGGGGGGCAGGGCCGCGGGACCCTGCGAAGGGCTCAGTGCGACCGGGTCGGGAACGGGAACGGCAACGGGAACGGCCACGGGAACGGCCACGGCAACGGCCACGGGAACGGCCACGGGAACGGCCACGGGAACGGCCACGGGAACGGCCACGGCAACGGCCACGGGAACGGCCACGGCAACGGCCACGGGAACGGCCACGGCAACGGCCACGGGAACGGCCACGGGAACGGCCACGGGAACGGGCGGAGTCGCCGGGGCGGCCGGATCTTGCAACCTGCGGGCGAGCGCGCTCAGGGCTGCCGGCGGGTGGGCGAAGATCACCGCCACCCCGGCCTTCGACACCGCCGCGATGCGCGCTTCGACCTCCGCCGCCGGCTGCCCGTCGATCCGCAGCTCGACGAGGCAGGTGGCCAGCGCCGTGGCGTTCTTCACCGCCGCGCCGCGGCAGAACAGCCCACCGGCCGCCACCTCCGCCTCGAATGCCCGCAGGAACTCCGCGGTCGAACGGTAGTCAGCGATGAGGCGAATCGGCTCCACGGGGGGCACTCTATCACTCCGCCGTGCGCGGGAAGACGATGATCCACGAGTCGGGTCGCCGCCGCACCAGCACCGCCTTGCCCGGCTTCGCCTGCTTCCGGTAGGGCGCGTACCACGCCTCCCTCTTCATCCCCTCGTCGGCCTCGATGTACTCGGGGACGAACAGATCGACTTCGCGGTAACGCCCCGCCACCTTGCGGTGCACCGACGGGCCGAAAACGAACTCCCGGAGCTCGCTGCGCGGATAGAGGTCATTGTGGAGCGCGCCGCCATAGACCGCGATCGCCTTCGCCGGGTCGGCGCGCGCCGCCACCAGCTCGTCGATCTTCTCCGCCAGCTTCCGGTTGACCAGGAAGAGCAATTTGGCGTAATCGACCTCTTTCCCTTTTTCCCCGGCGGTCCCGCCGCCGAGGAGATCCTGGTACTCGTCGCAGGTGAGCTTGAGGATGTGCGGCGTGATCCCGGCGGCCTTGGCGCGCTTGATCAGCGTCACCACCTCGCTCTCGGTCACCTCGGGCCGCCGGGTCGTCTCCTGGACCTCCGCGACCACCTGCTTCTCCTTCTCGCCGCAGTTCCCTTCGGTGACCCAGGTCTCCACGATCAGGTCCGAGGCCTGCCCCGGAAGGAGCGGCAGCAGCTCGTCGGTGAAGCGCCGGATCGACGATCGCGCGGCGGAGGCTCCCTTCTTCTGATGGTACTCGCCGAACGCGATCACCCGCGGCCTCTGGGCCAGGACCTCCCTCAGTCCGTCGGCCGCTGCCGCGATCGAGCGGGCCTCGGGCGGCGACCCCTTCGGCGGCGCCGCTGCCGCCGGGCTGTACAGGGCGGCCAGCAGCGGAAGAAGGCGCCTCACCGGCGGATCCCCGAGAAGATCACCGCCGCCTTCTCGTCGGAGGAGAAGCTCGCCATCCGACGCAGCGAGAGCACGCCCCCGAGGCCGGCCGAGCCGGTGTGATCGACGTCGATCCGCGTGGCCTGGCGCGCGATCCGGTTCGCCTCCTCGAGGTACGGCTCCGAGACCACCACCGGATAGCCGCCGGTCTGGATCATCGCGCGCACGATCGCCAGCCAGTCGCCGGTCTCGACGTCGACGAGACCTTCGGCGACGCTCTTCGGCTCATCCTGCCACGGGGTCATGAACTCCGATCGGTGGTGCGCCGCGTAGGCGAGCTCCCACTGCACCGTCGGTGAGCCCGCGTTTCGGTGGATCAGATCGGCGCGCATCTGCTCGTCGGAGGGGAGGGTGGGGCGGTCGGGGGCGCCGGCGAGCCGCTGAAGGATCCGGCGCACGACCTTGTCGTAGGCGCGGGCGAGCGGCCAGGCGCCACGGGTCTGGACCGCGTGGATGCGCGGCATGCGGGCGAGCGCGCCGACCTTCTCCGCCTCGGCGAGAGCCTGGACGCAGGCGCTCGCGAGGGCGCCGCCGACCTGGACGAACAGGCGGTCCAGCCGCGCACCGCTCCTTGCCAGCTCATCGACCAGCTCGTAGCCCAGCGTGCGGCCCCCTTCGATGGCCAGCCCGTTCTCGCTGCCGTCGGGGGCGACGGGGATCGCTCCGCCGTCGACCGCCGCGCGGAAGCGCTGCGCGCAGGGATCTCCGGGCGAGCCTCCCTTGTCGAGCGGGAGGCGCGCACAGAAGGTGAGGTGGGCGCCGAACTCCCGGAGGCGGGCGATGGCGGCCGGTGCGGCATCGGGCGCGATGAACACCTCCAGGGGGCGCCCGGCGGCGCGCGCCACCACCGCGGCCGCCAGGGCCGCGTTGCCGGAGCCCGTGATCGCCAGACGATCCGCGCTGGGATCGCGGCGACCGAGCGCCGCGAGCACCTCGAGGTGGATCACGATCCCCATCGGGTGACGGCCCTCGTGCGAGCCCGAGACGCTGCCGGTCTCGTCCTTCACCCAGATCCCGCCGTCGGCGCGGAACCCGAGATCGTCGCTCAGGGTGGAGCGGCGGCGGTAGGGTGTGACGCGAAAGCCGCGTCCGTCGACGGCGGAGACGGCACGGTCGAGACGATCGATGAGCGCGCAGTAGTCCTCGTCGCGCATCCCGGCGTCGATCGCGACGCGGTGGGAATAGAGCAGGCTGCGGTAGCGGAGGAAGGGGTTCTCCTCGTCGCTGCGCGGGAACTGGAGGCGACTCGTGTCGCTGCCCCGGGCGAGCACATGGTCGATGTCGTCACCCGGCTTCGCCGCCGCGCAGCGGAAGGGGAGGGCGTCGCCCTCTGCCGGGCAGCCGCAGCCGGCGCAAACGAACTGGCTCGCCGCGTCGATCACCGCGCCTGCCGGGCGCGGGTGGACCCGTTCCGCTGCCGATCGACGACCACCCGCGAGGGACCCAGCGGCGCCATGGGGAAGGTGTACCACGCCGGCCGCGGCGCGGGAACGGGGACGGGAACGGGAACAGGAACGGCAACGGGAACGGGAACGGCCGCGTTGCTGGGGAGGGGTTCCTCGACGACTACGCCGCGTGCACCGGGTTTCGTGGCATCCTGCGCTTCCCAGGTCGCACCCAGGAGAACCCGGAGCGATGATCGCCACCTTGCCGCTGGCCCGCCACACCAGCGCCCTGATCGCGCTGGCCGCGCCGGGCGGTGTTCGCGTCCCCGGCGGCGACGAGGATGTTGCGATGATCGCGCCCGGCGCCCTCGGGTGGCGGAGCGATCTTTTCGGGATGCTGGTGGTGATCGCGGTGCTCTGGTGGTTCTTCCGTCGGGGACGTGGGGGCGCGGGTGGCTGGGGGTCCTACTACCTCTTCTGGCTCGCCGCGCCGATGGCGGTGGCGCTGATCTCGGCTCACCCGGGCTTCCTGGTGCTGGTCGTTCTGGGCGTGGCGCTCCGTCGCTGGCTGCCCGATCCGTATCTCGCGATCAAGTACGCGCGGCGCATGCGCTCGCTGCGCATCGACATCGATCTCAACCCGACCAACTCCACCGCCAGACGCGATCTCGCCCGCATCTACCTCGAGAAGCACCGGCCGCGAAAGGCGCTGCCGCTGCTGGAGGAGGCGCTCCGCCGCGACCCCGATTCGACCGAACTGCGCTACCTCCTCGGCCTCGCCCAGCTCGGCGCGGGGCTCGCAGAGCGGGCGGTGGAGAGCTTTGTCGCGGTGGTGCACAGCGACGGAAAGTTCAGCCGTGGCGATCCCTATCTCCGCGCCGCCGACGGGCTGATCGCGCTCGGCCGCTTCGACGATGCCGAGGACGCGCTGGAGCGCTTCAACGCGATCAACGGGTCGAGCGTCGAGGGGTGCTACAAGGTGGCGGTGGTGCGCGCGCGCAAGGGCGATCGGCCGGGCGCAAAGGTGGCAAGGCGGACGGCGCGCGCCCGCTACGCGCAGCTTCCCGCCTTCCAGAGGCGGCGCCAGCTCGGCTGGTACCTGCGGGCGCTGCTGCCATGACCGGCGCGCCCTCCCCCGAGGCCGTGGTGCCCGTCGCCGCGATTCCTCCGTCGAGCCTCCGGCGCGTCATCTTCGCCTCCAGCCTCGGCACGCTCTTCGAGTGGTACGACTTCTACCTCTACGGCTCGCTGGCGGTCTTCTTCGGCGATCTCTTCTTTCCGCCAGGTAACGAGCGCGCGGTGCTCCTTGCGAGCCTCGCCACCTTCGGCGCGGGCTTCGGCGTGCGTCCCCTCGGGGCGCTGGTGTTCGGGCGGATCGGGGATCTGATCGGCCGCAAGTACACGTTCCTGGTCACGATTCTGACCATGGGGCTCTCCACGGCGCTGATCGGTTTCCTGCCCACCTATGCCAGCATCGGGATGCTCGCACCGGTGATCCTGGTCGCGCTGCGGCTGGTCCAGGGGCTCGCGCTGGGCGGCGAGTACGGCGGCGCGGCGACCTACGTGGCGGAGCACGTCCCCGACGACAAGCGGGGCTACTACACCAGCTTCATCCAGACCACCGCGACCCTCGGGTTCTTCGCCTCCCTCGGCGCGATCGGCGCCTGCCGCCATTTTTTCGGCGCGCATGACTTCAAGGCGTGGGGCTGGCGCGTGCCGTTCCTGGCCTCGTTCGGGCTGCTGGCGGTCTCGCTCTACATCCGGCTGCGGATGCGCGAGTCGCCGCTGTTCGCGAAGTTGAAGGTCGAGGGGCGCGTCTCGAAGAATCCACTGAAGGAGAGCTTCGGCAACCGGCGCAATCTGAAGTACGTCCTGCTGGCGCTCTTCGGGGCGACGGCGGGGCAGGGGGTGGTGTGGTACACGGGGCAGTTCTACGCGCTCACCTTCCTTCAGAAGCCGCTCAACCTCGACTGGAGGCTCGCCTATCTGCTGGTCGCGGTGGCGCTGGCGCTCGGGACGCCGCTGTTCATCGTCTTCGGGCGGCTCTCGGACCGCATCGGCCGGAAGCGAATCATGCTCGCCGGAATGGCGCTGGCGGCGCTGACCTATTTCCCGATCTTCATCGCGATCAAGGCGCTGGCGAATCCCGGGATGGCGCCCGCCGTGACGTCGCTGCCGCTCCGGAACATGGCCGGGATCGTGGCGTTGCTGTTCCTCCAGATGACCTACGTGACCATGGTCTACGGACCGATCGCCGCGTTCCTGGTGGAGCTCTTTCCGACGTCGATTCGCTACACCTCGATGTCGCTCCCCTATCACCTCGGCAACGGCTGGTTCGGCGGGTTCCTGCCCTTGATCGCGACCGCGGTCACCACCTCCGCCTGGTCGAAGGCGACCTTCGGCGACGGGGCGATCTACACCGGGCTGTTCTACCCGGTCGCTGTCTGCGTGATGACGCTGATCGTCGGCGGGCTCTTCATCCGCGAAACCAAGGACCACAAGATCGACACGCCGATTCACTAGGTGCTCGTGCTGGTAGGATGCCGGCCCATGGCGCGACTCGATCCCCACTCCTGGAACGACACGACCCAGCCCGAGACCGAGCGGCTCACCTGGCGGGCGAAGGTCGACTTCGCCACGCGCACACTGGAGGCAGAGGCGGAGCTGACCTTTCGCTTGCCCGGCGCGGGCTCGCTCGATCTCGACACCCGCGACCTGGCGATCGCGAGCGTCAGCACCAGCGACGGGAAACCGCTCGAGTTCATGGTGGCCGCGCCCGATCCCATCCTGGGAGCGCGCCTGCGGGTGATTCTCCCCGAGGCCACCGCCGGCATTCGCATCCGCTACCGGACCGCGCCCGGGGCGTCGGCCCTGCAGTGGCTCACCCCGGCGCAGACCGCGGGCGGCGAGCATCCCTACCTGTTCAGCCAGTGTCAGGCGATCCACGCCCGGTCGGTCGTGCCGCTGCAGGACACGCCGCGGATCCGGATCCGCTACCGCGCCGAGCTGACCGTGCCGGTGCGCCTGCGGGCGTTGATGGCGGCCGCGTTCGTCGGACGAGAGGAGCGCGGTGCCGTCGCTGTCGAGCGCTGGGAGATGCCCCAGCCGATCCCGCCGTACCTGTTCGCGTTCGCGGTGGGCGACCTCGTGTCGCGCGATCTCGGGGCGCGTTCGCGGGTATGGGCCGAGCCCGCGGTGGTGGAGCGCGCGGCGTGGGAGTTCGCCACCGTCGACGCCATGCTGCACACCGCCGAGGAGCTCTTCGGACCCTACCCGTGGGAGCGCTTCGACCTGCTCACGATGCCGCCGTCGTTCCCTTACGGCGGGATGGAGAACCCGCGGCTGACCTTCCTCACGCCGACGCTGCTGGCGGGCGATCGGTCGCTGGTCAACGTGGTGGCGCACGAGCTGGCGCACTCGTGGACCGGCAACCTGGTGTCGAACGCCTCGGCCGAGCACTTCTGGCTGAACGAGGGGTTCACCGTGTTCGCGGAGCGCCGGATCGTCGAGGCCCTCGGAGGCGTCGGCGGCGGCGGTGACAGCGACGGGGAGGAGGTGGCGCTCCAGGCGGCGATCGGGCGGCGCGATCTCGATCGCGACCTCGAACAGTTCCGCGATCGCCCCGATCTGACCCGCCTCCGCACCCACCTGGAGGGGATCGACCCCGACGAGGCCTTCTCGCGGGTGCCCTACGAGAAGGGCTACCTCTTCCTCCGCACCCTCGAGGAGTCGGTCGGCCGCGCCGCCTTCTCGGCGTTCCTCCGTCGCTACATCGACGCGTTTCGCTTTCAGACCTTGACCAGCGAGGAGTTCGCCGCGTGGCTCGCGAAGGAGCTCCCCGAGGCGGTGGCGCAGGTCGACGTCGCCGCGTGGATCGATGGCCCGGGGATCCCGGCCGGGGCGCCGGCGCCGCGCTCGGCCCGTCTCGATGCGATCGCCAGGCTCGACGGCCGCCTGCCCGACGATGCCACGGCGCGCGCCTGGACGCCCACCGAGTGGCAGCTCTTCCTGGAGTCGCTGGCGCGCCCCTCGCCGCAAGAGACCTGCCGCGCCCTCGACCAGCGCTTCCAGCTCACCGCCAGCGGCAATCACGAGGTGCTGGTGGCCTGGCTGGTGGTGGCCGCCGAGTCGGGCTACGCGCCGGCGCTGCCGCGGATCGAGGAGGTGCTGGCCTCCGTGGGACGGATGAAGTACCTGAAGCCCCTCTACACCGCGCTGGCCAAGGCGCCGTCGACGCGCGATCTCGCCCGCCGCTGCTTCGCGCGCTGCCGCGACGGCTATCACCCGATCGCGCAGCAGGTGATCGAGGCGGTGCTCCAGCAGCATCACGCGTGACTGCCGGTTCTCCCGGCGTTCTCCCGGTCGTCGGGGTTGCAAACCCAGCCCGTCGCTGGCAATCTCCCGCCCCATGTCCACCGCCGTCACCGAGGGAGTCCTGGTCGAGGTCACCAGCGCCTACATTCCCGCTCGCTCCTCGCCCGAGGAGAGCGCCTACTTCTTCGCCTACACCGTGCGGATCGCCAACGGCAGCGCGGCGAGTGTCCAGCTGGTCTCGCGCCACTGGATCATCACGGATGGGCGGGGTCGGGTGGAGGAGGTGCGCGGACCGGGCGTGATCGGTCAGCAGCCGGTGATCCGCCCCGGCGAGGCGTTCCAGTACACCAGCGCCTGCCCGCTCACCACCTCGCACGGGACGATGTGCGGCAGCTACCAGATGCTGCGCGACGACGGGGCGCGCTTCGACGCGGAGATCGCTCCGTTCGAGCTCGCGGTGCCCTCGGAGAGCCGCGCCCGCCTCATGAACTAGGCTGGTTCGGCTCGTGATGGCGCGCCGCCTCCTCGCCGCGCGCGGGCTGCACCTCCGGCCGCCACCGGAACTTCGCCAGCATCGGCCTCGCCACCCCGAGCGCGGCGTCGGCGATCAGCTCGCCGAGGATGGGCGCGAACTTGAAGCCGTGCCCCGAGCCGCCGGCAGCGACGGTGAGCCCGGCGCGATCGGGATCGCGGGCGATCCAGAAGTGCTCATCGTGGGTGTCACAGTAGACGCACACGCGCGTGGCGGCGAGGGGCGCGCCCGCGAGGCCGGGGAAGGTCTCGCCGAGGAAAACGCGCAGGGCGGTCTCCTCGGCGGCCGTGACCACCCGCTCATCGGATGACGGGTGGACGGCGCGGCCCACCCCGTGGTTGGCGATCTTCACGATTCCCTCGCTGGTGACGGGAAAGCCGTAATAGCCGGTTCCCGCGATGTCGGCGCCGAACACCGGAAAGCGCTCCGCGGCGAAGGGAGCAGGATCGGCGGGGCGCAGGTGAAAGACCGGCTGCCCGATCGAGCGCAGCGACGGGGCGAGCGCGGGCAGGAGGTGGGGTGTCCACGATCCGGCCGCGAGCACGACGTGGTCGGCGGCGTGGACTCCGCCCTGCGCGTCGATCACTCCGGTGACCCGCGCCCCGCGCTCGTCGAGGCGAGCGATCTCCACGCCCGGGCGGATCGCCACGCCCAGGGCGGTCGCCTCGTCGCACAGCCGCGTCACCACCCGCCCGCTCTCGGCGAAGCCGCCGGCGGGGTTGTAGTAGCCATCGACGTAGCGGCCAGCACTCCAGGCGGGAAAGCGGCGCCTGACCGCGCCGGAGTCGAGGCGCTCGACCGGGTGGCCGCGGCGGGCGAGCAGCGCGCGGCTCTCGTACTCGAAGCCTCCCGGTGCCATCGCCTCGCGGCACAGGAAGAGCACGCCGGTCTCGTGGAACAGCGGCTCTGGCCAGGCGCGGTTCCAGCGCCGCCACCCGTCGAGCGCGCCTTCCATCAGCGCGGTGTAGTCCTGGTCGGCACCGTAGTCGAGGCGCACCACCTTGGAGAGGTCGGTCGATTCGGCCAGCGGATGCGGGATCGGACCCGGATCGACCAGCGACACGCGGTGTCCGCGCCGCCGGAGCTCGATCGCGGCCGTCACGCCGAACACCCCCGCCCCGACGACAATCACCTTCATCGTTCCGATTCTACTGCAACGACGTGGGCGGGGGCGTTCGGTTAGGGCCCGCGAATGGACAACTCAGTCGCCCTCGCGGCCGATCCATCCCGGCAGGCTTCGGGGGGCTTGCCCCCCTTCTGTAGTCTTGAGGGGAAGCTCCTCCGTCAAATACAGAGAGAAAGTGCCCTCCTGTCGAGAAACTAGAGCAGAGTGTTACACGGACCGTCGTAATGCGGTGTAACACTCCCTTCGCCGTCGAGTGACCCGCGAGCGCGGTTGCCGTCGGTGAGGGCACGGTACCCCACACGGCGGGCCTCCGGTGCGGGCTCTCTAGCACTACTGCGGGTGATGAATCATGAGCATCAATCCTCCTCTTCATTCCTGCCTGCGAGGGCTTGTCGTGCGGCGAAAGCGAAGAGCGGTGCTCCGCGGTTTCGACGACGGCAGACCGGACAAATGGGGAGCCACGTCGCGAGGA
>SHYY01000272.1 GCA_009692555.1 Myxococcales bacterium
CGATCCGGCTCCTGGCCGAGGTCCGGGAGCGCGGCTACAGCCGAGGCATCACGCTGCTGCGCGACTACGTGGCGGCGGTGCGGCACCCGCGCCACCGGAAGGCGTACCTGCGCGTCGAGCCCGAGCTGGGCGAGCAGGCGCAGGTCGACCGGGGCTCCTTCGGCCACACGCGCGTCGGCGGGACGCAGCGCCCGCTGTCGGTCTTCTCGATGGTGCTGTCCTGGTCGCGCACGCTCTTCATCGACTTCTCGCTCGACCAGAAGAATGGAGACCTTCCTCCGCATGCACCTCCGCGCCCTGGAGGCGTTTGGCGGAATTCCGAAGAAGATCCTCTACGACAACCTGAAGAGCGTGGTCCTTCACCACGTCGGCTCCGTCGTCCAATTCAATCCGCGCTTCCTCGCCTTGGCCGGGCATTACCTCTTCGAGCCCGTCGCCGCCCCCGTCCGCTATCCCGAGGCGAAGGGGCGGGTGTGCGGAACGACTGCTCGACGCGCAGGAGGCCTTTGTACGCGAGGGCAGCCGCGGGAGCCGGCATCTTCTCGTCGCTGACTTGAAGCACGAACGTCCCGTCGCATTGCGCCTCGCGCTCGAGCTTGGCCTTGTCGAGCTGCCAGGTCCCATCGGAGCGGCGAGTTCGCGCGCGGAGCGCCCGACTGGAGCATCATCCGCGAACCGGAGGCGATCGCCGCGGGCGGCGCGCTGGTCTTCCCCGACTTCGCGATCGAGCACCGCGCCGATCCCTCCCGTCGCTGGCTGCTCGAGATCGTCGGCTTCTGGACCCCCGACTATCTCACGCGCAAGCTCGCCCGCTACCGCGCCGCCCGCCTCACGAACCTCATCCTGTGCATCGACGAGGAGCGGGCCTGCGCCGACGCCGACCTCCCGCCCGACGCGCGGGTGATCCGGTTCCGACGGCGGGTCGATCCGGAGCCGGTCCTGGCGATCCTCGAGTCCGCGTTCAGATGAACTCCTTCACCGAGGGGGAACACTGCCCTTTCCGGTCGCCCTCTGCTCTGCCCCCGATCCGCTCTTCTCTTCTGACCTTGGCGGTCTTGGCGCCTTGGCGGTCCATCCGGAAACGAGGAATCTCGGGCTTCACGCTTGCGAGGCCCCTGCCTGCCGCGGCCGTTTTCCTGACAACGCGAAAAACGCCGCTACACTGGCCGCCATGCGACTCGGCATCGACTTCGGGACGACGCGCGCGGTGGTGGCCTCCGCCGACCGCGGCAACTATCCGGTGGTGACCTTCGAGACCGACGGCGGCCAGGGCTGCGAGTGGTTCCCGTCGCTGGTTGCGGTGCGGGGCGACGAGGTGCGGAGCGGCCACGCGGCCGAGGCGGTGCTCGGCGACCCCGAGTGGCAGCCGCTGCGTTCGCTGAAGCGGCTCCTCGGCGCATCGGGTCCGCGGGACCGCGCGCTCGGGCTCCCGGTGAGCGACCTGGCGACGCGCTACCTCCACGGGCTGCGCGCCGCGCTGCTCGAGAGCTCCAACCTCGGCGCCGCCCCGGGCGAGCCGCTGGAGGTGGCGATCTCCATCCCCGCCAACGCCCCGGCCAACCAGCGCCTGCTCACCGCCGACGCCTTCGCCCGCGCCGGCTTCCTCGTGCGGAGGATCCTCGACGAGCCGAGCGCCGCCGGCCTCGAGTACGCCTGGCGCCGCCCTTCCGACGCGCAGGTGAAGAAGCGCCACGTCGCGGTCTACGATCTCGGCGGAGGCACCTTCGACGCCTCGGTGATCGCGATGAGCGACGCCCTGCACGAGGTGCTCACCACCGACGGCGTCGGGCGGCTCGGGGGCGACGACTTCGACGAGGCCCTGCTGGCGCTGGCATGCAGCGCCGCGGGCCGCGAGCAGCCCGAGGCGGGGCCGGAGCGGCAGCGCATGCTGGAGCTCTGCCGGCAGGAGAAGGAGCGCATCACCGCCAGCACCAGGCGCCTCGCGCCCGACCTCTTCACCGACGGTGGCGGACCGCGCATCGCGATCGAAGCCTACGAGGCGGCGCTGCGCCCGCTGATCGATCGCAGCCTCGCCGCGCTCGACGCCGCGCTGGCCCGGGTGGCGGAGCGCGCCGGCCGCGAGGTCGAGCGCCACACGGTGGTCTACCAGGTCGGCGGGGCATCGCAGCTCCCCGCCGTCGGGCGCGCCCTCCGTGAACGCTTCGGCCGCCGGGTGTGGCGTTCGCCCTACCCGCACGCGTCGGTGGCGATCGGCCTCGCGATCGCCGCGGAGGAGGAGCGCAGCCCGCGCATCGCCGGGAGCCTGACCCGCCACTTCGGCGTATGGCGCGAGCGCGACGCCGGCCACGGCGCGGTGTTCGACCCGATCTTCGAGAAGGACCAGGCGCTCCCCTCTCCCGGCGCGGCCGCGTCGCTGACCCGCGTGCGGCGCTACCGGGCGCACCACAACGTCGGCCACTTCCGCTACGTCGAGTGCAGCCGCCTGCTCGCCGGGGCGCCGGCCGGGGACGTGACGCCGTGGGGCGAGGTCCGCTCGCCGCTCGTCGCCGCCCTGGCCGACCGGCCTCTCGACGAGGTGGCGGTGGAGCGGCTGTCGTCGGAGGGCGACGTGGTCGAGGAGTGCTACCGCGTCGACGCCAACGGGGTGATCGAGGTGGAGATCCGCAACCTCACCGCCGGCTACGCCCGGACCTTCAGCCCGAGCCCCGCGCCGCAAAGATGAGCAGGTTCACGGGCACTGCGGCACGACCTCCAGCCGCACCTGAAAGCGCTCGCCGACGCGCAGCGCCGTGAAGTCCGCGCGGTCAATGGTCGGCACGCGGTGGACGCGGCGCCGCTCGGCGACGGTGGGATCTGGCCACGCAGACCGTCGGAATGATGCCATGGTAGCCCCCTCTACTCGTCGTCGTCGTCACCGAACAGCACGCCCACCGGGAGCTCGATCGCCTCGAACGGCTCGGCGCGCACGCGCTGGCCGCGCTCGGCCGCCAGGACGTGGATGTAGCCATCGGCGTGGTGGCGGTGGACCGTGAGCATCTCGCGCTCGGGATCGACGATCCAGTAGTGCGGAACGGCGTGCCGGTGGTAGATGCGCATCTTGCGGATCAGGTCGTTGCGCTTGTTGGTGGACAGGATCTCGCAGGTCCAGTCGGGGATGACCCGGATCGGGCTCTCGCGCGGCGGATCGGGCAGCCGCTCGCGCCGCCAGCCGGCCACGTCGGGACGGCAGATGTCGTCGCCGAACTGGATCTCCACCTCGGTGAGGAAGAGCCAGCCGCCCGGCCAGCGCCCCCGGGCTGCCGGTTGAAGCGTGGAAAGAGCGTCCCCACCAGTCCGGCCTGCGCGCGCCCGTGCGGTCCCGTCGCTGCGCCCTTCTCCACGATTTCACCGTCGATCAGCTCGTGGAACCGCCGCTCCTCGGGGATGGCGTAGAAATCAGCGGCGCTGGCCCTGCTCCGCTCGTTCGGCGCGCGGCTCATGGGCGCAGTATAGGTTGCGCCCGCCCCGGCGTCACGGCGCGATCGCCGACCGGGTGTGATCGCAAGTAGTCGGTGGATCCCATCCCGTAGGGCTGGGGCTTTCCCCCAGCCGCATCCTCGCTCAACGGCGGGGCGCAAGGCCGCCGCGCACGGCAGGCGCCGAAGACGAGCGGTGAGGGGCGGGGAATTCCCCGTTCGCGCGGGGAATTCCCCGTTCGCTACGCCCCGTCCCCCGCCGTCCGTGCGATACTCCCCCCGCCATGGAGCCGGCCGCCCCCTATCCTGATCTCCACGCCCACCTCCGCGACGAGCTCTGGCGCGTCTGGCTGCGGGTCGAGTTCCAGATCCGCAATCGCTGGGAGATGGGCATCCTCCCTCGCGTCGCCGACGACGCCACGATCGGGATCTGGACCCCCGACAACCTCGCCGGCCTGTTCCGCGCCGCCCACGGCGACTACATCGGCGGCGAGCGTGCCGCCCCCGCCACCGACGCGGGCGCCACCCCGGTCCTCGAGGCCTTCGTCCACCACTCGCGGACCATGAGCGCCCGGATCCACGCCACCCTCGACGCCGGCCTCCGCCTCCCGCTGTGCGATCTCGCGCGCTGCTTCGACCTGAACCCCCGCCAGGCCGCGGCGCTCACCTTCGCCCTCATGCCCGAGATCGACCCGAACCTCCTCGCCGCCTACCGCTACCTCAGCCACGATCCCTCCTGCCGCGGCCTCGACGCGCGCCTCCTCGCGCTCCTGGTCTACGACACCCCCGAGAGCCGCGCCCAGCTCTCCCGCGATCTCTCCCCGGTCTCGCCGCTGCTCTTCTTCCGCCTCCTCGAGCAGGAGGAGGGATCGATCAACGACTCGATGCTCTACCGTCGCCTGCGCCCCGCGGCGCGCCTGGTCCAGATGCTCACCGGCGACGCCGACGAGCTCGATCCCCAGCTCGCCGAGCTGGCCGAGCTGCGCAGCGATCCCCCGCCCGGCCTGTTCCCCGACGCCCTTCTCGCGCAGGCCGAAGCGGCGCTCCGCGGCGGCGATCTCCTCCTGGTCGTCCAGGGCGTCTCCGGCGTCGGCAAGCGCCTCCTCTGCCAGCACGCGGCCGCCCGTCGCGGCAAGCGCACCCTGATGATCCACGGCCGGGGGATCGCCGCCCTCGACCCGCGCTCCGCCCGTCCCATGGTGCGCAGCCTGCTCCGCGAGGCCCGCCTCCTCGGCGCGATCCCGGTGATCCCCGACGTCGACGACGTGGCCACCGGCGAGGCCGACCGCGACGAGCTGCCCGGCTTCGTCACCACCCTCTGCAACGAGCACAAGGGGCCGATCGCGCTGACCGTCCGCCGCGAGCGCATGCCGCGGATGGAGGTCCGCCCGGTCGTGCAGCTCACCCTCGACATCCCGTCGCTGACCGAGCGCAGCACCCTGTGGCGCCAGCAGCTCCCGAGCCTCTCCGAGGCCGACGCCGACGCCCTCTCCGAGCGCTTCGCCGCCCCGGGCGGGGTGATCGTCGCCGCCGGCCGTGCCGCCGCCGCCACCCGCCTGGACGACCAGCTCCCCGACGTGGCCGCCCTCGACCACGCGGTGCGCGCTCAGCTCCACGATCGCATCCTCCGCCTCGGCCGCAAGCTCGCCACCCCCTTCGAGCTGGCCGACCTGATCGTCGACGAGGACGTCTCCGAGACCCTGCGCGAGATCATCTCCGCGGTCCGCCAGCGCCGCCAGGTCCGCGAGCGCTGGGGCTTCCGCGGCGCCCAGGGCGTCTCGGTCCTCTTCTCCGGCGATCCCGGCGTCGGCAAGACCATGTCGGCGACGGTGCTGGCCCGCCAGCTCGACCTCGCGATCTACGAGGTCGACCTCTCCCGGGTGGTCTCCAAGTGGATCGGCGAGACCGAAAAGAACCTCTCCGACGTGTTCGACGCCGCCGAGCCGGGCCACGTCGTGCTCCTCTTCAACGAGGCCGACTCCCTCTTTGGCAAGCGCACGAGCGACGTGCAGAGCGCCAACGATCGCTACGCCAACCTCGAGACCAACTACCTCCTCCAGCGCCTGGAGCGCTTCGGCGGCCTCGCCATCCTCACCACCAACCTCGCGAAAGCGATCGACCCCGCCTTCCGCCGCCG
>SHYY01000273.1 GCA_009692555.1 Myxococcales bacterium
CTACAGCATCGCCCGGGGCTCCGCGATGGAGTGCAAGGCGATCGTGGATGCCTTTGCGGTCCTGCAACTCGCCTTGGAAGACACCCGGCGACAGGCCATGGAGTTGCTGACCCGCATCCTGGAGATGCTCACGCGCATGTGCCGGAGAGCTGATCCCCCGCGCGCGAGTGCCCCTGAATCGACTACGACTACGACTACGACTACGTGAGCGGAGGGACCCCCTTCTCCGTTAAGCACCCCGCGCCCAGGTTGACCCCCCTTGGGCCTTCCGCTACGCTCCGCGCGATAACATGCCGACGCGCTATCTGGCCTACCTCCTCCCGCTTCTCCTCTCGAGCTGCGGCGGCCCGGCGCCGCCCGAGCTGTCGCTCAAGGTCGCCAACCCGCTCGAGGCGGGCGGCTCCTGCCCGGGGACCGACAGCGCCTTCACCACGCTGCAGTCGCCCAACACCGTGCGCGTCACGGCGCGCGTCCACGCCGCCGACGACCGCACCAAGAGCGTCAGGCTGTGCGACACCGTCTTCGCCGGCAGCGATCGCCCGACGTTTGCCGTCGCGATCGGGGGTGACAGCCGCGTCGACCTGTTCGCGGAGGCCTTCGACAAGGAGGGCATTCGCATCGCCACCGGCGCCCTGCTCGACGTCGACCCGAGGAACGCGCCGAGCTGCGGGTCCGACAAGCGCTGCTTCCCGAACCTGCGCCTCTTCAAGCCCGAGCAGTTCCACTGCAACCCGTCGGGCGGGCTCGGCAAGCCGCGCGCGTTCCACACCGCCACCACGCTGGCGAACGGCCACATCCTGTTCATCGGCGGCGCCACCCCGCTCCCCGACGACAGCGAGGGACCGGCGGGGGCGAACGACGAGCTCTATCTGACCGGAAAAATTGAGATCTTCGACCCGGTGAGCGAGACTTTTACGACGCTCAAGGAGGCGGCCGAGCCGACCACGCGGGCCTTCCACTCCGCGGTCGCGCTGCGGGTGGATGACGAGAAGTCGCACAAGTACAAGGTGCTGCTGGTCGGGGGTCTGTCGACGGGCGCCTCGACCACCACCGTGGCGATGCAGCGCAACCAGAACGGCCTCGTCGGGTTCCGCTTCCTGGTCACGCCCGCGGTGCTGGCGGCGCCTGCGGAGATCATCACCTACGACGCGGACGCCAAGGCGATCATCGACCGCAAGCCCGCGCCGGGGGTCCATTCGGCGGCCTTCATGGCCGGAGCGGCGTTCCCGAACCCGCGCGGCGGGACGCTCCCGAGCAAGAGCGGGGGCGGCGTGTTCGCCGGTGGCTTCCGCGCTCCCGGCAACGGGATGACCCCGATGCCCGACGCGCACCTCGACGCCACCAACGACGGAACGCCGCGCGGCGCCGCGCTCAAGGCTCCCCGGGTGGCCGCCGGGCTGGCGACGCTGAGCGACAAGCAGGCTCTGCTGGTGGGCGGCCCCAGCGACGGGATGGAGCCGCCGTTCGAGCTGCTGACCACCCTCGACACGGCGCCGGTCGCCACCTCCGTGGAGAGCAAGCCGATGATGGAGCTGCCGGCGCTGTGGTTCCCGACGCTGGTGGCGCTGCCCCCGTCGCGCGTCCTGGTCGCAGGCGGGCTCCAGGTGGCGTTCCAGAATGACCCGATGCTGGTGTTCGGTCCGATCGCCACCCAGCCCCCGGACGCCAACTCCGGCCTGTTCATCGTCTCCACGATCGGCGGGGCCGAATTGCCGGTGGCGAAGGTCACCGCGAGCGCGACGAGCCCGACCTACCTCGATTCGACCTGCGGCGCCAAAGATCACTACCGCTCGGCGGCGTGGAACGCGGCGACCGTCCTGCTCTCGGGAGACCGGGTGCTCCTCACCGGCGGCACGCCCCGGCTGTGCGACTGCGAAGGCACCGAGATGGGGCTGACCTGCGCGCTCCAGCAGGTGGCGATCTTCGATACCAGGACGGAGAAGCTCGCGCCGCTCTTCCCATTCGGCCAGGGGGGCGAGAGCGGGAAGCTCCAGATTCCGCGCTTCGGTCACACCCACTCGCTGCTCCCGGACGGCAAGGTGCTGATCGCGGGCGGGCTCACCCGCAACCAGAGCAAGACGCGCGGCGTGAAGGCGGTCGAGGTGTGGAACCCGGCACGGCGGACTCCGGTGCTGATCGATGCCGGCATGAACCGGATGGTGGACCCGGACGATCCGGTGCTGAGCGACCTCACCAGCGCCGACTCGGCCGACTTCGCCGAGATCGCGCGCGAGGCGGTGAAGACCGGGGTGGCGGGCGGCCAGTTCTATCGCGGCGCGTCGAAGGCGCCCGCCCTTCCCTGCGGCGCCCCGATGTAGCGACCGGATTGACTCTCCCGGGTCCCGGCGCCACCATCCCCCTCCATGCGGCCCGTCCGCCTCCTCGGCCTCCTCGCCGCGCTTGCCGGGTGCTCCGAGAGCGCGCCCAAGCTCGGCGAGCCCTGCAAGGTGCTGTGCACCACCGGGCTCACCTGCTCCGCGACGGGCTTCTGCATCAAGCGCTGTCGCTGCGACGGCGGCGCGATCTGCAACCCGACCTCC
Source organism: Myxococcales bacterium (assembly GCA_009692555.1). Taxonomy (GTDB): domain Bacteria; phylum Myxococcota_A; class Polyangia; order Palsa-1104; family SHYY01; genus SHYY01. Next base: position 2,541 of record SHYY01000273.1, read on the forward strand.
CTCGCCACCGGCTGCCCTCCCGAGGCCGCCTGCGTCACCGCGGCGGAGTCGGGCGAAGGGATGTGTGCGGTGGTGTGTGATGGCCGCGCGTGCCCGCCAGGGGAGGCGACCTGCGCCAGCGCGCCCGACGGAACTCCGATCTGCGTCGGCGAGCACTTCCCGTGGGTGGGCGGCGACGGCGGCGGCGCGGATCGTTCCCTTACTGACTGAGACGGATCGGGAGGGTGATCTCGATCCGCAGGCCGCTCCCTTCGTGGCTCTCCAGCGCCACCTCCCCGTCGAGCAGCCGGACGCGCTCGCGGATGCCCTCGATGCCCTGGCCGCCCGGATCGGCACGCCGGCTAGTGCCGACAATTCCTCCGCCGTCGTCGCCGATCTCGAGGCGTAGCCGCCCGCCGGCGACCTGCGCGAGCCGCACCCAGGCGCGGGTGGCGCCGGCGTGGCGGGCGGTATTGGCGAGCGCCTCCTGCACGATCCGGTAGCAGGCGGTCTCGACCTCCGCCGGCAGCGAGGGGAGCTCCTCGGCCACCCGGCACTCCACGGCCAGCCCGGCCGCATCGCCGAAGGCCTCGCAGTGGCGCACCAGCGCACGCGCCAGGCCCAGCTCCGCCAGCGCCGGGGGCACCAGGGCCGCGGTGGACCGCCGCACCTCTTCGAGCGCCTCGTCGAGGAGATGGGCGATTCGCTGCGCCGCCTCGGGGTCGACGCCGCGCGCGCGCAGCGCCAGGAGCTCCAGGCGCGCCGCGGTGATCGCCTGCCCCGCCCCGTCGTGGAGATCGCGCGCGATCCGGCGCCGGTCTTCCTCCTGGAGGGTGAGCGTGAGCCGGCCGAGGAGGAGGCCAATCCGCCGCTCGGCTCGCCCGATCGCCCGCACCGGAAGGAGGTAGAGCACCGCCGCGAGCCCGAGCGCGAGCAGCGCGAACGCCGCCGCCAGCTCGCCGGCCGACACCAGCAGCGCGCCGTGATCTGCCGCCACCCACACCGTGGCCTCGCGCCGCCCGTCGATGAGCACCTCCACGCGCCCCCACAGCGGGCGCGCTGGGAGCGGAGCGCTCTCGACCGCCACCGGGATCCCCTCGGCGTCGACCAGCCGGATCGCGGCGCGGTCGAGCCCGCTCCCCGCCAGTCGCTCGGCGAGCTTGGTGGAGTCGTACCGCCACAGCGTCGGGCGCCCGTCGATCTCGCCGCGTAGCGCTTCGCCGATCCGCCCGGCGTGCCCGCGCGCGCCGTTGACGAGATCCCATCGCTCGCGCAGATAGAACGCCCCGGGCGCCGCGGTGGCGACCACGACCGCCGTCGCCGCCACGAGCGGCAGCATGCGCGCGCGGAACCAGCTGGTGAGGCGGAGCGGGGTCACCGGACTGCCGGCAGGTAGCCGCAGCGACGGGCGATGCGGGCGCCCTCCGGCGATGCGGCGAAGTCGAGGAACGGGCGCGCCCGACCCGCGCGATCGCGCCTCAGCACCCACGCCAGTGGACGCGCGGCCGGCCACGTCCCGTCCGCGAGGGTCGCGACGGACGGGCGAAGACCATCGAGCGCGAGCACCTTGAGCGCCGGATGGCCGGCGGTCAGAGCCCCGAGGCTGGTGACCCCGATCGCGCCCGGCGTGGCGACCAGCGCCTCCACCATGGATCGGTCGTGATAGAGCACGCGCATCCGACCGCGCGCGTAGGCAAGGTCGCGCGCCGCTCCCAGTCCCGGGACCGCGCGGTCGAGGGCACCGTTGGCCGACTCTCCGCGATCGCGCAGGAGGACCGTCGCTGGCGAACCGTCGCCCAAGGTGCGGCGCAGCCCGGCGTGCAGATCGCGCAGCGCGGTGCCGGCGATTCCGTCGACGCGCACCTCCGCGTTGGCCGCTATCACCACCGCGTCCATTCCACCCGGGACGAGCATCAGATCGAGCCGCCGCTCCGCCTCGCCGAGTGGCCGCGAGATCATCCCGACATCCACCGCTCCGTCGGCGGCGGCCCGGACGCCACCCCCCGAGCCGATGCTCTCCTCCACCACCACCGGCAACGGGCAGGCCGCGCCGCAGGCCGCCGCGAGCGCCCGCGCGAGCGGTGCCATCGCGCCCGACCCGGCGACGTGGACCGCCCGCGGATCGGGGGCCCGCTCGCGCGCCGACGGCACCTCCGAAGGGGGCGGCGGATCGCCGCTGCACGCCGCGAGCGCGAGCAGGAGCAAGAACGGGGCACGCACCACGAGCAGAGCCTAGTGCGGGGGCGCGGCAGCCGCAACGGGGCGGTCCCCGCGATCGGCAACGGCGACCGCGACGCCTGCGGAGGCGGGAACGGGGACGGCAACGGCAACGGCAACGGCAACGACAACGGCAACGGCAACGGCAACCGACGGCAACGGCAACGGCAACGGCAACGGCAACGGCAACGCAACGGCAACGGCAACGGCAACGGCAACGGGGGAGGGAAACGGGAACGGGGATGGGAGGGAACCCAAAACGAAAACGGGAACGGCGTTTGGCGGGAGCGGGGAGCGAATTCACCTCGCCGGCGCCCGGCGTTGGGCATGGCGGCCGACGCCTACTATTGGGGTGCTTAACAGCGGAGGGGGCCCTCCTGCTGGCTCTTGCTCGTCACGTAGTCGTAGTCGTAGTCGTAGTCGTAGTCGTAGTCGTCCCGTCCGCAGCGACGGCAATCGAACTTCCTCCCGCAACAAATTCCTCCTGCCAACCGACCACCCTGGCCTCCCAGACAGGAGGATGCCCCTGCTGGCCTACCAGAAGCTCGACGTCTATCGCCGCGCCATCGAGTTCCTCGCCCTTGCGTCGCAGATCGCGACGAGCGCCCCCAGCGGGAACTCGTTTCTCACCGAAGAGCTCAAACGTGCGGCGCTCTCCATCCCCTTGAACATCGCCGAGGGAGCGGGCCGCTTCGGAGCGCCGGATGGCGCCCGCTTCTACAGCATCGCCCGGGGCTCCGCGATGGAGTGCAAGGCGATCGTGGATGCCTTTGCGGTCCTGCAACTCGCCTTGGA
>SHYY01000066.1 GCA_009692555.1 Myxococcales bacterium
GAGAACGAGAAGACCGACCTCAAGATCGGGGCATCGCCTGCGGTGCGTCCGGTCGAGGAGACCGCCCAGCTGGCGCTGCCGCCGGAGCGGACCCAGAGCGCGCGCTCGGCACCCGCGCCGGTGGCGCCCGCGTTCCTCTCGCCCCCGAAAAGCCCGGCGCCGAGCGAGCCGCCGAGGCCGTCGGGGACGCGCCGGGACGCCGGCGAGCCGACCCGCCCGGGGGCGTCGCGGCGGGCGGCGGCTGCTCCGCGCTGGCCGCTCGCTGCGATCCTCATCGGCGGCCTGATCGCCGTCGCCGCGGTGGCGGGCACGGTGACCCTGAACCAGCGACGGTCGGCCGCGCGATCGGTGCGGCTGCGGCTCGATCAGGCGCTCTTCGAGCGGCGCTGGGACGAGGCAGAGCGGGAGCTCGAATCGCTGATCGAGGCGGAGGGGCCGGGCAACGAGCAAAAGGCGATCGGGCGGCGGATCAACGGCTGGCGCGAGGCGGGCAAGCGGGTGGCGCGGGCGAAGAAGCTGCGCAGCGGCGGCGATCTCGACGGGGCGCTGGTCGAGCTCGGGCCGATCCCGCCGATGACGCCATACGCGGAGGATGTGCAGAAGGAGCGGGGCGAGGTCGCGCGGCTGATGGCGGAGCAGGTGGAGCTGGCGGCGGAGGAGCATCGCTGCGCGGACGCGATGGCGCTGGCGCGGAAGCTGGCGGCGCTCGATCACCGCTCGCTGGCGGCGTCGGCCACGGCGTGCAAGGAGGAGGTGACGACGCACCGACAGGGGCGCACGCCCGAGCGCGAGGAGGTGGCGCTGGTGCGCGAGCCGCCGCTCGAGGCGAGCGGGATGGCCGCGCGCGACACGATGGCCAAGATGCTGGTCGCCGCGGAGCCGTTCGCGCGCAAGTGCTTCGCCAGGTTCCCGGGCCACGCCGGGACGATGAAGCTGCGCGTGACCGCCTTCCCGGGGAGCGATCACTTCGTCGCGACCGCCATCTCCACCGGCCCGATCGAGATCCGCGCCTGCCTCGAAGGTCTCCTGAAGAACGTCCGCCCACCCCGGGTGGCCGCCGCGGTCAGCGCCGAGCGAGTCTACGCCCCCCCCGCCGGCGAGTAGGGGACTGTCCTACATGTGCTTGCCGAAGTGATCGGTGGCGGCGAAGCCGAGGAGCGTGCGGACCGCCGGGACGCCGCCGATGAAGTCGTCGAGGTCGTCGATCTTGCCGACCGTCTGGAGCTTGGGCAGCGTGTCGTCGAGGCGGGTGAGGAGACGGGCCACGAAGCGCAGGTCGGCCGCGGCGATCAGTCCGACGCGGCGCGCGGTCTCTACGATCCCCTGGGCGAAGCGCGCACCGTCGGTGGCGGCAGCCGGGAGCGGGCGCAGCTGATCGGCCCAGCCCGCCAGCACCGGCCCGTCGACCGCCGAGCGGATGCGCTCCATGAGCGGCGTCACTTCGGGCGTGGCGTCGCCGAGCCCGACCGCGGCGAGTAGCGCCGGGACCAGCCGCGGCCGATCCTCCGGCGCCAGCGCACCGAGGAGCCGCGGTCCTCGCCGCCCCTGCTCGAGCAGGGTCGCGAACAGGAAGCTCGTCTCCGCCACCGACAGGAGCTGGAGCAGCTCCGCCCGCACCACGATGTTCGGCGTGGGAGTGTCGAGCACCGCGTAGGGCTCGCCGAGCTCCTGGGCCCGCCACAGCACCGCGCCTTCGAGGCCGAGCCGTGCGGCGATCCCGGCGAAGGTCTTGCCGACCGCGGTCCGCTCGTCGAGCTTGCCGACGCCCGTCGCCCCGTGCTGCTCGGGCGTGGTGCGGCCTAGGGGTACGAGGTTGAGCTCTGCGATCACCCCGAGCAGCGTCGGATCGACGTCGGGGTGCCGCACCGCCTGGTGGGGCTCGGGCGTCAGCGCTCCGGTGTGATCCGACTTCTCGACCTCCTTGCGCAGCTCGAGCACCAGCGACTTCAGCGTCGGATCGGGCATCGTCGCGTTCATCAGCGGCGAGAGGATGCACCACGCCCAGCGCCGATCGCCGGTCGCAGCCAGCATGCGCGCGAGCTCGATCACCCGCGGCATCCACGGCCCGGCGATGGTCAGGAGGCCGGCGATCGCCGCCCGCCGATCGGCCGCCCGCGACGGATCATCGCCGTAGACCACGAGGAGCTGCTCGTAGTCCTCCTTGCGCGGCGCCAGCGCGATCACCTCGGTCAGGTAGCGTTCGGTGCGCACCGGATCGTTCAGATGCGTCGACGCGATCCGCGCCAGCGAGCGCAGCGCCTCGGCCCGCTCCTCGGGGCCGCCGCTCTCGGTGCGCGCCTCGAAGATCTGCAGCAGCTGCTCCCAGTCGCCCCGTCGCTCGAGCAATTCGGAGAGGCCGGCCAGCGCCGCCTGCGCGCCCGGGTCGTAGGAGAGCGCCATGTCGAAGGCTTCGATGGCCCGCTCCTCGTCGGTGGCGGCAAGGATCCCGCCGCGCTCGGTCCACAAGGAGGCCAGCTCGCGGGGATCGGTGGTCGACGGGAGGAGCCGCTCGATCACCGCCAGCGCGCGCTCCGACTTGCCGACGCGGCGGTAGTGCCGCAGCGCCCGGACCATCAGGTCGCCCTCGCCCTCGATCGAGAAGGGCTCCGGCCCCGAGCTGACGGCGAGGTCGTAGCAGACCCCCGCCTCGTCGGCCTGGCCGAGGCGATCTTCCCACAGCCGTCCGAGGCGCGCGTAGAGCTGACCGCGCCGCGGGTGCTCGTAGACCACCAGCAGCGCCTGGATGTAGTGCTGGATCGCCGCGGCCACGCGCCCCTTCTCGGCCAGCGCATCGGCCAGCGCGTTCAGGACGCCGGGGTGGAGCGGCTCGATCCGCAGCCCCTCGCGGAGATCGGCGATCGCCTGATCGGGCTTGCCGAGGCGCGCTGCGAGGGCCCCGCGCTGGAAGGTGGCGTGGAGCCGCTCACCGTCGGAGAGCGGCCCGGTGGCGCGGCCTTCGTGATCGCGCAGGACGCGGTCGTAGATGGCGTAGGCAGCCTCGGTTTCGCCGGCCGAAAGGCGCTGGTCGGCCACCGCCAGGGCGGCCGCGGCGAACACGGGCAGGAGCTGGTAGGCGCGCAGCGACTCGCGCGCCGCACCCTCGTCGTCACCGACGGTGCGGAGCGCCTCGGCGAGGTGCTGGATCCGCGCGGCGTGCTCGCGGAGGCGCGCCGTCTCGGGGCCGGTCGATCGTTCGAAGGCCGCCAGGGAGGCCCGCTGCGAGTCGAGCGACGCGGCGTGATCACCCGCCCCGGCGTGGACCCGCGCCAGGGCGTCCCAGGCGAGGTAGTGGTCGGGATCGACCGCCACCGAACGCAGCAGCCACGACTGGGCCACCGACGGTTCGTGGGCCTTCTCGCCGCGCTCGCGAAGCCGGGCCGCTCGCTCCGGCCACCCGAGCTTCATCTCGTCGGGATCGGGGAGCATCGCCGCGGTGGCGCGCCAGCTCTTGGCCCGCCGCCCGATCGCCTTCAGCGCCTCCAGCGCCGGCGGGTTGGTCGGATCGAGCGTCCGCGCCTCGCGGTAGTAGTTCGCGACCTTGGCCTGCTGGCCGGGCTGCTCGTCGCACGCCTCGGCGAGATGGCAGAGGATGTAGGCGCCGAGCGAAGCCGGCTGGCGACGCGCATGCTGTTCGCGCAGGACGAGGTAGCCCTGGAAGTCGCCGCGCCGGAGCTTCAGCGAGGCGAGGCCGAGCAGCACCTCCGTCTCGTCGGGGTTCTTCTTCGCCCGCGCGGCGAGGATCGCCTCCGCGTCGTCGAGCTTGCCGAGGGCGCGGTCGAGCACGCGCGCCAGATCGGCCTCCACCGCGGCTCGCGCGCCGCCGCTCGGCGTCCCGGTGGGCAAGAGCGCCCAGGTGGCCCGCAAGAGCTGCGCCTGGTCGTCGAAGCGGCCCGCATCGCGGTAGAGCGCGAGCAGGTGGCGCCGCGTCTCCCCGTCGCCGGGGCGCTCCTCGAGGAGGCGCCGGTAGAGCCGCTCCTTGCGCTCCGTCGAGGCCGCCTGGGGATGCTCGTCGCAGACCGCCACCGCCTGCTCGAGCGCCACCACGCGATCTTCGCCGAACACCAGCACCGCTCCCCGCGCCTCGATGAGATCGATCAGGTCCGACCACAGCTTGCCCGCGCGGTACAGCCGCGCCAGCGGTTCGAAGCCCGGTCCGGCCGCGCCCGCCTCGGTGATCAGGCTGCGCAGAGTCGCGGTCGCGCCCGCCACGTCCTCGATCTGCTCCTCCTGGATGCGCGCGCAGGCGAGCTGGATCTCCACCCGCCGCTCGGTGGTGGCGCGCTTCAGCTCGATGCGCAGCCGGCGCAGCTCGAGGCTGGGATCGGTCGGCCCCTCGGTCAGCGAGCGCACGCCCTGGAGCGCCTCCTCGTTGCCCGCGTCGACCTCGAGGATCTGCGTGTAGGTGGCGAGCGCGGTCTCCGGATCGCCCAGCCGCTCGCGCGACAGGCGCGCGATCTCGAGCCAGCGCGGGATGCGCGCCGCCACCGCCTCGGCGCCGTCTTGCGGGGAGCGATCGAGCCACTGCTGGAGACGGTCGCGCAGCTCGCGCCAGTTGCTCGCGGCGCGGTCGTGCTCGATCACGACTTCCAGCGACTTCGGTGCCGGCTGGAGCTGCAGGATCCGCCGGTGGACATCGAGCGCGTCGGCGGGGCGAGCGAGGCGCGTGGCGTAGATTTCGGTGATCCGCCCGTAGAGATCGAGCCTCTGCAGCGGGTCGCCCGAGCGCGCCGCGGCGATCCGGTAGCACAGCGCGAGCAGGTCGAAGCGGTTGGCGACCTCGGCGAGGCGCTCGAGCTTCTCCTTCAGCTCGTTCCAGCTCGGGCGGAGCACGAACGCCTCGGCGTAGAGTTCGAAGGCGCGCTCGTGATCGCCCCGCTTGTCGTCGTGCAGGGCGGCCAGACGGGAGAGCTCGTCGGGGGAGGCGGCCTCGCCGAGCGACCGGACGCGCGCCTCGAGGAGCGGCAGCACGCGGTCCCACGCCTTCTGGGTATCGGCGGCGGAGTGGAGCTGCTCCTCGAGGCCGCTCACCGTCGGATCGAGGCGGTAGATGAGCAGGAGCTGATCGAGCGCGCCGGTGGCGTCGCCGAGCTTGTCGGCGCGCACGGCGTGACGGGCGCGCGCGAGCTCGATCCGCTCACCAACGGTGGCGGCGCGATCCGAGAGCTCCGCGTAGAGCGCGTCGAGCGGGCGCCACAGCTGCTTCGCCTCGGCGAGCCGGCGGGCGTCGGCGAGCGCCTGGGCGTCGCGGGCGTCGAGCGCCAGCAGGCGGACGCACTCGTGGAAGGCGCGCACCGGATCGCCGAGCTGCTGCTCGCAGAGGGTCGCGCGGCGACGAAGCGCGGCGCAGCGGGTCTCGAGCGAGCCGCCGGCACGGGCAGCCACATCGAGGATCGCCAGGAGGTCCTCGTGTCGCCTGGTGGCCTCGGAGAGCCGGGCCAGCGCTTCCAGAGCGCCGGCGTCTTCGACCGGGCGGTGACCGATCGAGAGGAGCACCAGGAAGGCGCGCACCGGATCCTGGAGCCGCTGCTCGTAGATCGATGCCAGCTCGCGGTGGAACCAGGCGCGCTGCCCCTCGTCGGTGGCCTCCGCGGCGGCGTCGAGGTAGACCGCGACCAGATCGATCCACGCCGATGCGTCGACGGCGGCGCGCGCCACCTCCTCGATCACCTTCGGGTCGTGGTTCGAGAGCCAGAGGATGCGGCGCAGGCCGAAGAAGCGTCCCAGCGTGTCGCCGGGATCGAGCAGGGCGAGACCCTGGCGCACCAGGGCGATCCGGGCCTCGTTGCTCGCGCCCTCGCTGGAGGCGGCCGCGTCGAAGGCGCTCGCCTCGGTGCCGGCGCGCAGGCGGGTGACCGCGGCCAGGGCTGCCGCGTCGGTGGGGTGCCAGCGCAGCACGCGCTCGTAGGAAGCGAGCGCGGCCGGGCGGGCGCCCTCCGACTCCCACATCCTTGCGATCTCGAGGGCCCGTTCGGTGCGCGAAGGTCCGTCGCTGGTGGCGCGCAGCTCGGCCTCCAGGCCGACCAGCAGCTCGCGGTTGCGACCCAGCGTGCGCTGGTGGCCGACCAGCGCGTGAAGCGCCTGCTCGTCGCCCGCGGAGAGGTCGATCACACGGAGCCAGGCTCGCGCGGCGCGCTGCGGATCGGCGATGTTCTCCTCGATGTTGGCCGCGGCGGCGCGCCAGTAGCCATGCGCCGTCCCGTCGTCGATCGCGCGCCACGCCTGGGCCGACAGCGTGCGGTCGAGCGCCTCGAAGTCGCCGCGTCGGCGGTGCAGCCCGATCAGCTCCTCGCGGGTCGCCTGATCGTCCGGCACCAGCGACGCGATCTCCTTCCAGCAGGCCTCGGCGCGCACGTCGTCACCGAGGCGGTGGGCGGCGTGATCACCGAGCTTGCGGAGGAGCTCGACGCGCGCCGACGGCTGCCGTGTCAGCGCCAGCTGCCCTTCCAGAGAGCGCGCCACGCCGGCGAGATCGCCGAGCGTTTCGTAGAGGTGGGCGAGCGACTGGAGCGCCTCGATCCGCCCCGCTTCGATCGTCGCGCGCCGCTCCCACAGCGACACCGCGAGCCGCGGATCGTCGAGCGACTTCTCCGCCAGCTCGGCGGCGCGGCCGAGCAGGCGCGCGCGCTCCTCGTCGCTGCCGGCGCGATCGGCGCGGTCGGCGAGGAAGTGGACCAGCGCCTCGGGCTTGCCGGCGCGGTCGAGGTAGTCCTCCTTGGCCTTCAGCGAATCGGCGTCCTCGGGGTCGAGAGCGAGCACGCGCTCGTGGGCGATCAGCGCGCGGTCGAGGTCGCCAGCGCTCCACAGCGCATCGGCGACCAGGCGGCGGAAATCGAGCACCGCCGTCGGTGACAGGCCATCGAGCGGGCGCGCCCCGAGCTCCGCGAGCGCCTCCCAGTCCTTGCGGCGGGCGAGCACGCGAGCGAGCGCGAGCAGGGCGATCGCGTCGTCGGGACGCTCGGCGAGGATCTGCTCCAGCACGGTGGCGGCGCGGTCCTGATCGCGCAGCCCCGAGAGGTAGGCCTCGGCGATCTCGCGGAGCGCAACCACGCGCTCGGCGCCCTGCAGCGACGCGGCGCGCTTGGCGAGGTACTCGGCCAGCCGGTCCCAGCGGCCCGCCCGGCGATAGACCTCCGAGAGGGCGCGCGAGGTCTCCTCGATCGCGTCGCCGAGGCGCCACAGCCGCTCCCAGGACTCGATCGCCAGATCGGTCGAGCCGAGCTTCTCGGTAGCAATGGCGACGGTCTCGCGCGTCCACGCGAGCCGCTGGTTCGGATCCCAGGTCGGCTCGATCGCCGCGGCGTAGAGATCGTAGAGGGCGCGCCAGTCGCCGCGCTCGCGGTAGCGGCCGGAGAGGTAATCGATCGCGTCGGCGTAGGAGGGGTCGAGCTTGACCAGGCGGCGGAAGGTGTCCTCGGCGCTGCCCGGATCGTTCAGGCGGTCGCGGTGGATCTTCGCGAGATCCACCAGCAGCGCGGCGCGCGTCTCGGGGAGGTGCGCCCAGGTGGCGTTGTCGACGGCGGCGCTGGTGATCGCGGCGAGCTTGACCCAGTCCCGCGCGCGGGCGAGGCGCTGCGCCTCCTGGCGGAACAGGGTGTTGTCGTTGAGGAGGCTCGGCTCGCCGTCGTCGGCCGGGGGCGGCGGCGAGGGCGGCGGCGAGCGCAGCGCCTCGATCACCGTCGGAGCGGACACCGGGCCGGAGGCGGCGGCGGCGACGCGCGAAGGGGCCGGGCGGGGCGCGGCGATGGCGGCGGAAGGGGCGGGAACGGCGGCGCTCACTTCCTTTGCCGCGTCAGCGGCGTTGTCTCGGCGGGAGCCGAGGGGAACGGCAACGGCGGCGCGAACGGGAACGGCGGCGGTGATCGTCGGCGGAAGCGGCGTCGGGATCTCCACGGGGCCGGACCCCTCGTCGACGATCGACACCTCCTCGGCGATCACCTCCTCACCGATGTCGAGCGCTCCGAAGAAGGTGTCCTCCGACGGTGGCCCTTCCGAGTCGAGCGGCGCCTCGCCAACCCCGGTGGTCTCCTCGGGGAAGGCCGCGTCGTCCGACGAGAGGTTCGAGAAGACGTCGTCGAGCTCGGGGAAGGCGTCGCCGAGCGGCGGGGCGGCCGGCGGCGGCGGCAGGCTGACATCCGACCACGAATCCCCGCCGAGCGAAGCGCTGTCGTCGTCGGGCGGCGGCATGGGGGGCTTCTTCGACGAGGACACTGGCTTCTTCGGACGATCGGTGTCGGCCACGGGAACCCTCCATCGAGCCCGCTCGGCGGCGGCTCCAAGGATCGGGAAGGTAGCAAGGCGAGGGAGAAAAAAACAGGGGGATCATGGCCTTGGGCGTGGTCGGGTCCGCTCCTCGTACCACTTTCGTGGGCGAACGATCACCAGCTTGGTGCTCTCGGGGTGCTTAACGGAGAAGGGGGTCCCTCCGCTCACGTAGTCGTAGTCGTAGTCGTAGTCCATCCTCCTGGGAGGCCAGGGTTGTCGGTTGGCAGGAGGAATTTGTTGCGGGAGGAACTTCGATTGCCATCGCTGCGGACGGGACGACTACGACTACGACTACGACTACGTGACGAGCAAGAGCCAGCAAGAGGGCCCCCTCCGCTGTTAAGCACCCGCGCTCGCGCCGTCGAGCTCCAGCCCCACCACGACCCCGCCCCATTCGAACAGCAGGAATCCGTTCTTGCCCGGGACCTTCCGCTGCAGGTCCGTGAAGCGCAATTGACCATTGACGCTGAGGCCGCTGGTCACAACCTTCATGTCGGTCAGGTTCAGCGTCGTCTCCCCCACCTGGAGATGGGCCTCCACCCGCACGTCCTCCCGATTGGCGAGCTGCTGCACGATCCAGGGCACCTTCAGGTTCGCGGCCACCACGCTCATCACCGGCTTCAGGTGCTTCATCTTCACCAGCACGTTCGTATCCAGCCGGTGCTTTCTTCCGGGATGGACCGCTGATCGCGAGATTCAGCACCGCGTTGATGGCAATGAGGTAGAAAAGGAACAGGATCGCGGGAGGTCCCAGCACCGACGCGACGAATTTCGGCGCACGCCTCATCGGCCTCCTGATCGCCAGGAAAGCAAGCAGGGGGCCGGTCGCATCCCTGCCGTCGCTGAGCGGCAGGGCCAGGGGTCGAAATTCAGGCTCTTCCGGGGTCTCGGCCCCCGTGGCAGTTCGCCACGCTGTCGCGTTTACGCGCGGGGCAGGGCGCAGCTACATCTGCTTGGGGTTGACGATTCCGGCGATATCCACGCCTTTGTAGAAATCGCTCAACCGGCGCATATCGCCCTTGGCCACCGCGTAGGCGATCGCCGCCGCGGCGGGCTGGGCGGTGACGGCCGAGAGCTGGCCCGGGACGTCCTTGCCGGTGGAGGGGTCGAAGCCCATCACCTTGCCGTCGCGGAGGATGCCACCGTGCCAGCCGGTCTTCAGCCAGCCGGCGCCCATCGCGTAGCACCAGTTGGAGTTGCCGGCGGTGCCGTCGGGCCAGCCCGCGTTCTTCAGCGGATCCTTGGGCGTGTCGCCGTGGATCGAGATCACGACGTTGTCGGCGAGCTTGGTGCCGGCGCAGGTCGGATCGTCCTGGGCCTGCAGATCGGCGATGAAGGCGTTCAGCATCTTGCCGAGCGCAGTCACCACCATCCTCAGATTGCCCATGTCGGCGAACGCCTGATGCGGATCGTCCTCCATCGCCGGCAGGATCACGCACGAGGTGAGGCCGAGCTTGAAGGATTTGGCGGTGGTGATGAGCCCCTTGGCCAGCTCCATCAGCTTGTTCGGGACGCCGCCGCCGCCGACGCCGTAGCGGATCATGTCGTCCCCCGACGGGCGGAGCTGCGACGAGAGATTGATTCCGAGGAGATTCGAGGCGGTCTTGGCGGTGCGCAGGCCCCGGGTGTAGGTGGAGCGCCCGGAGGCGGCGTTGAGGCCCAGAAAGCCCTTGTAGTAGGCCTCGTAGAGCGCGGCGTCCTTGGGATTGGAGAGCGCGCCGGTGGCCGTCGAGGCGGCGCTGTTGAAGAGATCGACCAGCCCGTCGGCGTTCCCCACCTGGGCGATCGCCGGGGCGCCCTGCGCGCTCCCGTACGGCATCGCGGTCTTCGGCGCATTGACGCCGATCACCGGCACCAGCGTCGGGTTCGAGGCCTGGAGCGCCGCGCACGCCGCGAACAGGCCGATCCCCTGCGAGATCTGCGACGAGGAGGTCGGGTTCTGCTTGTGGGTCTCGTTGACCCCCGCCATGTACGCGGTGACGAACTTTCCCGCGCCCATGTCCTTCCAGGGCGCCTCGGGGCCGAAGTAGAGCGGCCGATCCGAGCCGCTCGCCATCGAGCCCATCCCGGGCGCGTGGAACGACATGGCGGGATCTTTCGCCGCCGCGACGTCGATGTGCGGCCAGAGGAGGTGGAACCAGGCGAACCCGCCGTCGCCGGCGATGATGTGCACCGAGCGATTGGTCACCGAGCACGACATCTCGGTGGCGAGCGCCTTCCCGGCGGTGCTCTCGGTGGCCTCGAAGATGCGCCAGCGGTCGAGCCCGAGCAGCGCACCGACGGCCACCGAGTACTTGATGAAGTCGCGCCGATTGGCGCCGCCGCGGATCTCGAGGAGCGGCTTCTTGCCATATTTCCCGTTGCTGGTCGACATGGAGGGCTCCCTATTCGCAGGTGTGCGCGGCGGCGAGGATCGCCGCGACCGCGAGCTGCTGCCCGACCTGGGTGGATGACGCTTCGTTCACCAGCTGAGTGCAGAGCTTGACGTGCTGCGCGGTCGCCGGCGCGCCGATGAGGCAGCTCACTCCGTCGAGGTTGCAGGTCCCGTCGGCAGCGAACATCTTGGTCGGCTGGCCGTCGTTCATGCACGCCGCCAGCGACGGCATCTTCTTGATGATCTCCGGCGCCGCCTGGACGAACACGTCCATCAGCTTGGTCGCGCCGGCGGTGGTGAGCTGGGTGGGCTCGCGGATGCGGGCGAGGTAGGTGGGAGCGCCGAGCGCCTGGCTGCCGCTCCGGTAGAGGTCGCCCGCCGTCGGGAGCGCCTTCGCCGCCGCCTTGGCGTTGAGATCGACGCCCCGCGAGGTCAGGAGCGCGCCGAGCGCCGCGTAGGACATCTTCTGGCAGGAGTGAAGCCGCGTCGACACCAGCGGCGAGCCCTCCTCCTGCTTCTGCTTCAGGATATCGAAGGGGTCGCGATCATCGAGCGTGTGCTCGAAGGTCATCTCCGCGCCACCGACGGTGAGCTCGCCCCCGGGGCTGGGCTCCTGGGAGGGCGGGATGTAGGGAGTTTCGTCCATCATCGAGGGCGTGGCGGGCGATACGGTGCCGCCGCCTTCGCACCCCGCCAGGGCGAGGCTCGAAACGAAGATTGCCGGGAAGAGCAGTTGGCGCCTCATGGTGGCTCCTTAGAACTTGACGAAGTCGTCGCTGGTGAACGCCTTGCGGATCACGCTCTTCAGCTTGCCCTTCTCGGCGATGAAGGTCTCGCGGTAGGGCTTGATCACCGACTCGGGGACGGTGGCGAGGTCCGACACCACGTCGTCCTTCGACATCGCCCAGTCGTAGATGCGCGTCACGGCGCAGTTGGCGATCTCGGGATCCTTGGCCATCGCCTTGCCAAGCTGCGGGAGGTCCGACACCGACACCCCGAAGCGCCACGCGGTGTCCTCGCCGCCGGGCAGCCAGTCGCTCTTCTTCGCCTTCGGGAGGCCGTTCACCGGGACCGTCACCTGGATCTCGTCCATCCACATGCCCTTGGCGTCGAAGCGGGCGAACAGCGGCGCGATGTGATTCATCGTCGCGTGGCAGTTGGCGCACACCACCGACTTGGTGTCGTGGAAGTCGATCGGAGCCTTGTCGCCGCCGGAGATCGAGTTGAACGGCCACGGGCTGGCGTACTGGCCGGCGCCCATCGGGATCGGGTTCTTCGAGTACTCGACGGGGAACTTGCGGCAGGCGAAGGTCTCCTGCACCCAGCGCACGCGGCGGAAGGCCATGCTCGAGCTGAAGTGCGCCTGCACGCCCGGATCGGTCAGCACGCCCGCGGCGACCGGGACGCCGTTCTTGCAGTCGGCCGACACGAAGTTGCCCTTGTCGTGGGTCGGGCAGGTGCCGGAGGTGGCGGTGAGCACGTCGAGGAAGTTCCTGTCCTCGACCACCAGCTGCGCCGCGAAGTTCGGGGCGGTCTCCAGGCTGAGCGCGGTCTTTCCGTCGCTGAGCGAGCCGCCCATGCGAAAGGTGTTGCGGAAGAAGGTGACCATCTGGGTGGCGAAGCGCGGGTCTTCGAGCCAGGCGTCGATGGTGTTCTCGTAGGCCTCCTTCGGGCTCGCGGCAGCGAGCACCGTGCGGCTCTCGTCCAGCGACGGCAGATCACCGCGCAGCTTGATCGACGCGCTGCGCAGCGCGAGGCCGTAGTTGACCTCGCGCTGGGCAAGCTGCGGATCCTCCGGACCCGGCTTTTCCTGGATCATCGCCAGATCCGATCCGGGCGGGGGACTCTGCGTTCCCGCGTCGCCGGTCGGCGTGACCGTGTCGCCCGGCGGCGGCTGCCCGGCGAGACACCCGCCGAGCGCGAGCGCGGCGGTTGCCAGGGTGAAGCGTTTCAGGGTGAGCTTGGCCATTTCTTGGTCCTCACTTCTCCTTCGAGATCCACTGCGAGGCCGACTGCACGAAGCCGTCGAACGCGGCCTGATCGCCGCCGAACTTGTAGGGGTGATTGAGCGCCGACTTCGGCGAGGTGACGGTGAAGATCGCGCTCATCGCGGGCGCCGCGGTGTTGACGCGGTTGCGGATCTGACCGCAGGCGTTGGCCTGCCCGGCGTCGGAGAGGTCGTTCACCTTGCCCATGTCGAGCGCGGCCTGGGCGGTCTTGTTGCCGCCGCCGTGGCAGCCCACGCAGCGCATCGAGAGGGTGCCGCGGGTGGTGCCGGTGAAGTCCTTGACCGACTTGCAGCCGCCCATCATCGGCAGGCCGCCGCCGTAGACCTCGAGGATCTGGAAGGCGACCGCCACCTCGTCGAGCGCGCCCACGTTGCTGAGGAGGAGCGTGCCCGGGCCGAGCTGGGTCTTTGTGTCCTTGATAAAGAGCTGGTCGAGGTTCGAGAAGCTGTCGACGGGATCGGGGTACTTCAGCCCACCGGACCAGATGATGAACAGCGGGTGGGCGATGTGCAGCCCGATCGCGGCGTCGGTGTGAACGGTGATCTTCGAGAGCTTGAGGGTCGAGCCGAGCACGCTGGAGTCGAAGGTCAGGGTGGCGCCGGCGAACTCCTTGCCGAGCGGGAGCAGCGAGACGATGTTCTCGCCCGGCTTCGGGCGCACTGGCAGGGTGGTCGGTTTGTTGCTCACCACCGGCGGGAGCTTGGCCGATTCGAGGGCCAGCCAGGCGAGCACCTTGGCGGCCTCGGCGTCGGTGAAGTAGACCGCGCCGTTGTGCGGCCCCTTGGTGAGGAGCTTGCTCTGGGTCGGGTCGGGGACGATCATCCCGGTGTGGCCCATGACGGTGTCGTAGGCCGGATCCTTCATGAACGACGGGCCGACGCTGCCCTCCTTGCCGTGGCAGGAGGCGCAGCGCGTCACGAGGATCGGCTTCACGTCGGCGTCGAATCGCTCGCGCGAGGTGAGGGGCGCGGCCGGGCCGAGGTCGCCGCTCTGCTTCGCGCCACCATCGCCCGAGCCGCCGTCCTGGCCGCCCGCGTCCATTCCGGCGAAGCCGCCGAGGCAGCCGGTAGCCCCCGCGCCCAGCCCGAGGAGGGCGGCGGCGGACAGGGCCAGAAAGGGGAGGCGCTTCATCGCAGCCAGCGCTCCTGCGACCGTCGTGCCGCCCTGGGGGGTCGGTTGGCGGATCGAGAAACTGATTGAATCCAGTGGGTTGAGTTCATCGACGGGGTGCAGTGTACCACGCCGTCCTGGGGCAGGGATCCCCCACCTGGGGTCAGGTGACCATGCCTGGCCACAGGCTATAGCTAGGCGCGGATCACTTCAACGTCGTAGCGCCGGAACTCGGGATCGACGGTCACCACCGCGATCGCCTCCACCTGGGCCTGGGCGATCAGCAGCCGATCGAAAGGGTCGCGGTGGAGGAACGGCAGCTCGGCGACGCGAAAGGCGTGCTCGGGCCGAATCGGGAGCACACCGACGTTCTGGCGGGCCAGACGCTCGGGCACGAAATCCGAGGGCGGCTTCGGCAGCGGCAGCCGACCGATCTGGTACTTGATCGCGATCTCCCAGAGGCTCGCGACCGAGAGGAGCGCCTCGGTGTCGGGAGAGACGATCAGCTTGCGGGCTCGTGCGGAGAGTCGCGCCGGCTTGGTCTGCATCCACAGCCAGACGTGGGTATCGAGGAGCAGCTTCACTTGTAGAATTTCGCCAGGACATCGTCGGGTAGCGGGGCGTCGAAGTCCTCGGGGACCTCGAAGAGCCCCTCGTCCTGGCCGAGCTGGCGCGACTTCCGCGGGGGCTCGAGGGGCATCAGACGGGCGACCGGCTTGCCGGCCCTGGCGATCAGGATCTCCTCGCCGGCCTGGACGCGCCGGAGCAGGCGGGAGAAGTGCGTCTTGGCCTCGTGGACGTTCACTTCCTTCATCGGAACAAGGTGGACCAGGGAGTGGACCAAGTCAACCTAGGGGGCGGTGAGCTCGATCTTGCCGGCGACGGGGGTGAAGGCGTTCTGGGCCTCGCCGGTGACCGCTCGCAGCGGGTCGTAGGCGGTGGAGCCGTTGGCCTTGACCGCCATCGACTTGAGGATGTCGAGCCACGAGCGGTTCTGGCCGTCGAGCAGGCCGAGGACGTAGCGGGCGGTCGACTCGCCCATCCCGGTCCAGTAGGCGGGGAGGCCGTTCGCCACCACGTCGAGGTTGCGCTCGCCGCCGGGGTGCATCTCGAGAAAGTCGATATCGTAGTAATTGTAGGAAAGGCATGAATTGAAGAAGAAGGTCTGGTAGCGGTCGGGGAAGTTGCCGGCGTTGTAGCCGATCGGCTCGAGCGGGCCGTGGCCGAAGTGGGAGTGGCCGGTGTAGGAGAAGATGTCGGCGTGCCAGAAGGCCTCGAGGTAGCGGTTGCGCGCGGCCTCGCGCCAGTCGGGCTGGCCGTCCTCGCGGCCGTAGTAGGTGCGGATCTCGACGGTCATCTTGCGGGTCTCGGCGCCGCGCTTCACCGTCACCGCCAGCTGCCAGACGATCCAGCGCTCGAGGAGCTTGCCCTGAACCTGGGCGAGCAGCTGGGCCTGCTTCTTCGGGTCGCTGCCGACGGCGGCGGGCCAGCCCTGGCCGTCGATGGTCCAGCGCGCGACGTCCTCGTAGGTGGGGTTCGGGAGGGCGATGCCGTCGATCTGGAAATCGAGGAGCAACGCGAAGGGCCGGGTGTCGACCACCTTCAGCGACGGGAACGCGGCGCGCAAGGTGCGTACGTAGCGGAGCGCCTCGATCAGGCCGTTGTCGCGCGGACCCGCGTCGCTGTCGACGCCGAAGAAGGAGTAGACGACCACCTTCTGGCGATCGGTGCCGAAGCCCCACAGGCGATCGAGCTCGGGGTAGGCGACCTTGACCGCGGTGGTACGGGCCAGCGATGCGCGGACGGTGAGGAAGCGGCGCGCGGCATCGGCCTTGGCGATCGCCGCCTGGCCGAGGGGGAGCTTGCGCGCGGCGTCGTTGATCGCGGTGGTCTCGTCGGTGATCGCCTTCTGGCAGGTCGATCGCGCGGGGTCGTAGTGGTACCAGAGCGAGTCGGCCGCGGTCTTCGGATCGTCGGCGCAGGGCGGGATCAGCTCGCCCGCGCGGGCGACGTAGTCATCGAACAGCAGCGGGAGGGAGAGGGTGGCGCTGGTGGTGGCCTTGGCGACGAGGGCGAGATCGCTGTAGTGGTAGGTGACGCGCTCGGCGGAGCCGCTGGTGGCGCCGTCCGGGGCGAGGATCTGTACCTTCTCGCGCTTCCAGCCGGCGACGTCGAGGTTCGAGCGGGCGTCGCGATCGCGGAGCGAGATCTTCGGGCCGTGGTGCAGCGCGCCGATCGCGCTCTTGACCTGCCTCCGGACGTGAAGCTGCACGGTCGCGTCGCTGGCACCGACGGGGACGAGGACGAAGCCGTCCCACTGGATGCGCTTCACCGCGGCGGTGGCGGAGGTGTCTTCCTTGCCGTCGCCGGTCTCCCAGATCGGGTCGTCAAAGTCGGGGCCGAGGGAATCGGAGGGCGCGCCGCAGGAGGCAACAGCGACGGTGAGGGCGAGCGGAAGGAGATGGTGGGGGCGCTGCATTCGCGGAATGTAGCAGGAAATTTCAGGCGGCCGATTCAGATCAGGCGCAGACGCCCTTCTGGCAGGTCTTGCCCTGCGGACAGGCCATGTTGCAGCCGCCGCAGTGCGAGGCGTTGGTGAGGTTGTCGACGCAGAAACCGGCGCACAGCTTGGTGCCGAGCGGGCAGGCGCACATGCCCTTCTGGCACGTCGAGCCGGCGCTGCAGTCGGAGTTGCAGAAGCCGCAGTTCTGCTGGTCGCTGTTGAGGTCGACGCAGCGACGGGCGCAGTTCGCCAGGCCCTGATCGCAGGTCATCTTGCAGGCGCCGTTCGAGCAGACCTCGTTGAACTGGCAGAAGTTCCCGCACATGCCGCAGTTGGTCGGGCTGGTCTTGAGGTTGGTGCAGAACTGCTGATTGAACATCCCCCCCTGGCAGAGCGACTGGCCCACCGGGCACATGCACTGGCTGTTGATGCACTGCGCGCCGTTCGGGCAGCGGGTCATGCAGCCGCCGCAGAACTGCGGGTTGTTGGTGAGATTGACGCAGAAGTTGAAGCACTGGGAGAGGCCCTGCGGGCAGGCGCAGGCGCCGTTCTGGCAGGTGCGGCCGTTGTTGCAGAAGACGTTGCACTGGCCGCAATTGAAGTTGTCGGTGAGGAGATTCACGCACGCCATGTTGCACTGGGTGAGGCCGAGCCCGCAGCCGCCCTGACAGACGCCACCGACGCAGGCGTGGCCCTGCTGGCAGGCGACGCCGCACATGCCGCAGTTCTTGGAATCGATCTTGAGATCGCTGCACACGCCGTTGCAAGCCACCTGGCCGATCGGGCAGACACAGACGCCCGCGGTGCAGGTGCCGCCATTCGCGCAGGAGACGCCACAGACGCCGCAGTTCTTGGAGTTGGTCTTGAGATCGACACAGGCGTTGCTGCAATTGGTCAGCGGGGCGACGCAGACGAGGGTGCAGGCGCTCTTGCTGCAAACGTTGGTGGGCGCGGCGCAGGCCTTGTTGCAATCCCCGCAGTGGAGCGGGTCGCTGGTGAGATCGGTGCACACGCCGAAGCAGCGGGTCTGGCCGACCAGGCAGTTGCAGAGGCCGCCCTTGCAGACGGTGCCGCCGGTGCAGTTGACGCCGCACTGGCCGCAGTTCTTCGGGTCGTCGGCGAGGCTGACGCAGGCGTTGTTGCAGTTGACCTGGCCGCCGCCGCACTGGAGGAAGCACTTGCCCGCCGAGCACACCTGGCCGTTCGGGCAGGCGATCCCGCAGGCGCCGCAGTTCTTCGGGTCGCTGAGCGGATTGATGCACGACAGTCCGCACGCGATCTGGCCGCCCGGGCAGGCGCACTTGCCGTTCACGCACCCGGTGCCGCCCCCGCACGCGGTGCCGCACGCGCCGCAGTGGAGGGAATCGCTCTGCAGATTGACGCAGGCGAGCTTGCACGCGGTGAGGCCGGGGGCGCACTGCACGGTGCACTTGCCGAGCGAGCAGAGCTGATTGCCCGCGCAGGCGATCCCGCAGCCGCCGCAGTGGCCGGGATTGCTGAGAATGTCGACGCACGCGCCGTTGCACGAGCTGAGCCCCTTGCCGCACAGGCACTGCCCGCCGACGCACTCGCGGGTCACGCCGCAGACCGCGCCGCACACGCCGCAGTTCTCGGGGTTGGTCGCGAGGTCGACGCACTGGACGCCGCAGCGGGTGAGGCCGACGGTGCAGGTCATCTGCGGCCCGCACTGGCCGTTGGTGCAGGTGCCGCCGACGCACTCCGCGCCGCACGCGCCGCAGTTGCGTGCGTTCGAGCGGAGGTCGGTCTCGCAGCCGTCGTTCGGGTTGCCGTTGCAGTCGCCGAACCCTTGCGGGCACAGGCCGCCGCGGCACATCCCGCCGAGGCACTGCTGTCCGGGCGCGCAAACGACGCCGCAGCCGCCGCAGTGCCGCCCGTCGCTGCGGACGTCCACGCAGGCGCCGGCGCAGTTCAAAAGCGGCGCCGCGCACTGATCGCCGCACTTGCCGGCCGAGCAGACCTTGAAGGCGGCGCAGGCGTTCTTGCAGGCGCCGCAGTTCTTGGGATCGGACTGCACCGAGACGCAGCCCGCGCCGCAGTCGGTGAGCCCGACCGCGCAGGCGCCGCTGCACTTGCCGCCGGCGCAGCTCTGGCCCATGGGGCAGGCGTTACCACACATGCCGCAGTTCGCCTTGTCGGTGGCGGTGTCGACGCACACCCCCGCGCACGAGGTGCCACCGGCGTCGCAGTCAGCCCCGGGGGCATCAAGGCCTTCGCGGCCGCAGCCGGCCAGGAGAAGGGGGAAAAGGAGGGCCGGGAGGAGGGTGCGGGGGGTGAAACGCATGCGTAGGCTCCGATCGATGCCAGCGTCGGTTGCCCGGGGTGCGCCGCGCTGGACAGACAGCGCACCTGACGGCGATGGTAGCACTCCTGGGGTCGGCAGCGCGGGTGCCGCTCTCACTTAGTCGCCCGTGCCCGCAATTCGTTGAAACCTTCGCAGGCGAGCGGGGTGGAAACACGTCCCTAAACCTCCGGGGACCGTGCTAAGCAGCTTAGGCGCGAACCGACTGCCCCACCGCATCAGGACGCTGGCCCGGGAGGACTGAACGGATGGCTCCGAACGACGGAGACGACGACGAGCACGACGCGATCCGCCGGTCCGTCCGCGAGTTCGTGGAGCGCGAGATCCTGCCGATCTGCGACGACCTCGACAACCGCGACCAGGAGATCCCGCTCCCGGTGATCGCCCGGATGGCCGAGCTCGGCTACTTCGGCCTGATCTTCCCGCCCGAGTACGGCGGGATGGGACTCGACACGGTGGCGATGGCGATCGTCACCGAGGAGCTGTCGCGCGGCTGGCTCTCGGTCGGCAGCGTGATGACGCGGATGCTGATCACCGGCTCGCTGATCATGGCGGCGGGGACCGAGGAGCAGAAGCGGCGCTGGCTGCCGAAGATCGCCAGCGGCGAGCTGCTCACCGCGGCGGCCTTCACCGAGCCCGACGTTGGCAGCGACACAGCGGCGATGAAGCTGCGCGCCGAAAAACACGGTGATCGCTACCTCCTCACTGGCGAGAAGACGTGGTGCACCTTCGCCAATCGCGCCCATGTGCTGACCGTCCTCGCGCGGACGAACCCGACCGTCAAGCCGAAGCACAAGGGCCTCTCGATCCTTCTGGTGGAGAAGACGCCCGGCGACGGCTTTTCCCCTCCCGAGCTGGGCGGCTCGCCGATCCCGACCATCGGCTACAAGGGGATGCGCTCCTACGCGCTGCAGTTCGACGGCTACCCCTGCCCCGTCGAGAACCTGCTTGGCGGCGAGGAGGGCAAGGGCTTCTACCAGCTGATGGCGACCTACGAGTACGCGCGCATCCAGACCGCGGCGCGCGCCGTCGGCACCGCGCAGGCGGCCTTCGAGGCGGCGCGGAAGTACTCCCAGGAGCGCGTCCAGTTCGACCAGCCGATCGCCAGCTTCCAGGTGATCCGCCACAAGCTCGCCCACGCGGCGACGGAGATCGAGGCCGCGCGACGGCTCACCTACTACGCTGCCCAGATGAAGGACACCGGCAAGCGTTGCGATCTGGAGGCGGGGATGGCCAAGGTGTTCGCCGCCGAGATGGCCGAGCGTGTGACATCGGAAATGCTTCAAGTATTCGGTGGTTACGGGTACTCCCGGGAATATCCGGCGCAGCGGTTCTGGCGCGACGCGCGCGTGTTCCGGATCTTCGAGGGCACCAGCGAGATCCAGTACGAGGTGATCGCGCGCCGCCTCCTCGGGGGCAAGTGATGGTGATCGCCCCGCGGCACGGCCGGCTGCTCGGCGACTTCGCGGTGGGGGCGACCTACCGCCACCCGTGGGAGGTCACCGTCGACGAGGGGATGGTAGCGCTCTACGCCGCCTCGTTCCAGGACGCGACGCCGCTCTACGCCTCCAGCGAGGTCGCCCGCGCGCTGAACCTGCGCGCCCGGCCGCTCCACCCGCTGCTGTGCATGAACCTCGGCCTCTCCTTCTCGGTGCACGACGTGTCGGAGCAGGCGATCGCCCACCTCGCCTACCTCGACATCCGCTTCCCCGACGCCGGTTTCTGTGGCGACACGGTGACCGCGCGCTCGACGGTGATCGACGTCAAGCCGTCGTCTTCCGGCGACAAGGGCGTGGTGCACGTGCGCACCCTGCTCGAGACCAGCGACGGGCGGACGCTGTGCGCATTCGAGCGGAAGGCGCTGATCCGCGCCGGCAAGCTCGCCGATCGCGCGGCCGGGCGTGGACCCTCCACTCCGTCCCTGGCGGAGCTGCGCGCGCTGCCGCTCGAGATCGCGTCGTGCGCCCACCTTCCTGGGCCGGGTGGCCGCTTCGATCGCTTCTGCGAGGACCTCGTGCCCGGGCAGATCTACGCGCACGGCCTCGGCCACACCGTCGGTGAGAGCGAGCACATGCAGCTCACCACGCTGCTGCGGAACAGCCACCCGCTGCACTTCGATGCGCTGTATGCGCAGGGGAGCTCGTTCACCACCGAGCGCGTGGTCTACGGCGGGCTGGTGTTCGCGTGGGTGTGCGCGCTCGCCTCGCGCGACGTGGCCGGCAACTCGCTCTGGGACCTCCGCTACACGGGCGGGGCGCACCCCGCGTCGGTGGCCGCGGGCGACACGATCTACGCCGCGTCGAAGGTGCTCGCCGTCGCCAGCGACGAGCAGGACGCTGTCGGCCAGGTGACCTTCGCGCTGGTCGGGGTGAAGAACGTGACCGCGCTCGCCGCGGTGGAGCGCCACGGTGACGCGCTGTTCGACGCCGAGCTCGGCAAGAAGCAGAACCGGCTGCCGGAGAAGGTGTTCGAGATCCAGCGCACGCTGCTGATCCGCAGGCGCCCGCGCGCAGCCGAAGGATCGGGCTAGCCACCGACGATGGCCGGCGAGCGCCCCAAGCAGCACCACACGCGATCGGGGACGCCAATCAAGCCGCTCTACACCGCCGCCGACACGGCCCACCTCGATCCCGCGCGCGACCTCGGCAACCCCGGCGAGTACCCGTTCGTGCGCGGGATCTACCCGGACATGTACCTCGGCAAGTACTGGACGATGCGCCAGTACGCCGGCTTCGGGACGCCGCGCGAGACCAACCGGCGCTTCCGCTACCTGCTCGATTCGGGACAGACCGGCCTCTCGGTGGCGCTCGATCTCCCGACCCAGCTCGGCTACGACTCCGACGCTGCCGAGGCAGCGGGCGAGGTCGGGCGGGTCGGCGTGGCGATCGACTCGCTGGCCGACATGGAGGCGATCTTCGACGGGATCGCGCTCGATCGGGTCACCACCTCGTTCACCATCAACGCCACCGCCCCGATCCTGCTCGCGATGTACGAGGCGGTGGCGGAGAAGCAGGGCGTGGCGAAGAGCCGCATCGCGGGGACCGTGCAAAACGATCTCCTGAAGGAGTTCGGCGCGCGCGGGGCGTGGATCTTCCCGATCGCACCGTCGCTGCGCCTGTGCGTCGACGTGATCGAGTACTGCACGACGCAGCTCCCCCGCTTCCACCCGATCTCGATCGCCTCGCACTACCGCGACGCCGGCGCCAACCCCGCCGAGGAGATGGCCTACACCCTCGCCGCCGGGGTGGCCTACGTGCGCGCCACCGTCGCCCGCGGCCTTCCGATCGACGCTTTTGCTTCACGCCTTTCCTTCTTTTTCTACACCTACACCAACTTCTTCGAGGAGATCGCCAAGTACCGCGCCGGACGGCGGATCTGGGCGCGCCTGATGCGCGAGACCTTCGCCGCCACGTCGCCCGATTCGTGGCGCCTGCGCGCCGCCTGCGTCTGCGGCGGCCACTCGCTGACCCAGGCCGAGCCGCTGAACAACATCACCCGCACCACGATCGAGACGATGGCGGTGGCATGCGCCGGATTGCAGTCGGTGTTCACCGCCGCCTACGACGAGGCCTTCGCCATCCCGACCGAGCTGGCCGCCCGCACCGCCCTGCGCGTGCAGCAGATCGTCGCCTACGAAACGGACGTCGCGAAGACGGTCGATCCGCTCGCGGGCTCCTACTTCGTCGAGTCGCTCACCGACGACATGGAGCGAGCGATCACCGGGATCATGAGCGACATCGAGGCGCGCGGCGGGATGGTGCGCTGCCTCGAGGAGGGCTTCATCCAGCGCCGGATCGCGCAGCGCGCGTTCGAGTACCAGCGCGCCCTCGACGGCGGCGAGGTGAAGGTGGTGGGGGTGAACCTGTTCCGCAGCGAGGCCGACGCCGCGCCCGAGGTGCATCACGGCGATCCGGAAGCGGAGGCGGACCAGGTGGCCGGGCTGGCGAAGCTGCGGGCGGGTCGCGATCACTCTGCCGTCGCTGTGGCGCTCGATCGACTGGAGGCCGAGGCACGCGGCGAGGGCAACCTGATGCCGGCGATCCAGGCCGCGGTGCGAGCCTACGCCACCGTCGGCGAGATCTCCGGTAGACTGCGGCGCGTGTTCGGCGAATACCTGCCCCCGACGGGTTTTTGATGCGCACCCTCCGCGTGCTGGTGGGAAAACCGGGGCTCGATGGGCACGACCGCGGGGCGCGGGTGGTGGCGAGCGCGCTCCGCGACGCCGGGATGGAGGTGATCTACACCGGCCTCCGCGCCACCCCGGAGGCGATCGCAAAGACCGCGCTGCAAGAGGACGTCGACGTGGTGGGGCTCTCGGTGCTCTCCGGGGCGCACGAGCCGATCGCGCGGCGCATCCTGGCGCTGCTCGCCGAGAAGGGGCTCGATGTGCCGGTGCTGATCGGCGGGGTGATCCCGCCCGCGGATCGCGCGCGCCTGCTCGCCCTCGGGGTGGCGGCGGTGTTCGGCCAGGAGGCCACGCTGGCGGAGATCGTCGCCGCGGTCCGCGCGCTCGCGGTCCGCAAAGGAGCCCAGCCCGCTGCCACCCCGGAGACTGACGGATGAAAATTCTCGGCATCGATCACGTCGCGATCTGCACGCCCGACGTCGGAGCGGCGGCGGCGCCCTTCCTCGATCTGCTGGGCCTCATCGCCGGGCCACGCGAGTTTGTTGCAACGCAAAAAACCGACGCGTTTTTTCTGCTTCCTGGTCTTCCTACCGGCGACGAGGCCGCCGCGTGCATCGAGCTGATCGCACCGGCCGGGAATCCCACCCTCGAGAAGTTCCTCCAGAAGCGCGGGCCAGGGCTGCACCACATCGCCTTCTTCGTCGATCACCTCGAAGCCGCGCTGAAGGAGCTCGCCGAGCGCGGCGTGCCGATGATCGACACCGTCCCGCGGCCGGGCGCGCGCGGGCATCATGTCGGCTTCCTCCACCCCTCGGCCTGCGGCGGCGTCCTCGTCGAGCTGGTCGGGCATGCCACTGGAAAAGCATAGCGATCCCATGAAGCGACTCGATCTCTCGACGGTGCCGGCGCTGGGCGAGCTGCCGGAGCTGATGCAGGCGTGCGTGATCCGCAAGGAGCGCGAAGGGGAGCCGGAGCACTCGATGCAGATCGAGGAGGTGCCGGTGCCGGTGATCGGCGCCAACGAGGCGCTGGTGCTGGTGATGGCGGCGGGCGTCAACTTCAACGGTGTATGGGCGGCGCAGGGCAAGCCGGTGTCGGTGTTCCGGATGCACAAGGAGCCGTTCCACATCGCCGGCAGCGACGCGGCGGGGATCGTCTGGAAGGTCGGCGCCGATGTCCGGCGCTGGAAGCCCGGCGACGAGGTGGTGATCCACTGCAACCAGTCGTGCGGGCAGTGCCCGGAGTGCAACGGGCTCGATCCGATGGCGTGCTCGGAGCAGAAGATCTGGGGCTACGAGACCAGCTA
Source organism: Myxococcales bacterium (assembly GCA_009692555.1). Classification (GTDB taxonomy): domain Bacteria; phylum Myxococcota_A; class Polyangia; order Palsa-1104; family SHYY01; genus SHYY01. The sequence continues at coordinate 24,011 of SHYY01000066.1, forward strand.
CGGCTCGTTCGCGCAGTTCACGCGGGTGCAGGCGCAGCAGCTGGTGAAGAAGCCGAAGAACCTCGGGTGGGAGGAGGCGGCCTCCTACGGCCTCACCTACTTCACCGCCTACCGGATGCTGGTCGATCGCGCCGAGGTCAAGCCGGGCGATCACGTCCTGGTGTGGGGCGCCGCGGGCGGCCTCGGCATCTTCGCGGTGCAGCTCTGCAAGCTGATGGGCGCGCACCCGATCGCGATCGTCTCGTCGCCGGGCAAGGCGGAGCTGGTGCGGAGCCTCGGCGCGACGATGGTGCTCAATCGCCGCGAGTTCGATTTCGTGCGCGCGCCCGACGACGGGCCGGAGAAGGCCAGGCATCGATCGTCCGAGCTCAAACGATTCGGCGGGGAGATCCGCAAGCTCACCGGCGGCAAGGATCCAGACATCGTCTTCGAGCACGTCGGCAAGGACACCTTCTTCGCGTCGGTGTTCCTCGCCAAGCGCTTCGGCAAGATCGTGATCTGCGGCGCCACCTCCGGCTACGACCTCGACTTCGACGTCCGCCACCTTTGGATGCGCCAGAAGTCGATCATCGGTTCGCACTTCGCCAACGCCTACCAGGCCGAGCGCGCCAACGAGCTGGTCCTCGACGGGCGGATCAAGCCGGTGCTCGATCGGGTGTTCGATTTCCCGGACACTGCCGCGGCGCACCAGCTGATGAAGGAGAACCAGCACCAGGGCAAGCTGGCGATCCGGATCCAGGCTCCGAAGATCTAGAGCATCGATCAGTTTACCGCTCCCGTAAGGGATCGGATTCCTTACCGCCAGCGAATCACGCGGGGCGGCCGGGCGGGGTAGACTGTCGGCGATGGAGCCGACCACGCCCCCGCCGCCCGGCGAGCCGCCCGCCGCGCCGTCCGCCCCGAGGCTGGCCCCGAAGGTGGCCGCGAGGCGAGCCGCCGCGGGGAGCGCGGAGAGCGCAGCGCGCGGGCCGTCGGCGGGAGCGCGGGTGCGCGCCGCCTGGGAGCGCCACCCGCTGCACGCCTTCCTCGCCCACCGCCGTCGCATCACCCTCCTGCGCCAGCTCTCCGACCTCCTCCGCGCCGGCCAGGGCGTGCCGATCGCTCTCGCGACGATCGCGCGCTACGCGGGGAGCCGGCGGCAGCGGCAGCGGATCGAGGGCGTCGCGGCGCGCATCGATGCCGGGTCGGGTCTGGTCGATGCGCTGCGCCTCGCCGGGCTCGATCCGGTGTCGATCGAGCTGCTCGCCGCCGCCGAGGAGACCGGCACGCTCGATCGCTTCCTGCCCGGACTGGTGGCCCGCCTCGACGGGGCGCAGAGCGCGCGCTGGCGCCTGCTCTCGATCCTCCTCTACCCCTGCTACGTTGCGGCGCTGGTGGTGTTCCTCGGCCCGGCGATGAGCTTCGGCGAGGCGATGCGGCGCGGGGCCTCGCTCGATCAGCTCCCGAGGGTCTACGCCCTCGGCGTGGGCCGCAACCTGCTCGCCGCGTGTGGCCTGCTCCTGCTGGCGGTCGCGCTGCCGCTCCTGCCCTCGCTGCTCGGGATCGAGGAGCGGTGGGATCGCCTGCGCCTGCGCCTGCCGCTCCTCGGTGCGCTGCACCGCGATCTCTACGCCGGCCGGCTGCTCTCGGTGCTCGGCGCGTCGCTCGCTGCGGGGACCAACGTGCTGCGCGCGATCGAGCTGGCGGTGATCGCCACCGGCAGCCCGGCGCTGGCCCGCGGGGGAGTTGCTGCGATGCAACAAGTGGCCGCTGGCGGCACGCTCAGCGACGCGATCGAGGAACTCCGCCTGCTCGATCCGCCGACCCTCGGCTCGCTCGCGGTGGCCGAGCGGACCGGCGATCTCGACACCGTGCCCTACCGCCTCGGCGCGGAGCTGGCGGTCGCGGCGGCGAGGCGGCTGCGCGCTCTGATGATGACCGTCATCGCGATCGCGCTGGTGCTGCTGGTGCTGAAGATCGTGGGCGGCGTGGTGGCGAGCTTCTCCGGGACGATGGACGCGCTCGACAAGTCGATGGACCAGCTGATCCAGGAGGGCCGATAGCGGTCGCAGGATATAGATCCTTCCCTCGCCGGGAGCGTTCGCACTTCCGGGAACCCATGACTCCTCACGCCCTCCGTGCGCTCGTACTATGCCTCACCATGTCGCCGGCCGCCGCCAGTCCCTACCGGGATGCGCTGATCGAGGGCGTCCCCCACGTCCAGCAGAAGCCCGACTTCTGCGGCGAGGCGTGCGCCGAGATGGCCCTCCGCAAGCTCGGCCGCCCGGTCGACCAGGACGCCGTCTTCGCCTGGACCGAGGTCGACCCCGCGCACGGCCGCGGCGCCTACACCCGGGAGCTGGCTCATGCCCTCCTGCGCCTCGGCTTTCGGACCGGCCCGGTGTGGAGCGAGGTGGCGGCCAACGCCACCGACGCGATCGAGGGCGAGTGGCGCGCCCTGCACGCCGATCTGGTGCGCGGAATCCCGTCCATCATCTGCACCCGCTACGACGAGTCGAAGGACGCCAGCGAGCACTTCCGTCTGATCCTCGGCTACGACGCCGCCCGCGACGAGGTGATCTACCACGAGCCCGCCGAGGCGCGCGGGGCCTACCGCCGAATGGCGCGCCGCCGCTTCCTGGCGCTCTGGCCGCTCACGTACCGTGCCGATCGCTGGACAGTGATCCGGATGCGCCTCGATCCCGGCACGCTCGCCACGCCGCCCCCCTCGCGCGACGCCGCGTACGCGCAGCACGTCCGCGCGCTCAAGGAGCGGCTCCCGGAGGGCTTCACCCTGGTGATCGAGCGGCCCTTCGTGGTCGTCGGTGACGGCCCCCCCGAGAAGGTGCGGAGCACAGCGCGCGGCACGGTCCGCTGGGCGGTGGAGCAGCTCAAGCGGAGCTACTTCGCGCGCGACCCCGAGGAGATCATCGACGTCTGGCTGTTCCAGGGCAAGGCGAGCTACGAGCGCCACACGAAGGAGCTCTTCGACGACGAACCCGACACGCCCTACGGCTACTACTCGCCGCAGCACCGCGCGCTGATCATGAACATCGCCACCGGCGGGGGGACGCTGGTCCACGAGATCGTCCACCCGTTCGTGCATGCCAACTTCCCGGCCGCGCCGGGCTGGCTGAACGAGGGGCTCGGATCGCTCTACGAGCAGAGCGGCGAGGGCGACGACGGGCGGATCCGCGGCCTCACCAACTGGCGGCTCGCGGGGCTCCAGGAGGCGATCCGGCGCGGCGGGCTGACCCCGTTCAAGAAGCTCACCGCGCAGTCGGAGGAGGAGTTCTACGACGACCCGCGCGGCACCAACTACGGGCAGTCGCGCTACCTCTGCTACTACCTCCAGGAGCGCGGCCTGCTCGAGCGCTTCTACCACGAGTTCTTCGCGCACCGGCGCGAGGACAGGACCGGCTTCGACACCCTCCGCCGGGTGCTCGGCGAGCCCGACATGGTGGCCTTCCAGCGACGGTGGGAGTCGTATGTGCTCGGCCTCCGCTTCCGGTAGCCCCTCCTCACTCGCCGGCCCGGGTGTGATCGACGGTAGTTGGCAGCCGCGTGGCCGTGAACGTGAACGTGGCCGTGGCCGGCTCCAGTCAGATCGGCTACGTTCACGGCTACGGCCACGTTCACGTTCACGGCCGCGCACCAACCAACCGAGGGTGACATGAACTTCCAGAGCTACCTGAAGCAGGTCAAGAGCGAGATCCGCGAGACCACCGTCGACGAGATCGTGCGCGCCAAGCCGGCGCGGCTGATCGATGTGCGCGAGGGCGACGAGTGGCAGGAGGGGTACATCCCCGACGCGACCTGGATCCCGCGCGGCAAGCTGGAGCTGCGGATCGAGGACGTGGTGCCGGAGCGGGACACCGACCTCGTGCTCTACTGCGCCGGCGGGACGCGCTCGGCCCTCGCCGCGAACGCGCTGCAGCAGCTTGGCTACACCCGGGTGCGTTCGCTCGTCGGTGGCTTCGGCGCGTGGAAGAAGGCCGGTCACCCCGTCGACAAGCCGTTCGTGATGACCCAGGCGCAGAAGTCGCGCTACGCCCGCCACCTGACCTTGAACGAGGTGGGCGAGAAGGGGCAGGAGAAGCTGCTCCGCGCCAAGGTGCTGCTGATCGGCGCGGGCGGGCTCGGCTCACCGTCGGGGCTCTACCTCGCGGCGGCGGGCGTCGGCACGATGGGCTTCGTCGACGATGACGTGGTCGACGAGTCGAACCTGCAAAGGCAGGTCATCCACAGCACGAAGACGGTCGGGATGGCGAAGGTGGAGTCGGCGGCGCAGGCGATCGCCAACCTCAACCCCGACGTGAAGGTGGTGCAGCACCGCGTCCGCCTGACCGCGGAGAACATCCTCGACCTGATCAAGGACTACGACGTGATCGTCGACGGGACCGACAACTTCCCGACGCGCTACCTCCTGAACGACGCCTCGCTGATGCTGCGGAAGCCGGTGGTCAACGCCAGCATCTTCTCGTTCGAGGGGCAGGTGACGGTGTTCAAGCCGTTCGAGGGGCCCTGCTATCGCTGCCTCTATCCCGAGCCGCCACCGCCGGGGATGGCGCCCTCGTGCAACGAGGCGGGGGTGATCGGCGTGCTCCCGGGCGTGGTCGGGGTGATCCAGGCCACCGAGGCGGTCAAGCTCATCCTCGGCATCGGCAAGCCGCTGATCGGCCGCCTGCTCCAGTACGACGCGCTCAACATGAAGTTCCGCGAGTTCAAGCTGCCGCGCGACCCGAAGTGCGCCGTGTGCTCGGAGCCGGGGAAGAAGATCGAGCTGATCGACTACGAGCAGTTCTGTAACGTCGGAGGCGGGGCGGGCTAGATCCCTGCCAGCCCGTCACCCGTTTTTTCACCCAGTGGCGACGCGGAGTTGCGACACCCGACCGTCGGTGGTGGGGCGTTGGCCGATCAACAGCGCGCCAGATCCGCACGGCAGCATGGAAAACTGCCTTTAGATCCCTGCTGTTAGCTCGACGTTGACGGATTGGACAGCGCTGTCCGTTCGTCCGGGTCTCAAGCAGTGGGGGCGTCGAGCAGCTCGACCTTGGCGTAGACGTCGTCAAGGGCGATCGTGACTTCGAGCGCGGGCAGCGCGATGGCGGTGGCCCCCACGCGCGCGGTGAGCAGCCACTGATCGGGTTCGATCCGGCGGTAGTGCTCGACCCGCCGCTCGTCCGTCGAGACCATCAGGTATTCCGCCAGCGACGGCAGGTTGCGGTAGTGCGCGAACTTCGCGCCGCGATCGTAGGCCTCGGTGGCCTCGGAGAGCACCTCGGCGAGGAGGATCGGGTTGACCAGGCTGGAGGGATCTTTCGGGTGAGAGCGCGGCGGCCCGCACACCACGGTCACGTCCGGGTAGGTGTAGAGGCCGGTCGCGGTGACCGCCACGCGCTGATCGCTCGGGAAGACCAGGCAGGGTCGACCCGCGAGGGCGTTCCCGAGCGCCCGAGCCAGATTCCCCCCGATCAGGTTGTGCCGCTGCGACCCACCCGCCATGGCGACGATCTCGCCGTTCACGAACTCGTGCCGCGTCTCGCTGCGGCGCTCGGCAGCGAGGTACTCGTCCTCCGTTGCCAGGCCCCGTGCCGCGCTGTTCATCGGTGCCTCCACGAGAAAATCCTACGCGCTTTCGGGCGGCGTTGCCAGCCATCGGCGAAGGGGGGGAGCTTGACGGCGGAGGGGGCCCCGTTCGTTCCGGGTTCCTCACGTAGTCGTAGTCGTAGTCGTAGTCGTAGTCGCGCACGTTGGCGGCCAACGACATGGAAGGGTCGGCCAGCGACATGCCACGTCACGCGGTCGAGTTCCCGCGTTGACGACGCACCCTGCGAAGCGCCCACCCCGGCTCGCGGCGTCGCGTCGTCGGCTCGCAGCATCCGAGGTGCGGCCCGCAGGGTCCGACGCCCGACCCGCGGGGGATCGTGCGCGCCCCGAGGCATCTTGCGTGCGGCGCGCACCGTCCGGTGCGGAGCCCGCAGCCTCTTCCGCGCGGCGCGCAAGGTCCACGACCCGGCGCGCAATGTCCACTGCGCGGCGCGCAGAGTCCGGTGCCCGACGCGCAAGGTCCGTTGCAGCAGGGGTACGATCCGGGGTGCGCGACCCGCAGCGCTCACCTCGCGATTCGCGGAGGTGCTAGTACTACTCGCTCAGTTTAATTGACAGCGATCGGCGGACGTGATCTACCGTCCGGATGGACAAACGAGAGCTGAAGCGACTCGATCGGGAGCTGACCGCGTACCTTGAGTCGATGGTCGCCGGGATGGGGCGCCCGGAGCGGCGGCAGGCGATGACCGACTACCTGACCGGTCTGCTCCTCGACGGCGACCGGAAGAGCATCGAGCCGATGGCCGGCCGGCTCGTCGATGACAAGTCCGAGATCCAGGCCATGCGACAGCGTCTCCAGC
>SHYY01000274.1 GCA_009692555.1 Myxococcales bacterium
CGGTCGTTTGCGCGCAGCAGCGACGGTGGTGAGGTAGCTCACCGACGGGGAAGCGAGAGTTGACTCCGGGGAGGCGGCGGGCGCACGATCGACGGCGTGCAGCTACTCGCCGACGGTGGCCATCATGCAGTTCATCTGCCCTACACGCCAAGGCCGAGCTGCCGATCCTCACCGCAGCGACCGATCTCACCGACGCGGCTGAGAAGATCGTCGCCCAGACGAAGGCCGCATGATAGGGCGATCCGAGACGTGATGCTCGCCGCGTTCCAGGGCGTCAACGACCGCAGCCCCGACGCCATTATGGCGTGCTGGGCCGCGGGCGGCGTGTACGACAACCCCATGACCGGCCACGCCGCCGAGGGCGACGCCGCCGTGCGGCAGTGCATGGTGAACCTCTGCGACGGCCTGGCGAAGAGCGGCCACACGCTCACGGTCGACCGCCTGACCGTCGGCGAGCACAACGTCGTGGCCGAGTGGCACGTCGAGCCTCGCGACGGCCGCCGCGGCGTGCACGTCGCGGATTTCGACGCCGCGGGCAAAAATCGAACATGGCCGCGCCGAGCGGAGCGCCCACCGCCACGCCGACCAGTCCTGGGCGGTCGCCCCCCGCCCCGGAGGCCGACAGCAGTCGTTCGATGAACGGGGTCGATCGCGACGGTCGATCGATGGCTACCGCGTTCGGGTCGCCTCACATCCGCCGCCGCGCGGCGAGGTGCAGCTACGGCCTGCCGGCGGGCGCAGGGAGGTCCTCCTCGCGCAGGCGAATCGGCCCGAACCCCGCGGGCACGCGCGCGGTGACGTCCCTGGCGGCGTAGAACGCGCGGATCTTGTCCATGTCGGCGCGCACGTCGCCGGTCATCGCGATGGGCGGGCCGAGGCCGCCGACCTTGCGGCCATAGTCGAGATACCCGGTGACCACCGGGACCTTGGCGCCCAACGCGATATGATAGAAGCCTGACTTCCAGTACTCGCGGCGCTTGCGTGTACCCTCGGGGGGGATCGCCAGCACCAGCTCGTCGCGGCGCTCGAACTCCTGGATCATCTGCTCGACGATGTTGTTCGCGCGCCGGCGATCGATCGGCACCGCGCCGACGCCGCGCAGCACCGGCGCCATCGGCCCGCGAAACCAGGTGTCCTTGATCATCCACGACAACGGCAGCCCCATGCGGCGCCCCATCGCGACCAGGAGCAGACCATCCCAGTTGCTGGTGTGCGGCACTGCCAGGCAGACGTACTTCTTGATTGCGGGCGGCTCGCCATCGAAGCGCCAGCCGGCGAGGCGGAGGGACAGATCGGCGAGTCGACTCTTGCTCACGCCCCATCCTACACCCATGGCGCAGCTGCTGCTGCGGCAGAGCCAGGGGGCATCGGCGCCATCGACGGTCTCGGAGACCCGGCGCAGCCTCCCGCGGGCGGCCTTGCGCTGCTCACCACCCTGCCGCTCTTGCGTGTGTCGAGTAGCCTCCGGGGCGAAAGCCCCCGGGGCTACTCGACACACGCTATCATCCGGGGATGCGCTTTTTCCCGCTCCTCGCGGCGATCGCGGCCACCGCCGCCACCGCCGCACGCGCCAACGACCTGCAAACCATCAAGGCGCGCGTCTACGCATTTCATACCCTCTCCGGCGCCAACGTCGACTTCGCTGATCCCGCGGTGAAGGCGGCCGCGACCGCGCTGGTCGCCAGCGCGCAGAAGGTCTTTGATAGCTGGACCCCGGTCTTGCAAGCCTGCGCCGACGGCGCGATGAAGAAGGGGAGCTGGACCGACCTCGACTATTGCGACATCGGCCCGGCCTCGGGCTGGGCGCCCAACACCCACTTCAGCCGCCTTTTGACGATGGCACAGGCCTACCGTATCCCCCTCCCCGGCTCGAAGCTCTACCAGAACGGGAGCCTCGCGGTGAAGATCGAGCAGGCGCTCCAGGTGGCCCCCACCTTCTATTCGCCCGCTTCGTGCGCCGCGGCGCTGAAGCCGCCGATGGGGGTAGCCAAGCGCAACTGGTGGCACTGCGAGATCGGCGTGCCGGGCTCGCTCGCGCCGACGCTACTCCTGATGGAGGGCGCGATCGACGCCCAGGTCTTCGCCGACGCGCGCGCCGCGATGGAGGGCAACATCTGCCCCAACCTCGATTGGACCAAGCCGCCCTTCCTCTGCAACAACACCATCTCCCTCACCGGCCAGAACCTGCTCGACGTGACCATGGAGCGCCTCTACTACGCCCTGGTCGCCCCCCAGGGGGTAGACCCAACGCCGCTCCTCGCCTCCCTGCGCACCAGCATCGGCTTCGCCGCGGCGATGGCGATCAACAGCGGCGATGGCATCCAGCCCGACTCCTCCTTTCACCAGCACGGATCCCAGCTCTACACCGCCGGCTATGGCGCCCTCTTCGCCGACGAGACCTCCACCTACTTCTACTTCACCGGCGGCACCGCCTACGCCCCGGAGCCCGATCCCTTCACCCGCATCGTGGGCCTGATCGCCGATGGCAGCCGCTGGGCGCTCTACGATCGCTACTGGGATGTCTCGGTGCTGAGCCGGGGGGTTTCCCGGCCCAACTCCACCGGGTCGAGCGGCCTCTTCGCGCTCATGAAGATGGCGCTGGCGCCGTCGCCACGCGCGCTCGAGTTCCAGGCCACCGCGAAGCAGATGTTGGCCGCCTGGCAGGCGGCAGGCGCCTCCCTCCCCGTGGAGATCGCCCCCCTGGTGGCCCCGATCAACGCCCTCGCCACGCCGGCCGCCTGGCCCTCCGGCCACCGCCACTACCCAAACTCCGACTTCACCATCCACCGCCGCGCCAACTGGTATGCCTCTATAAAGCTCCTGTCGAGCCGGGTGCTCTCGGGGGAGGTGGTGAACGCTGAGAACCTCCTCGGATCTCGTCAATCCGACGGGCGGCTCTACCTGGTGCTCTCGGGCAAGGAGTATTTCTCCCAGAACGTATGGCCCGCGCTCGACTGGACCCGCCTCCCCGGTATCACGGTGGAGCAGAAGCCGCAGGGCACCGCCGACGCGAGCTACGGCTTGGGCACCCGCGCCTTCGCAGGGGGTACCGGGGATGGGCGAAATGGCGTCTCCGCGATGGACTTCGAGTCGAGAAACCCCGCCTCCGCGCCCAACGCCGCGCGCCTCACCGCCAAGAAGAGCTGGTTCTTCTTCGACGACGCGATCGTCTTTCTGGCGAGGGATATCGCCTGCGCCTCGGCCAACCCGGTGGAGACGGTGGTGGAGCAGTGGCCGCTCACCGCCGCCAACACGCCGCTGGTCGCCAGCGACGGCAACAGCTATAGCCTCATGCCCCAGGCCAAGAGCCTGGCCAACATCACCTGGGCCGCTTCCGACAATCTCGGCTACTACTTTCCCGGCGGCGCCACGTTGGAGATGAACCGCGCGATGCAGAGCGGCGACTGGTCGCAATTGGGGGTTTCCAAGGGGCTGGTGACCCGGCCGATCCAGACGCTGTGGCTGGCCCACGGTGCCAACCCGGCAGCGGTGGGGGCCGCCTATGCGATCGTGCCCAACGTCGACGCCGCCGCGATGGCGAAATGGGCCCAATCCCCCCCGGTGCAGGTGATCGTGAATGGCGCCAAGGCGGCGGCGGTGCTGCATCAGGTGGGCGGGGTGAGGCGCCTCGGGGTTGTCTTCTGGAGCGCAGGGGCGGGGCCGGTGGTGACTGGCAACTTGAGCGTGAGCACCGATCGCGCCGGGGTGGTGTGGATCGAGGAGAGCGGCGGCGCTCTCTCCGTGTCGGCCGCCGATCCGGCCCAGACGGCGGGGCCCCTGAAGGTGACGCTGGGCGGCCTCTACGCGGTCGCCGGGAAGGACCCCGCGGTCACCGTGGCAGCGCAGAATGGCGCCACCACGATCACCCTGCCCGGCGATGGTTGGAGCTACAGCGCCCAGTTGACCCCGCCGATGGCCCCCCCGGATCTCGCAATGATCGCCGACGCGGCGATGGTGCCCGCCGATCTCGCGCCGCCCCCCGATCTCGCGCCGCCCCCCGACCTCGCGTCGCCGGTCGATTTCGCGCGAGTCCCCGACCTCTCCGCGACGCCGCCGGACCTGGGGGCGGTGGCGCCCGACCTGACGGCGCCAGCGGCCGACCTCTTCGCGGCGATCGACGCCAGCGCGGCCGCGTTTGACGCCGCGGTGGAGGCGGCCATGGGCACCCCTCCCGACTTCGCCCAAGCCCCCGAAGACGCGGCGATCGCCCCGACTCCGGATGCAGCGACCGGTCCCGAGGCCGGCGCGCCGCAGGGCTGCGGCTGCCAGGTCGGACGCTCTGGGGGGGGCACCGGGGGCGGCGCCCTTTACGCCCTGGTTTGCATGCTCCTGCTCGTGCTTCGCCGCCGCGCCCGCCGCGCGCACTGATCCCGACCGGGATCGCCCGACGGTCCGAGCGCGCGCTGGCGCGGAAGGGCGGCGACGCATGCGATTCTCCCGCCAGTCGCTGATCGTCGTGAGGAAACCGGTGCCTGATTCACGCGCCTCTGACGCCGCTCCGCGAAACCTCGCGCTGGCCAGGGCGGTGTGGATGCTGCTCGGGTCGGCGGCGCTCGCGTGGTCGATGGCTGGTGCGGCAGCTCTGCCACGACCTGATGATCTCGCGGGCCCCGAGGATCCGGGGCGGCAGCGACGTCTCGCGTGGGCCGTCCTCGTGCGCCGCAGCTTCGGCCTCGACGTTCTCGCGTGCCCTCCCCGCGGCCTCCCTGCGCGCTGCAACTTCGACTGGATCCATCTTGTGCAGGCCCCGATTGTCAAAGCAGTCGCGGATGTGAAAGCTGAAGAGTTGCAGACGAAGCAGCAGCGCGCTGAGCGGAAAGAAGTCCGCCGCGAGCCCAGGGGCCTTGGGATCCGAGAACGCCTGGAGCCGCTCGACGGCGTGGTCGATCACGCGGATGCGTCGGTCGAGTTGGCGCACGAGGGGCGACGTGCGCAGCCCCCCGTCACGGTCAACGTCCATGCGGCGCCAGCGGCCGGCGGTTCTTTCGGCGAGGGCGATCTCACGAAGCTCGCGAGGATGGTCGTGGCTGCACCACGCCCCGCTCGTCGGAGTGCCCTCGAGAGCCTGGTGCGGCAGCTCTCCCACGACCTGACGACCTGGTCGGCCCCGACGATGTAGCTCGCCAGCGAAGGCTCGACTGGGCGTCGTTGATGAAGCGCACCTGGGGCTGCGCCGTTCTCGATTGCCCGCGCTTTGGCGACCAGATGCGCATCGTCGGCATGATCGAGGACCCCGACGTAGCGCGGCGAATCTTGACCCACCTGGGCCTCCCAGCCCGCGCACCGCCCCGCGGCCGACCCTGGCGTCGGCAACTGCGCCTCGGTCAACCACGCACATGCGTGGACGACGGCGTCGACCCCCCGTCCCAGTTCGAGTAGCCGCACCCCGCGCGCACCCTCGACGCCGCGTTCACGCTGGCGAAGGCGGTCGTTTGCGCGCAGCAGCGACGGTGGTGAGGTAGCTCACCGACGGGGAAGCGAGAGTTGACTCCGGGGAGGCGGC
>SHYY01000067.1 GCA_009692555.1 Myxococcales bacterium
CTCGTCGCTGCTGCGCGTGATCGCCTACAACTTGATGTCGCTGCTGCGCGCGGTGCATCTGCGCACAACCGAGGCGCGCGCCGCAGCGTGGGACCAGCTGCGCGACTGGGTGCGCGACGCGATGCTCTGGCCGGGGCTCGCACGCACCGACGAGGAGGCGACCCCCGTTACGCCCTGATCGCGCCTGCTCCCCCGCATGTCCACGCCCCCGCCTCGCAGTTCCTCCCAATCGCTCCACGCCGCTGCTCGGACTCGCGGCCTTGCCGGAGGCACGTCCTCCTCGTGCGCCAGCGTCCCGTGACCGGCAACATGGTCGGCCATGGCCTGCGGATGCGCGTCCGGGGGATGCGTGAGCGGCTGGAGGCGCGGGCTCTTCCAAAGATCGCCGATCAAGAAGTCCGCGCGCTGCTCCGACAAGAGTTCCTCGAGCTCTCGCGCCGCGCGAAGTCGATGGCCGATCAGCTTCCCTGAGGAGGGGCGGCAGCGGCGGCAGCGGCGCCGAAAGCCGCGCCGGGCCCGTCCAACTGTGTACACTCCACCCGTGGACCCCGACGCGGACGCCGAGGATGTGATCGAGGAGGACTCCGAGTCCATCCCGCCGCCCCCTCCGTCCGGCGACGAGGCCCGCCAAGGGCGCGCCCGGCTGATCGCCATCGGCGGCGGCAAGGGCGGCGTCGGCAAGAGCCTGCTCGCCGCCAACCTCGCGATCTACCTCGCCCAGCTCGGCAAGCGCGTCATCCTCGTCGACGCCGACCTGGGCGGCGCCAACCTCCACACCTTCCTCGGCATCGACCGTCCCAGCGTCACCCTCGGCGACTACTTCGACAAGCGGATCGAGCGCATCGAGGGCTGCGTCGTCGAGACCTCGGTCAAGAACCTTGGCCTGGTCTCGGCCGAGGGCGATCCGTTGTGGGCGGTCCACCCGCGCCCGGCGACCCGCAACCGCCTGATCGCCCAGGTGCGCGACCTCCAGGCCGACTACCTGGTGTGCGATCTCCCGCCGGGATCCGGCTTCACCGCGATCGACTTCTTCCTCGCCGCCCACGTCGGCGTCCTGGTGGTGGTCCCCGAGCCCACCGCGATCGAGAATGCCTTCCGCTTCATCAAGGGCGCCTTCATCCGGCGCCTGCGCGGTATCCCGGGGGTGGGGCAGCTCCCCACCACCGACCGCTCCTGCGCCGGCGGCATCCCCGCGCCGCTCGATCTCTACCAGATCGCCCGCACGATCGATCCCGAGCTGGCGCAGCACGTCCTCGACGCCATCCACCGCTTCCGCCCGCGTCTGGTGGTCAACCAGACCCGCGCCCGCTCCGACCTCGACCTCGGCCTCCAGCTCCGCGCCGCGGGCAGGCGGCGCCTCGGCCTGGCGGTCGACTACCTCGGCTACCTCGAGAGCGACGACGCGGTGTGGCTCGCCGTCCGCAAGCGGCGGCCCCTGATCGTCGAGCACCCCGAGGCCAAGGTCACCAAGAACCTCGAGCGCATCGTCCGCCGCATCCTTGGCCTGGAGTCGGAGAAGCCCGGCTCGCGCGAGCCCCCGCGCTCGACCGAGGAGCAGACCTTCTACGAGGTGCTCGAGCTCGATCCGGGCGCCAGCGACGAGGAGATCCGGCGCGCCTACCGGCGTGCGCGCGAGATGTACAGCCCCGACTCGATGGTGGTGTGCGGGCTGTTCGCGCCGGAGCGGCTCGAGGTGGTGCGCCGGGCGATCGAGGAGTCCCACGACGTCCTGCTCGATCCGCAGCGCCGTCGAGCCTACGACCTCCAGCTTTTCCCCGACGGCATCCCGGGCCCGATGGGCGTGCCGGTCGCCCTCTCCGCCGCCTCGCCGCGCGAAGGCGAGACCCCGGCCCGCGAGCCGATCCCGGAGCCGGTGGTCACGCGCGACACCGAGTTCACCGGCGACCTCCTCCGGCGGATCCGCGAGGCGCGCTCGATCGACCTCGCCGACATCGCGCAGCGGACGAAGATCGGCGCCTCGCACCTGCGGGCGATCGAGGAGGAGCGCTGGGAACTCCTGCCGGCGGTGGTCTACCTGCGCGGCTTCCTCGTCGAGTACGCGCGCTGCCTGAAGCTCGACCCAGGCCAGCTGACGCGGACCTATCTCGAGCGATTCCAGCGCGAACGCGCCGCCCGCGACGAGTAGCTGCGGGATCACCTCGATCGACGCGCGCTCGCTCGAGGAACGCGCGCTCGCGCCGCGAGACGCAGACGCCACGACAGACGCCACGAAGGGTTGACGCCCCCTCGCCTTCCGGTCAACTGCGTGAGCGATGAAGGGTTTCGTCCCAACTCCCGAGAGCATCGTCGACGCCATGGTCGCCAAGCTCTTTCACGACCGACCGCCAGCGCAGGATAGTCGGATCCTCGATCCGGGCTGCGGACCAGGGGCGTTCATCGATGGAATCTTCCGCTGGTGCGCCGCAAGGCCGTGCCCGCCGCCGCAGATCGTCGGCATCAAGCTGGACCCCGCCCGCCACGCGACCGCCACTGCGCGATTCGCCTCGGATCCCGGCGTGCGGATCGTCCTGCGGGATTTCCTCATCGGCCGCCACGATCGGTTCGATTACGTGATCGGGAACCCTCCGTATGTCCCGATCACCAGCCTCTCGCGAACCGAGAAGACCTCCTATCGCACGACCTTCCAGGCCGCCCGTGGCCGGTTTGACCTCTATCTCCTCTTCTTCGAGCAGGCCTACCGCACGCGCTGGCACCTGTAGACGGCGCCCCTGCGCCTCCTCCCCGTGGGCGTGGGAGACACGAGACCGGCGCGTTTGGCGGTGGCGATCGGCCTGGTGCGACACGCGGCCAGCGGCCGTGGTGAGCGCGGTCAGCGACGTCGGCTTCCTGGTCGAGCACGAGCAGCCGCCTTCGGCGCGCCATCGGGCTCAGGCTCGGTCCAAACTCTGACATGGCTGTCGTGAAGCGGGTGAGACTCCCCCTCCGATCCGACTCAACTAGCTGAATCTACACGATCTCCCGGCGCGGCACGCAGGCTGCTCTAGGGCCCGGAAATCACAACGCCGCCCCGGAGGATCCGATGCCCCGCCACCCGACGATCGCCGCCCTGCTCACCCTGCTCGCCGCCTCCGCCCACGCGCAGGACGCGCCGCCCGAGTGCACCACCACCACCACGACCACCACCACCTGCCGCGGCTCGGCGGCCGGGCTGGCCGCGCCGGGGCCCGAGCAGGCCGCGCCGCCGCCGGCCTACCCGAGCTATCCCGCCTACCCGCAGCCGACGCTGCAGCAGCCGGTGATGCAGCCGCCGGTCTACCAGCCCCACCTCTACCTGCAGCCCGCCCGCACCCACGTCGAGGAGCGCCCGCGCTACGGCCTGATGATCACCGGCCTCGCGGTCTTCGGCGGCTCCTACCTGATCAACGCGATGATCGGCTACTCCGCCTCCGAGTGGCGCTTCGCCGTCCCGGTGTTCGGCCCGCTGATCTTCGCCGGCCACGAGACCGACCGCTACCGAGGCAACTGCCACAGCTGCGACAGCGGGGACCGCTTCCTCTGGGGGATGATGGTCTTCGACGCCCTGGTCCAGGCAACCGGCGTGATCCTCTTCATCGTCGGCGCGGCGACCAAGACCCGGGTGACGGTGTTCGACAATGTGGCGATCGTGCCGGGCGTCACCTCGGGAGGCGCGGGCCTCGCGGCGCTGGGGCGGTTCTAGCCACGTCGATGTTCCGCGTTTGATCTTCCCCGGCGGAGCCCTTAGAATCCCGCGCATGGCGCTCATCGACAAGCCCGACCGCGCGCGGCAGCTCGCCCGCGCGATCGCCTCCGACCTCACGCTCTACCACGAGAAGGAGATCATCGAGGGGATCGAGAACGACACCCTCTTCGTGGTCATGAAGGAGCACATCGAGGAGGGGCGCACGCTCTTCAAGAGCCGCGTCACCCCCGATATCTTCGGCCTCAACCTCTACGATCGGGCCATCGTCGACGTGCTGGTGAAGTCGAAGGGGCACGTCAAGTCGAAGATCTGGTAACGCCCCTCCCCGAAGACGCCCCGGTCCACGAGTTCACCGTCGATGAGAGCGGCGTCGGTGCGCGGCTCGACGTGTGGCTGGCGGCGCGCGATCTTCCCTTCTCGCGCTCGCAGATCCGACGGCGCATCGACGAGGGCGAGGTGCGCTTGAACGGCGCCCCCGCCCGCGCCGCGCAGAAGCTCCGGGTGGGGGATCGCCTGCGCTTCGTCCCGCCGCCGCCCTCCGCGCCCCGGGATCTGCCCGAGGCGATCCCGCTCACTGTGCTGTTCGAGGACGCGCACCTGATCGTGATCGACAAGCCACCCGGGCTGGTGGTCCACCCGGCGACCTCGCATGCCAGCGGGACGCTGGTCAACGCGCTCCTCCACCACGTCGGTGAGGAGGGCCGCGCGGAGCTCACCGCCGCCTTCTCGGCCGCCTCCTCGGCCGCTTTCTCGATCGGGGGCGAGCGGCGCCCCGGGATCGTCCACCGCCTCGACAAGGACACCTCGGGCGTGATGGTGGTGGCCAAGGACGAGCCGACGCTGGTGGGGCTCCAGGAGCAGTTTCAATCCCACAGCCTCGACCGCCGCTACCTCGCGCTCGTCGAGGGCGTGGTCGCCGAGGAGGGGACGTTCCGCACCCGCTACGGGCGCCACCCGCGCGAGCGCAAGCGCTTCTCCTCGCGCGTCGCCGGCGGCAAGCTGGCGATCACCCACTGGCGCGTGATCGAGCGCTTGACCGGCGCGACGCTGGTCGAGGTGCGCCTCGAGACCGGGCGGACGCATCAGATCCGGGTTCACTTCGCCGATCACGCCCACCCGGTGCTGGGCGATCAAACGTACGGGCGGACACCGCGCGATCCGAGGCTGCGCGCCGTCGCTGACGCGCTCGGGCGGCAGGCACTGCACGCGGCGGTGCTCGGCTTCGTCCACCCGATCAGCGGCGCGCGGATCGAGTGTTCGACCGAGCCCCCCCTGGACATGCGACAGACGATCGCGACGCTGCGCGGCCCGGCGAGCGGATCGACCAGGACTCCGTGATGCGCCTCCACCGCTCGCCGCTGCTCCCCGCCCGCCATGGCTTCTCGACCCGACTGGGTGGCGTCTCGACGGGGCGCTACGCCACCCTCAACGTCGGCGGCAAGTGGGGCGACGATCCGGCGAACGTCGACGAGAACCGACGGCTCCTCGCCGAGGAAGGAGGCTTCGATCCGGCCCGCCTCGCCACCGTCCACCAGGTGCACGGCGCGGCGTGCTTGAACGCCGACGGGAGGGGTGCCGCCGACCTCGCCCGGTGCGACGCCGATGCGCTCCTGGCGAGCGAGCCGGGGCGCGCGATCGGCGTCTACACCGCCGACTGCGTCCCGATCCTGCTCGGCGACGGGGAGGGGCGGGTCGCCGCGGCGCACGCGGGGTGGCGCGGGACGATCGCCGGCGTCGCCTCGGCCGCGGTCGAGGCGCTGGTCGCGGTGGGTGCCCGGCGCGAGCGCATTCGCGCCGCCCTCGGTCCGTCGATCGGCGTGTGCTGCTTCGAGGTCGGCGACGAGGTGGCCGCACAGTTCGCGCGCTTTCCCGGCGCGGTGATGCGCGAAGGCGATGGCAAGGCCCACGTCGACCTGTGGCGCGCCAATCGCGCGATCCTCGTCGCCGCGGGCCTCGCCGCGAGCGCGATCGACGCCCACCCGCCGTGCACGATGTGCGACCCGGAGCGCTTCTTCTCGTTCCGCCGCGACGGCGCGGGCATCGGCCAGATGCTCTCCTTCGTCATCGCGGGATGAAGGCTCACGGCGCGTCGGGGCCGAGCGGCCCGAGCGTGCGATCGGTGCGCTTGAGGAACGTGTACCAGGGCGACGAGAGGCCGGGGATCTGCACGCTGACGTAGTGGTAGCCCTTCTCGCGCCACCACGGCGCGTCGTCGCGCACCAGCGGCGCTCCGCCGATGTGGTAGTAGGCCGAGGTGATGATCGTCGGGCGCCGGGCGATCTGGTAGTCGACCGGCGCGTACTTCTCGTGGCCGGGGCGGTTCGAGACGGGCAGCACGTTGTGCGCGATGTGCTCGTCGGAGAGCCCGAAGGCGTCGAGGGAGCGCATGTCGCTGTAATAGACCTGCGCGCCGGCGCCCCCGACGACCGCGTAGTCGTCCGGCTTCGCGACGAGGCCGAACCAGCGGCCGATCGCCGCGCGATCCTCGGTGTACCAGCGCAGGTAGCCGGGGGTGTCGATCCCGTTATCGCTCGAGGCCGGGCCGATGAAGACCAGCGACGCACGATCGACCCGCACGTCGTGCCAGACGTAGGCGCCAAGGCCCGCGATCACCAGCGCCGCCGGGGCGAAGCGGAGCCGTTCACCGCCCCTGGTGATCCTCCCCGCCACGGTCATCACCCCGAGGGTGCAGGCGATCGCGATCAGCGGCACCACCGGCATGACGAAGCGGAACAGCCCCATGAAGTCGCCGCCCACCTTGGCCACGTAGAGGCAAAAAACCGGCAACACGATCGCCGCCCATCCGAGGAACCGCAGCGTCCCGCGGGCCGGGCGGAGCCAGAGCGCGACGAGGGGGGGCGCGAGCAGGAGATAGACCAGGAAGGTGTCGGTGAAGCGCCACAGGTAGTAGAAGCCGCGTCCCCAGGTGCCCGCGCCCCCGGATGACTTGATGTAGAAGGTGTTGGGCACCCAGTAGCCGTAGTAGTGATGCCGCCAGAGCAGATGCGGGACCACGATCGCGAGGAAGATCGCGCCCCAGATCCACTCGTCGCGGGAGGGCAGGTACCGTCGCTGCGAGAGCATTCCGAGGAGGCGATGCGCTCCCGCCAGGGCAAAGAAGAGGTTGCCCTCGGGACGGGTCAGCGCCGCCAGCGCGAAGGCGATCGCCGAAGCGCGCGAGATGCGCCCCCCGCCACCGCTGACGTAGAGCGCGCTGCCGAGCGTGGCAAAGAAGGTGAACATCTGCGTCTCGAGGCCGCCCGTCGCCCAGCAGGCGTAGCCGGGGACCGCGGCGAGCAGCAGCGCTGGCACCGCGTCCCACGGCGACCACTCGCGCGCCTCGCGCAGCGCCGGCAATAGCCGGCGTGCAGCAAGCTCGGAGCGCAACGCCCGCATCCACCACGCGGCCACCAGCATCGTGCCGATCGCGCAGACGATCCCCCACACCACCGACGAGGATTCGGGCCTCCACCCGAGCTTCATCCAGCCCGCGAGGAAGACCGTCCAGAGGAAATTGGTGTAGCCCTCGACCGGCTTCTCGCCGAGGTTGAACACCAGCTGCCCGTGCTCGGCGAGGTGCCGCGAGTAGACGAAGGAGATGAAGGCGTCGTCGGTGACGAAGAATTTCCAGACGCTGGCGTGCGCGATCAGCGCGGCCGCGGCGAGGGCGAGCAGGCCGGCCACGAGGGCCGTACGGAGGCTGCGCACGGCGGGGGACGCTACCAGAGGGCTCCGGGTGGCGCAACGCGCGGGGGCGACGCGGTGGCGACGCCGGGCGCGGTTCCGAAGTGT
The DNA here is from genome assembly GCA_009692555.1 of Myxococcales bacterium. Taxonomy (GTDB): domain Bacteria; phylum Myxococcota_A; class Polyangia; order Palsa-1104; family SHYY01; genus SHYY01. The sequence goes on from SHYY01000067.1 coordinate 7,475, forward strand.
CGGGGGCGACCTCCTCGTGAGCGTTGAGGTTGGCGCTGGCGCTTTCGAGCGGCGTCTTCTGGTTCGGGGCGCGTGTCGCGCCATCGCCGACGCCCGAACCATCGGGCCACTTGATGCCTCGCTCTCAGATTCAGAGGTGCCCACGCGGCGCTTCTCGACGATCCCTACTTGGGGAACCGCGCCCGGCGACGCACCGACGACGCACAGTCGCAGAGGCACGCGAATCCGTTGACCAATCCCCGCCGCCAAGACAAACTCCCCGGGCCAGATGGCACCCCCAACCGCAGCGACGGCCCGCGGTGTCTGCGCCGGCGCGCTCGGAGGGGCGATCGCCGGAGCGCTGGACTATGCGCTCGCGCGGGCGGGCGCGTCGCAGTTCCTCCCCGACGGCAGCCTCCGGCTCCTCGGGTTCCTGGCGGCGCTTTACGGCGGCGTCGGCGCGGTCTCGGGGGGCGTCGCCGGGCTGCTGCTGGCGCTGCTCGGGCGGGCGACCGATCTCGGGCCGCTCGCCGAGGCGGCGTTCCGTGATCGCGCCGCGGAGCCCCACCCGGGACAGGAAGGGGCCCGCGTGGCGGCCTACACCGTCGCCCTCCTCGTAGGGCTCGCGCTCCTCGGCGGCTGCACGTGGATCGTCACTCTCAACGCCCTTTCGCGCTTCCACGGCCACCTGCTGATCGCCGCGCTCGTCGGTGCGGTCAGCGCGGGGCTCGCCATCGCCCTCGCCCCGGGGGTGTTTCTCGTCGCTGCGCTGCTCTCGCCCGTGCTCCGGTTCGGGCCACGCGCGCGGCTCCGCTTCGCCGCCCCGGCGGGGTTCCTGGCGGGCTTTTGGACGCTCGGGCTGCTCCTCGCGGCGGCGACGGTGCTGCGACTGGTCGACGTTCTCGAGCTGCGACCGCGCGTGTCGCACGAGCTGTGCGCCCTCAATACCGCCCTCTGGGCGCCGGCGCTCGTCGCTGCGGCGCTCGGGATCGCGCACGTCGCGGGGCGATGGAGCGCTCGCCTCCTGCGCTTGCGGCCGGGCGCCGGCCTGCTCTCGAGGCCCGCGGGCGCGCTGCTCTTCCCCGCGCTCCTCCTCGCCGCCGGCGCAGCGGGCGCGATCATCCTCTCGTGGCCAACGGCGAAGCTCTTGCCATGGAAGCCGTTCGTCGCCGGAGCGGCGGGCCTGTTCGCGGGGGCCACGGCGGCCCTTCTTGGCGCGGGCGCCCGCTTCGATGGGCGTGGCATTCTCCTCCGCGCAGCGACGGTGGCGCTGGTCCCCTTGGCGCTCCTCGCGATCGGCCTCCGGGTCGGCGGCGCCGAGCGCGTTCGCAAGGCGGCGATCACCCATGCCGGGCTCGCCGGGCCGCTGATCACCGCGCTGCAGCTCGCCAGCGACCTCGACCGCGACGGCTACGCCTCCCTCCTCGGCTCCGACTGCGACGACTGGAACCCGGAGGTCCACCCGGGCGTTTTCGACTGGCCGGACGACGGGATCGATCAGGACTGCAATGGCCACGAGGCCACGGCGACGCCGCGCCCCCGCCCGCCCTTCGCCGCGCTCCCCGACGCGGTTCCGAAAAAACCCAATGTCATCCTGATCACCATCGACGCCGTGCGGGCCGATCACGTGGGCGCCTACGGCTACCCGCGCGCGACCACTCCGAACATCGACGCGCTGGCCCGCGAGGGCGTGCTGTTCAAGAACGGCTGGGCGCACTCCCCGTCGACGCGCTACTCGGTCCCGGCGATCCTCAGCGGCCGCTACGAGTCGACCATCGCCTGGGGCTCCCCCGCGGTCCACTGGCCGCCGCCGGTGCTTCCGGAGAATCGATTGCTGGCCGAGATGTTCAAGGAGCACGGCTATCGCACCGGCGGCTTCCTGCCCCTCCCCAACCGCTACTGCGATCGCGGCTGGGGCATCGACCAGGGGATGGACGACTGGGACTGCACCCTCGAGACCCTCCACACCGGGGGCGACCCGGCGCGTACCACCGGCTCGTCGTCGCAGGAGCTGGCCGACCTCGGGATTGCCTGGATCGGGGCCCACAAGGCCGAGCCCCTCTTTCTGTGGATGCATTTCTACGATCCCCACTACTTCTACGAAAACCACAAGGAGATCACACCCTTCGGCGAGAGCGACCTCGATCGCTACGACGGCGAATTGAAATTCACCGATCTCCACGTCGGGCGGGTGATCGAGGCGCTGAAAGCGCAGGGGCTATGGGACCGCTCGGTGGTGATCGTCTCGTCCGATCACGGCGAGGGGCTCGGGGAGCACGGGATCAGCCAGCACGGCTATCACATCTACATCCAGCAGCACAAAGTGCCCTATATTGTGCGGGTGCCGGGGATCGCGCCCCGGGTGGTCGAGGAGCCGGTCGGGCATGTGGACCTCTTCCCGTCGCTGCTAAACCTCCTGCGAGCGCCCGATGAGGCGCAACTGTTCGGTCGAAGCTTTGTCGATTTGATGCTTCCTCCGGGAACGGGAACGGAGACGGAGACGGAAACGGAAACGAACCCCGAGCGAGTGGTCTTTGGCGAGGTCGAATACGAGGGCCCGGTGATCCGGAAATCGGTCGCCACCCGCGATTGGCATTTGATCGCCAATGTCGTCCCCGCCCACACCTTCGAGCTCTATCACATCGCCGAGGATCCCGAGGAGGCCCACGACCTCGCCGGCAATGGACTCGCCGAGGAGGTGCGGCTGCGCGGCGCTCTCGCCGCGTGGATGGACGAGAGCGCGCTGCCCACCGACTTCGCCGCGCGGGTGACCGGGAACCTCTCCCCCTCTCCCCTGCCCTTCGCGTCACCGATCGGCGCGGAGATTGGCGGCCTGCTCGCCATCGACGGCGCGGACGTGAAGTCCCCGTTGGTGCGCCCGGGCGACCCGGCGGAGGTGGCGGTGGTGATGCACCCGCTGAAGGCGATCCCCGCGGGCTGGAAGATGTTCACCCACTTCACCGCGCAGAATGGCCGGTTCATCAATGCCGATCACCAGCCGGTGGAGAACTTCGTCCCGCTGCAGAAGCTCCGGCCCGGCCAGTGGGCGCGCGACCGGATTCGCGTCCAGGTGCCACCCGGCTGGCCCGCGGGGCCGCTCACCGTCGAGATCGGGCTCTTCAAGGGCGGCGAGCGCGCGCCGGTGAAAAGCGGCGGCGACAAGGTCGTCGTGGCCACCCTCCAGGTCGAACCGGCGCCGTAGAGAAACATGGCGCGCGTCTCGAAAATCGTTCGCCTCCTGGCCGCACTCACCGCCCTCGGCTGGCTCGGGTTGACGCTCTACCTGTTCGCGCGGCGGGTGGCCTACCCCTATGATCTCGAGTGGATGGAGGGCGGGATGCTGTGCCACGCCCTGCGGCTCCTCGAAGGAAAGCCCCTCTACGCGCCACCGTCGGTGGACTTCATTCCGTTCTTCTACACACCGCTCTACCCCGCGCTCCTCGCCGCGCTCTCCCGGGTATTCGGCCTCGGCTACGCGATGGCGCGCGCCACCTCGGCGTTGTCGTTCCTGTTTTCGTGCTGGCTTGGCTACACCTTCGCGAGGCGCCACGGCGGTTCCCGCACCGCGGCAGCGACGGCGATGGCGATCCCGCTGGCGGCGTTCGTCCGCACCGGCACCTTCCACGACCTCGCCCGCCCGGATTCGCTGTGGCTCGCCCTGTCGACCGCCGGCCTCCTCGCGATCTACCGCGGGGCGCGCGACAGCGACGGCGCGCGGCGCACTGACCTTCGCCGCCACCTCGTGATCGCCGGCGCAGGCGTGCTGCTGGTGCTGGCTTTTTTCACCAAGCAGACCGCCGCCCCGATGATGATCGCCGGAGGCGCGGCGCTCCTCCTGCTCGACTGGCGGCTCGTCCCGACCTTCGGCGCCACCCTCGCTGCCGTCGGCCTGCCCCTCCTCTACGCATGCAACCGCGCCACCGACGGCTGGTTCTGGACCTACGTCTTCAAGGGGCACCAGCAGCACGACTTCTACCCGCGCCGCGCCTTCCTGGAGACGCCGCTGGTGCTGCTCGCCATCGTCGGTCCGGCGCTGGTGGTGGTCCCATGGGCGCTCTGGCGGCGGCGCTCCCCGGCGCTCCTCTACGCGGTCTGGATCGGGGCCGTCGGCGTGGCGGTGTCGTGCCTCGCCTTCGGCACCCAGTGGGCCTACCTCAACGCCTACCTCCCCGGGGTGTTCTTCCCGTCGCTGGCGATCGGAGTCGCCGCCGGCCGGCTCGTGAAATCCACGGAGGGACGCGTCCCCCGCCAAACGTCCTTTACCGCGTCAGCGGAGTTGTCTCGGCGCGCGCCGAGGCTGCGCCCCGCCGCGATCTATGCTCTCTGCGCCGCGTCGCTCCTCCTGCGGGTCCCCGACTGTCTGTTCGTGGTCCCGAAGCAGCCGCTCTGGCTCGCCCACACCGATGAGGGACAGATCCGCCCGCTGGTCCCCGCCGCCGCCGATCGGGCCGCGGGCGACCGCCTGGTGGCGCGCCTCCGCGCGGTGGAGGGCGAGGTGCTGATCCCCTTCCACCCCTTCTACGCACACCTCGCCGGCAAGCGCACCTACGTCCACCGGATGGGCGTTCATGACGTCGCCCGGTCCGGCCTGGGGGCCCCCGCGGGCCTCGCCGAGGCGATCCGCGGCCACCGCTTCGCGCTCGCGATCTTCGACAACAAGATCGCCGGGACGTGGGATCACTGGCCCGGGTTCCTCGCCGAGTACCGCGCGGCGCCCCCGTCGCTGGGACCGCCGATGGTCTCCGGCGCGGTGACCTCGCCAGAGCTCGCCTACGTGCCAAGGTGAGCGCAAAGGGGTGCACCTTGACGCCCCGGCACGCCCCGCTATCCTCGCCGTCGCCGTGACCGCCCGCGTCGCCATCCCGCTCTTTGGCGCCTTCGCCCTCCTCGCCCTTTACGAGACGGCGCAGGCGATCTACGCGCCGCTCGCGGTCGCCACCGACGAGGACTGGGCAGCCGCCGCGGGCGCGGTGCGAACCGCCCACCAGCCACGCGACCTGATCGTCTTCGCGCCCTCGTGGGCCGATCAGGTCGGGCGGCGGCACCTCGGCGACCTCTGCACGCCCGAGATGGCGGGACGCGCCGACGACGCCCGCTACGAACGGGTGTGGGAGCTCTCGATCCGCGGCGCCGACGCCCCCGAGGCGAGCGGGCGGATCCTTGCTGCATCGCAGCACGGCCGCGTGAGGGTGCGGCTGTACGAGAAGGCGCCTGCGGTCGAGATAGGCTACGACTTCACGGCGCGGCTGGAGGAGGCGCGCGTCACCCAGGTGCCGACCGACGGCCACGGCGACGAGACGCCGTGCTTCATCGATGGCGCCGGCTTCCGGTGTACGAGCACGCGCGTCGAGCGGCGCACGCTCGAGGTGGACTATTCACCGCGGCGTGGAATCCTCACGCCGGTCGACGGCGCGCTCACCACCCGGATCGAGTTCCCCGCGGTGACCCTCGGCAGCACCCTGGTCGGCTGGACCGCGCTCCACGACTACTTCTCGCGCAAGAACAGCGACGGTCCGGTCGACTTCGCCCTGTTCATCGACGGGCAGCAGGTCCACTCCGTCCACCACGAGAACAGCGACGGCTGGCGCAAGTTCACCGTCCCGGTTACGCAGCCCGGCGGCCCGCATGCAATCCGTTTCGAGATCCGCGCCCCCTCCGCCGCCTGGCGCACCTTCGGCTTCCACGTCGAGGCGCGCAGGTGAACGAGCGCCGCCACCTCCTGATCGCCGCGCTCTTGTGCATCGCAGCAACCGGGATCCTGGCCGGCGCAGGGCGGAGCGAGGGCATCCCGCGCGACGAGGCGCTCTACTTCGACGCCGGCGAACGCTACTGGGCCTGGTACGGCGAGCTCGGCGACGCGATCGCCGCCGGCAAGCCGGCCACCGCCTTCCAGCAGGCCTCGATCGATCGCTGGTTCCAGGACAATCACGAGCATCCGGTCCTGATGAAGACGCTCTACGGCATGTCGTGGCGTCTCTTCCACAAATGCCACTGCGTGCCGCAATCGCGCCTCCACCCCGTCGCGTACGCGAAGCCCCATCGCACCCTCCCGATCTTCTCCGACGCCCAGGCGATGCGCTTTCCGGCCTACCTCTTCGGCGGTCTGCTGGTGGCGATGGTCTACCTCTACGCGGGGCGGATCTGGTCGCACCGCGCCGGGCTGGTCGCCGCCGGGCTCACCCTCGCCGCGCCGCGCTACTTCTTCCACGCCGAGCTCTCCTGCTTCGACGCCCCGATGGTGACCACCTGGTTTGCCACGATCTATTGCTGGCAGCGCTCGCTGACCGACTCGCGATGGGCGTGGCGCACCGGCCTCGCCTTCGGCCTCGCGATGGCCACCAAGCACAATGCGTTTTTTCTCCCCTTCGTGCTCCTGGCCCACTACCTGTGGGTGCGTCGGGATTCATTCAAGCGCTATCGCCCGCCGCCCTTCCCGCTGGCGTTCGTCTGGATGGCCCTCCTCGGCCCGCTGATCGAATTCGCCCACTGGCCGTGGCTGTGGCACGACACCGTGGAGCGCTTCAAGTGGTATCTCGGATTCCACTTGAATCACGTCTACTACAACATGGAATTTCTCGGGCAGAACTACAACAAGCCGCCCTTTCCGAAGTTCTTCCCGTACGTGATGACGCTGCTCACCGCCCCGGTGACCACGCTCGCGCTCGCGCTGGGCGGTGGGGTGGCGCTGTTCCTGCGACGCAAACGCCAGCCCGACCCCACCGGCGAGCGGCCGTCGTGGAAACGCCCGGCGGCCGGGATGTCGACCGCACCGGGCCTCCTGGTGGCACTGAATGCATTCTTTCCACTGGCGATCATCGCCTTCACCGGCGCGCCGATCTTCGGCGCCACCAAGCACTTCCTCCCGGCGATCCCGTTCCTCGCGCTGCTCGCCGGCTACGGATTGGAGGCGCTGTCCCGCCTCACCGTCGAGAAACTGGGTCTCACCGGCCGCGCCGCGCAGGCATTCGCCGCCGGATCGGTGCTGCTCGCGATCGCGCCCGCCGCCGCCGAGACCTGGCGCTCCCACCCCTACGCGCTCACGCATTACAACCTGATTGCAGGCGGCCCCGCCGGTGGCGCCGACCTCGGGATGAACCGCCAGTTCTGGGGCTATTCCACCCGCGGGATCCTCCCCTGGCTGAACGCCCACGCCCCCCGCTTCGCGCCGATCTACTGGCACGACACCTTCCAGCCGATCCTCAATATGAACGTCCGCGAGGGCCTCCAGCGCGACGACTTCGGGAACACCGGCCTCGAGGAGCCGGGCGTGAAGGCCTCGAATCTGGCGATGGTCATTCATGAGAAGCACTTCAACAAATACGAATACTGGATCTGGGACTTCTACGGCACCTCGCGCCCGTCGCTGGTATTGACGGTGGAGGGCGTCCCGATCGTGACCCTGTACGAGCGCCCGAGGTCTCCATGACATTCCAGTTGACGCGCAACACGCGTATCGCCGCCGCGATCTATCTCTTCTCGCTCGCCGCCTACGCCTCCACCTCGGCCGGCCGCCTGCGCCGCCACTCCGACGACAACCACTTCGTCTGGCTCGCCCACGGATGGCTCCACGGCCGGCTCGACCTCGGCCAGCCGCCGCCGAGTTCGAACGACTGGGCGCAGGTGGAGTGGATCACCCTGAACAACGGCCAGCTGCTCAAGGGCGCGATGGTCAAGGACGCCCAGGAGACCTTCCGCACCCTGCGCGGCGAGATCCTGACGGTGAAGCCCGACACGATCGCGAAGCGACAGATGAAATACTACGTCTCGTTCCCGCCTTTCCCGGCGCTGCTGATGGCCCCGGCGGTGGCGATCTGGGGGCTCGAGACCAACGACGTCCTGTTCAGCGTGCTCATCGCCGGCCTGGCCCCCGCGCTCCTGTTCCTGCTGCTGCGCCGGATGGCCGGTCGCGGCGATTCGCAGCGCAGCGAATCGGACGATCTGTGGCTCACCGCGATCCTCGGGATCGGCTCGGTCTTCTTCTATTCGGCGGTGCTCGGACAGGTCTGGTACACCGCCCACATCGTCTCGGTGATCCTGGTCGTGCTCTACGTGCACGCCTCGATCGATGCACGCTACCCGTTCCTGGCCGGGCTGTGCGTGGTCACCGGATTCCTGTGCCGGCCGGAGATCCTCTTCGCCGCGCCCTTCTTCGCCTGGGAGCTGCTCCGCGTCCATTCGGTCCCCGAGACCGACGAGACGCGGTCGATCGCCGAGCGTGGCAACGAGGAGCTCTTCACCTTCCTCGACCAGCCGGGATGGTGGCGCTACCCGCTCGCGCCGCCGCTGCTCCTGTGGCGGATCCTCCGCCGGGTTGGCCTGCACGTGCTCTATGCCTGGAAGCGCGCCGACCGGGGCGTGGTCCTGAAAAAGTCGCTCTACTTCGCGCTCCCGATCGCCGCCCTCGGCCTCGTCGCTGCCGGCCTCAACGTGGCGCGCTTCGGTCGCCCCACCGAGTTCGGCCACACCTACCTGAATGTTCGCTGGACCCCGCGGATCCAGAAGTACGGCCTGTTCAACTACACGTTCCTCGGGCGCAACCTCGCCTGCATGCTCGCGCTCACCCCGAAGGTCATCAATGCGCGACCCTACGTCCAGTCGAGCTGGCACGGGCTCGCGCTGTGGGTCACCACGCCGGCCCTGCTTTTCCTGCTCTGGCCGTCGGTGAAGGGGCGGCTGCATCGTCCCCTCTGGCTGACCACCGCGTTCGTCGCGATCCCCGATCTCCTCTACCAGAACTCCGGCTGGGTCCAGTTCGGCTACCGCTTCAGCCTCGATTACATGGTGTTCCTGGTGCTGCTCCTGGCGATCGGCGGCCGCCCGCTGACCCGCTGGTTCAAGGTGCTGGTGATCGTCGGTGTGGTGGTGAACCTGTTCGGTGCGATCACCTTCGGCCGGATGCCCTGGTTCTTCTACGACGGCTTCTTTCCACCGGGGATCGACTGAGATAAGAATCCTGCGGGGGCTGGTGATCTCGCCAGGAATTTGTCGCCGCGGCGGCGCGGGCATAGGATCCGCGGATGGTTCCCAAGCGGGTGATCGCCATCGCCGCCGACCGCGCCCTTGGCCGGCGAATGGCGGCCGCTGCGATGGCGGCGGGGGGAGCCTCCGAGGCCATCGAATCCGTCGCCGCGCTCCACGGACGCTTCGACGCCGATGTGTACCTCTACGCCGCCACCGTCGCTGACGATCCCGCCCTGGCGATCCTCCTCGCCGCCCTCCCGGAGCGCACCCACCTGGTTCCGCTCATCCCGTCCTGCGACCTCGGCTGGTCCTCCCGCCTCCTCGGGAACCGGCACATCCCCGCCGTCCTGGTGAACGACCCGCTCGACGTCCCGCAGCTCACCGCGACCGTCACCAAGCTCCTCTACGGCGACCTCTTCGGGATCGAGAAGGCCGTCCCTTGGGGGGTACGGATCCACTCGCTGCTCGTCGGTGACTACCAGGAGAAGGCCCGGGCGATCGCCGGGATCTCGGAGTTCGCCGGAGCGATGGGCGTGCGGCGCAAGTACCGCGAATCGATCGAGCAGGTGATCGACGAGCTGCTGATGAACGCCCTCTACGACGCGCCGGTCGACGAGCGCGGCAAGCCGGTGTTCGCCGACGTGCCGGTGAAGGACCGGATCACCATGCGCGTCGAGGAGAAGGCGGTGGTGCAGTACGCCTGCGACGGCGATCGCTTCTGCCTGAGCGTGCGCGACGCCTACGGGACGCTGCACAAGCCGACCATCCTCGCCTTCCTCGAGAAGTGCCTCCACACCCAGGGCGACGGGCAGATCGACCGCAAGGCGTCGGGCGCCGGCCTCGGGCTCTACCTGATCGCCAACGCCGCGTCGCAGGTGGCCTTCCACATCTTCCCCGGGACGGCGACGGAGGTGGTCTGCTCGTTCGACCTCACCACGCCGCGTCTCCAGCTCCGCAGCTTCGGAATCTTCGAGGATCCGATCGCCCAGGGCAAACCCTCGACCGAGCCGCGCCAGACCGTTCGCCGCCGCCGGCGGGACGATCTGATCGCGCGGGGCGCGCCGGCACCGCTGCCGCGCTCGCTCACCGTCGCCCTCACCTCTGCCACCCTGCTGCTGCTGGTGGCGGTGACCCTGGTCGCGCTCCCCTATTTCCGCAAGCCCTCGCCCGCGGCGCTGGTGATCGAGACCGATCCGCGCGGCGCAACGGTGTACGTCGATGGGCGGTCGCAGGGGCCTGCCGCCGGATCGCTGCGGGTGGCGGGCCTCGAGGCCGGACGGACCTACGCGGTGCGGGCCAGCATGACCGGGCGCAGCGACGAGGAGCGTCTGGTGAGCGCCGCGGGCGGTGAGCAGCCGCTCCGCCTCGCCCTCGCAAAGGCGGCGTCGGGGGTGCTGGCGATCGAGTCGGATCCGGCGGGCGCGGAGCTGCTCCTCGACGGGAACCCCACCGGAAAGACCACCCCGGCGGTGCTCGATCTCGCGCCCGGCGCGCCCGGCGCAATCCTCCTCCGCCGCGCCGGCTTCTCCGAAGGCAAGCTCACCGTGGCGGGGCCGGCACCGGGCGAGCGCGCCGTCTACCGGACCGCCCTCGCGCTCTCACCCGACGTGGCGGCGCTCTCGCTCGCAGTGACCGGCGAGGGGGGCGAGGCGATCACACCGACGGTGACGATCGATGGGCTGCCGCTGATGCCCCCCGGCCGGCGCCACGAGGCGCTGCTCAAGCCGAAGCTGACGCACCTCCTCACGGTCGCCGCGCCCGGCCACGTCACGCACACCGCGGAGCTGCGCCTCGTCGGTGGCCAGAGGCGCGAGCTCCACGTGGCGCTCCTCGCCGGCGGCGCGCTCACCCTCCGCACCAACGTCCCGCTCAAGCTCGCGGTCGACGGGAAGCTCGCCGGCACCGCGCCCGTCGAGGGGCTCGGCCTGGCCCCGGGCCGGCACGCGGTGATGCTCTTTGCCCAGAACCCGCTGACCGCGCACGAGATCACGATCGCGATCGAGAAGGGCCGCACCATCGAGCGGAAGATCGACTTCGGCACCGTCGTGGTGAGCGTGCCCGGCGTGGTGGCGCGCCCGGCCGGAACGAAGCGCGGCGCGGCCCTGGTGGGGCTGCCCGCCGGCCGGCAATCGGTGACGCTGGTCGGTCCGGGCGGTGAGGAGCGCACCCGCGAGGTGGAGGTCCCGGCGGGCGGCCGCGTGACGATCGATCACTTTTGAGTGATCTCGTGTCGACGCTGGTGTACACCGACGCAGCCTCGGGAGCGCTGCGCGCCCGCCGCTTCCGGATCGTGGTGTGCGCCGGGCCCGACGCCGGCCTCGCGCGCGTCCTCGACAGTGGCTCGCTGCTGATCGGCACCCACTCCAACAACGATCTCCAGCTCGCCGACAAAAGCGTCTCGCGCTACCACCTCGAGCTCAAGCTGCGCGAGGGGGGGCTCCATGTGAGCGATGTCGGCTCCACCAACGGCACATTCCACGGACCGGCGCGCATCCAGTCGGTGCTCTTCGCCGGGCCGGCGCGGCTGCGGGTCGGCCTGCACACCGAGATCGAGATCTTCCCCGACGACATCGCGGTCGCGGTGCCCAGGTTCGCCGGGGATCGCTTCGGCGAGGCGGTCGGCGGATCCCCCGCGATGCGCGCCCTGTTCGCCCTCCTGGAGCGCGCCGCACCGACGGAAGCGACGCTCCTCCTCGAGGGCGAGACCGGCACCGGCAAGGAGCTCCTCGCCACCGCGGTGCACCGTCTCTCCGCGCGCGCCCGCGGCCCCTTCCTCGTCGTCGACTGCGGCGCCCTGCCGGCCGATCTGATCGGCTCGGAGCTGTTCGGCCACGCCCGCGGCGCCTTCACCGGGGCGGACGCCGCGAAGCGCGGGCTGATCGAGGCCGCCGACGGTGGAACGCTCTTTCTCGACGAGATCGGCGAGCTGCCGATCGCCCTCCAGCCGCAGCTCCTGCGGGTGCTGGAGAAGCGCGAGGTGCGCCCGCTCGGCGAGAACCGCGCCCACCGGGTGTCAATCCGGATCGTCGCCGCCACCCACCGCGACCTCGCCGCCGCGGTCCGCGCGGGCCAGTTCCGCGAGGACCTCTACTTCCGCCTCGCGGTGGTGCGCGCCCGCGTCCCGCCCTTGCGCGAGCGTGCGGGCGACCTTCCCCTGCTGGTGCGCCACCTCCTCGCCAATCTCGGCCGCGAAGACTTCATCGTCCCCGAGGCGGTGCTCTCGCGGCTCGCGGCCCACGACTGGCCGGGCAACGTTCGCGAGCTGCGCAACGTGATCGAGCGCGGCGTCACCCTGGCGATGGTGGATCTAGATTCATCCACGACCTCGGAGCAGGGCGCGCCCGTCGGCGCCGTACCCCGGGACGTACTCGAGCGGCCGTTCAAGGAAGCCAAGGGACTCCTCATCGAGGCCTTCGAGCGCGAGTACCTGGTCCACCTCCTCGAGCGCCATCGCGGCAACATCTCGCGCGCCGCGCAGGAGGCCGGGATCGACCGCAACTACATCCACCGACTCGTGAAAAAATACGGGATCCCCGTCGAGCGCGAGCGGTAGGGGCCACGCCGTCGCACCAGAGTACCGGCGACGGCGACGGAAACGGCGACGGAAACGGCGACGGAAACGGAAACGGAGACGGAGACGGAAACGGCAACGGAAACGGCAACTGAGCACTGGCGACATCGCAGGGATCGTCTCCCTCTCCCGCTTGCCGGAGAGGGTCGGGGTGAGGGTTGAGCGCGCATGGAGCGGCTCGCTACCTCCGTCGCTGGATGCAGCGCGGAGCTGATGATGGCGCGGCGAGAGAGACCGACGAGAGATCGGAGATGTGGCCAATGGTCAGCAACGGCAACGGCAACCGGATCTGACCATTGGCCACATCTCCGAGTTCCCGTCGCTGAGCATGAGCCGCGCACTTCGAATTCTGTTCCCCTCTCCCGCTGGCGGGAGAGGGTGAGGGTGGGCGCCTGCCCACGCAGCGACGGCGGAAGCGAAAATATCACGTGCGGTCCACCCTCACCCCGACCCTCTCCCGCCAGCGTCGCCACCGGGAGAGGGAGACGATCCTTCAGATATGGCTGGTGGTCAGCAACCGGATGGGATGGATGTCTGGCCGTCGGCGGCGCCGTCAACGCCCCCAAGGGTCCTGACCGCCGCCTGCTATAGTTCGCGCCATGTGGAAGGTCCTCCTGACCCTCGCGCTGGCCTCCCTCCCCGGGTGTCCGGGGAGCCGCCCTCCACCACCGCCTCCCTCCGCCCCCGACGCGGCGCGCGCCCCGGGCGCAAACGAGCGCCTCGACGCGCTGGTGCGCGATCACGTCGACGGCCTGGTGATCGCCTCGCCCACCACCGCCACCTGGCTCGGCCTCCACGCCGGCGACGAGCGCCTCGACGACACCGGCCCCGACGCCCAGGCCCGCGAAGCCGCACGCCTGCGCGCCCTGCTCGCCGCCGCCCGCGACCTCCCCGAGGAGGAGCTCGACGAGCTCCACCGCGTCGACCGCATCCTCCTCGAGCGCGAGGCCCGCCTCGGCCTGCTCGACTTCGCCGATCCCCGCCCGCTCGAGAAGAACCCGCTCCGCTACGCCGACCTCGCCGCGGCCGGCCTCGACGAGCTGGTCGCACGCGAGTTCGCCCCGTTGCCCGACCGGATCCGCGCTCTCGACGCCCGCCTCCTCCGTCTGCGCGCCCTGTTCGACGATGCCAGGCGCAACCTCAAGAACCCGCCCGAGCTGTTCACCCGCCGCGCCATCGAGCTCTGCCAGGGCACGCGCGGCTTCCTGGCCGAGCCGCTGCTGAAGGCGGTGATGGCGATCGGCGACGAGAAGCTGCTCGCCGAGTTCCGCGCCGCGCAGGCCGAGGGGCTGCGCGTCCTCGACGAGTTCATCGCCTGGATGCAGCGCGATCTCCTGCCGCGCTCGAAGGGTGATCTCGCGCTCGGCAAGGAGCGCCTGCTCGAGCGCCTGCGCATCGCGGAGGGGATCGATCTCCCGTTCGACCAGCTCCTCGCCCTCGCCGAGCGCGAGCTGCGCCAGGCTCGCCTGCGCTACGAGGAGGCGGCCCACGCCACCGCCCCGGGAAAGTCTCCCGTCGAGGCGCCGCGTGTGCTGGAAGACGATCACCCGACGGCGGAGACGCTCCTCCCGGCGGCCTCCGCCGCGCTCGATCAGGCGGCCACCTTCGTACGCGAGCACCACCTTGCGACGCTGCCGCAGGGCGCCCCCGCGGTCGCCGAGATGCCGGCCTACCAGTGGGGCTTCATCGCCCTCACCGGCCCCGGCCCGCTCGAGGCGCGCGCCCGCGAGTGGCGCTACCACGTCGATCCCGTCGACCGGAGCTGGAACAAGAAGCGGCGCGAGGAGCACCTGCGCGCGCTCAACCGCCCGCAGCTCCAGCTCAGCGCCATCCACGAGGCCTTCCCGGGACACTTCCTGCAGGCCGAGGCAGCGCGCCACGCCCCGTCGACGATGCAGCGGCTCGCGCGGAGCTACGCCTTCAGCGAGGGCTGGGCGCACTACGCCGAGGAGATGATGCTCGACGAGGGGTTCGGCGACCCCAAGCTGCGGCTCGCCCAGCTCCGCGAGGCGCTGGTGCGCGCGTGCCGCTTCGTGGCGGCGCTGCGGCTGCACGGCAGCGGCACCAAGGTCGACGACCTCGTGGAGGTGTTCACCGACGAGGGCTACCTCGACGACTACTCCGCGCGCCGCGAGGCCGAGCGCGCCGCCTACGACCCGATGTACCTCGGCCACGCGCTGGGCCGACTCGCGATCCTGAAGCTGCGGGAGGATGTGCGGAGCGCCCGCGGCGACGCGTTCTCCCTCGGCGTCTTCCACGACCAGCTCCTCGCCCACGGCGCGCTCCCGGTGCCCGTGCTGCGCCGCATCCTGCTCCCGGGTGACACCGGCCGCGCCCTGTGATCGTTACAGGCGGACCCTGACGCCCGCCGTCACCCCGACCGTCCACTCCGGAGTGCGCAGATCGCCCGCCAGGAGGACGAAGCACTCCGGCTCGATGAACACGCCGATCAGCGAGCGCTCGACGGTGAGGGCGAGCCCGAAGCGCAGCCCGAGGGCATTTTCGTAGCTCGGATCGAAGCCGCGCGAGAGCGACCCCAGTCCGGCGGTGGTCGACGGTGTGAGCAGCAGTCGCGTGCGCTCACCGCTCGCCAGCGGCAGGTCGGCGCGCAGCCCGAGGCCGATCACCGTGGCGAAGGCGACATCGCGCTGCAGCGGCGCGTCGGCCTGGGTCCAGGGCAGCACCTGTCCGGCGATCATCACCGCCAGGTCGAGCCGGGCCCGCAGCGCCACGCGATAGGCCAGGCCGAGCTGGTAGCTGCCGCCGAGCTGCCCGACGCTGCCGTCGCGCCCCGCGAGGCGTCCCGGCTGGAGCGCGCCGTTCACGGCCAGGCCCCCTCCCGCGAACAGGCGCCAGCGCTCCGCCTCGGCGGGGCCTTGCCGCGGGCCCGGAACCGGCGCCTTGACCTCCACCGTCTCCTCCGGGAAGTAGGAGGGCGGCGGCCCGGGCGGCGCTCGCGTGGGCAAAGGCGGCGGCGGCACGCCCTGGCGCTCCGCCTCGGCCCGCGCACGCAGCTCCCCGGCCCACGCCTCCACCGCGACCCGATTGTCGACCTGCCCCGGAGCCGCGAGGTACTTGTCGAGGGAGTCGAGCGCCAGGCTGAGCCGCCCCAGCCGCTCGTAGGCCTGGGCCAGACGGAAATCGACCGCCGGCGCGGGGCACTCGCCGCGCGTCGCCACCAGCCGCTCGACCGCCGCGAGCAGGTCCCCCGCGGCGATCAGCTTGCGCGCCGCGAGGTAGCTCTTGCGTGCCGCCCCTGTCGGGCAATCCGACACGGCCGGCACCGCCGACACCGGGAGCGCGGCGACGAGCAGCAGCAGCAGGGCGAGGCGCATGGCGGGCGAATCTTACCGCAAAGCGACCACCATCTTCGGTGCGCCGTGGAAGTAGCCCTCGAGCAGCTCGCGCGCGACCTTGTGGGCCCGCGCTTCCCGCCCGGAGCCATTGCCGAGCAGCACCGCGACCGCCACCTCCGGCCGCTCGGCGGGGGCGAAGCCGATGAACCACGAGTAGGCGAGGAAGGGGCCCTCCTTGCGGTTCAGCGAGCCGGTCTTGCCGGCCACCGCGACGCCGGGGAGGTAGGTCCGCCCGGCGGAGTTGTGGAAGCCGAGCCGCGCGGTCCCGTACTGGGTGGTGCCGACCATCATCGCACCGACGGCGCGCGCGGTCTTCTCGTCGAGCACGCGGCGCGCGACGGGGGCCTCGGGGATGACCACATCGCGACCCCGCACCACCCGCTCGACGATCCGCATCGGCGGGGTGACGCCGCCGCGGCCGATGGTGGCGGCGATCCAGGCGCCGTGCAGCGGCGAGAGGGAGGTCTGCCAGAAGCCGGCCGCGACGCGCGCGAACGCCAGCCCACCTTGCGGGAGGTCCACCGTCGACGGCGCGACCGGTGCATCGAAGGGCAGCGTCTCGCCGAAGCCGAGGGCATGGGCGACCCGCTCGAGCTTTGCGGGCTCCAGGTGATCGTGCGCCAGCCGGGCGATGATCGCGTTCTGCGACCGGGCGATCCCGTAGGCGAGCGTGTTGCACTCGCGGTCGAGGCGCGGGTGGGCGGAAAGGTTGCTCGCCTCGAGGGAGTGGACGCCGCCGTGGTAGCAGACGCGGGCGCCCGGCCGGACGCCCCCATCGACCAGCGCCGCCGCGGTGACCACCTTGAACACCGAAGCCGCCGGGGCCCATGCCGTGAGGCAGAGCTCGGCCGCCGTCTTTTGCGGCTCCGCCTCCGAGCGCCCGGCGAGCGCCAGCACCCGGCCATCGTCGACCGAGAGCATCACCGCCGCGGCGTAGGGAGCGTGATGCGCCGCGAGCACGCGATCGGCCAGCCGCTGCAGCCTGGGATCGAGGGTCAGCTCGGCGCGCGCGCCCTCGCCCAGGTCGGCCACCAGCCCATCGCTGGTGCGACGGATCCGGTCGAGGGTGATCGGGATCGACGCGCGCGGCGCCTCCGGATCGTGGGCGGCGATCATCAGGCCGGGAGCGGCCAGCGAGGCGCGGTCGCGGGCGCCCCAGGTCGCGGTCAAGGCCAGGGTGGTCAGCCCGCAGAGAATCAGGGCGACGCGGCGGCTGCTCTCTTTTTCCCGAATCATATCGACCTCTTCCGGTAATTGAACACATCATACTACATGTAGGTAGATGTGTCAATAAAACCCACCTTGACAGGTCGAGGTTCCGGGGGGCTGCACGGACGGCGGGATTGAAACGGGCTGGGGATCGAACGGAGCGAAGCCACGCACCTTGTGGGCGCGCGGCCTCACTCAACCCGGGGGCGGGGAGGTGGACGGTGGAGCGGCGGGCGGAGAGGGTGGTGGCGGGGCCAGGGGATCGATCCCCTCCACCGGCGCGAGCTCCTTCTTCGCGCCGAAGAGCGTCATCCGCTCGGAGAGCCGGGTCAGCTTCACCGCCAGCACATCGTTGCGAAACGAGTAGGCGCGCACGTGCACGGGGAAGTAGCCGTTCGCGCGCACCACGAGATCGACCGGTCCGCTGTCCTGCGGCCGCTCGATCATCAGCGGCGTCAACCCGAGCGCCTTCTTGCCCCACGTCACCGACGCCTTGCTCGGCGTCGAGCGGACCGCGAGTCGCACCTTCGGCGGCGGGCGCTTCGGGACCGGCAGCACCGCCGACGGCGGCCTGGCCAGCGTCGCCAGCGAGCCCCCCAAGGCGCCCGCGTCGGCGGCGTTCGAGATCGCGATCGGGCCATCTCCGGGCACCGCGCTGCGCGTGCCACAGCCGCTGCCCGCGACCCCGATCGCAACCGAGGCGGCGACGGAGAGCACCGCCGCGCGCAAACCACCGGCTGGTCTCATTCGTCGCCTCCCCCGCCGGCGCGTGCCTCGGGGCTGCCTTGCGGGATCGGGATCGGGCCGGGTGGGTACTCCACCTCCGGCTTGGGCACGTAGATGGTGATCGGCTTCTTCGCCTTGCCGAGGATGTTGCCCTCGAGGACGTTGACCGGGATCGGCGGATCGAACTCGTACCAGAACCCGCGCGACGGCAGCCGCATCTCGTAGACGTCCTCCTTCCACAGGAACTGGCGCGTGAAGTTCAGCGTGCGGTCGCCGGTGATCACCACCGGACGGTGCTGCAGCACGAACGAGAACAGCCGCACCGCGAGGTGATTCATCAGACGGTGGCAGCCGTGCGAGTAGGCGTTCGGGTTGCGGATCGAGAGGATCTCCGACGAGCCGTGCACGCGCACGCCGTTGTCCCAGTCGGGTTTTCCGTCCTTTCCGGGAACAACATTGTAGGCGGCGACGAGCCCGTAGGCCGACAGGTAGCCCGGCCCGACCTCGTCGTAGTTGACCACCTGCTGGCTCGCCCCCTGGACCACCTTGTACTTCACCAGGGAGCGCACCGGCGTCGAGTTCGGCGCGATCCACACCGGCCCGGCGACCACGTTGCGCCACACCCGCGGCCCCACGTCCGAGCCCTTGTAGCGGTAGTACTCGTAGCCGTTCGAGGCGAGGTCGCTGCGCCAGCCGCCGATGGTGGTTCGCCAGCGCAAGAGCGGGATGATCTGCTCCCGGTATTTCGTGCGCAGCGTGATCATCGGGAAGCGGCGGCGGGTCTGATTGGTCGGGCGGCCCTTCTCGTCGAACAGGGGGTCGTAGATCACGTCGCCGCGATCGATCTCGACCGAGAGATCCATCGACGGAGAGTGGTACTCGGGCGGCGGGGGCAGCTTGACCGCCACCCGCAGCCACGAGAAGTCCTCCGGGGAGCGGCGGCGAAAGAACGCCAGCGCGCCTTCCGGCGTATCGAGGCCGAGCTGGGCCAGCGCGGCGCGAAGCGATTCGTCGACCAGGTTCCTCACCGGGAGCGTCTGTCCGCTCGCGCCCTGGTAGGTCGCCGCGGTGCCGACCGAGCCATCCTCGAGGAGGTTGGCCGCCGCCACCACCCGCTCGGTCAGCACCCGGACCAGCGCCGCGTGATCGTTCTCGAGCAGCGAGCGCCCGAGCGCGGCCAGCGTATCCGGGCGGAGCGCCGCGGCGTCGTAGAGCTTGTGCTTGCGCTGGAAGCGGATCACCGCCTCGCGCATCGCGTCGTCGAAGCGGCCCGTGGCGTGGCGGGCGCGCGGCGCGAACAGCCCCTCGCAGCGGAGGCGCTTCTCCACCTCCGCGAACGCAGCGCGCGCCGCGAGCGCCTTGGTGACCGCGTTCACCTCGTCGGTGAGCTTCGCGCTCTCGGTGGAGGCCAGCTCGGCGATCGTGGCGGCGTGGGCCTGCTCGCGGAGTCCCTCGAGCTTGCGCGCGAGGGCGTCGATCCGGGCGCGCTCCTTCAGCTCGCTCTTGGCCTCGCGGAGCGGGATCGAGGTCACCGCGCGAATCCTCGCGAGATCCACCGCCGCACACGGATCCCCGCCCCCCTGCCCTCCCGCTCCCTCGCCCCGGAAGCGCGCCGCAAGCACCGAGAGAGTCGGAGGAATCCCAAACAACTCCAAGTAGTTGTGTTCTCTTGCCGGGAGGGGCTGCCCATCGGCGTCGCTGCGATCGGCGGCGAGGCCGAGGAAGATCGAGCGGTAGCGATTGATCATCGGCGCGCCCGCCGGATCGGCGATCTCGGTGAAGATGTAGGGCGTCCACTGATCGCGCAGGTCGACCAGGGTGAAGCCGCCCCGCACCGCCTCCTCGGCGTCGACCACCCGCTCCGCGCCGCCCACCACCTGCACCGTGCGGCGCTCCGCCGGCAGATCGGGGTGCGCGGTCAGGGCCGCGATAGGCCCGACGTCGACGGGCGGGGGGGCGGCGGGGGCCGCGGGCGACGGCGGCGCGGCGGTGGCGTAGGAGGACGAGCAGCCGGCGAGCGCCGCTGCAAGCGGCACGGCGAAGAGGGCAAGCCGGTGGACGGAGGGCGCCACGCGCGTAGCTTACCCGGTCTGGCCCGCGCCTCCAGTTTCTCGCGGGCGGACCACCTGGACCAGGTCCCTCGCGATGAATCGCTACCGGATCCGCGGGAGTGGCGATCCGCTGGGTATCGAGGATGGATCTCAGCGCGGCCCGCGGGCCGCAACCAAAGTCCGCAGCCCTCGGGCCGCGCTGAAGATCCCACGGGGCGGGCCGCCCCGCCCCACGAGAAAAGCTCGCGGGGTCCCCACCCGTGCTCACGGCGGGACGGCCCGCCGGGCCGCGCTGTGCGCGTCCTGTATTTTCTTCGCGCGACGCGACGATTTTCCGGAGTAGTAGCTCAGGAGCTCCCACTCCGCTTCGTCCCGCGCGCCCTGCAGCACCTCCTGGTAGCAGATCGCGGCGCCCTCGCGCTGTGGATCTTCGATCGCCCCGACGCCCCACGGGCTGCCCCGGGGTCCTCCGTCACTCCTTGATCCGCTCGATCCGACGCGCCATGCGCCAGCTCCCGATCCCGCAGAGGAGCGCCGAGAAGACCAGCGGACCGAGGGCGGCGGAGAGGCACCCGAGCGCCTCCTTCAGCCCGATCAGGAAGATCCAGCGCTCCGAGGGAGCGACGTCGGGCATCCCGCTCGCCGCGTGCTGCAGCCCGACGGCGGTGCCGAACGCGCCCATCGCCAGCGCGGCGCCCGCGAGTCCGGCGCAGAGTGGCACCAGGCTGCGCTGCGGGATCAGCGCGTGGCGGATCGCGAGCAGCATCGCCGCGAGGCCCATGATCAAGGTCGGGTAGACCGGCCAGCCGGCTTCACGCAGGAAATCGGACATCGGAGCGCCTCCTTGGGGAGTGTGAGGGGATCGACAACGCCCGCGGCCCCCGGTTCCCTGCTACGGTCCCGGGCGATGGGCGATCGAATTCCAATGCTGCTCGCCGCCGCGGGCTGCCTCGTCGGCGCGTGCACCGCGCGCAACCCCGACTACCGCTCCTTCCCCGCCGAAGCGGGCGCGCTCTCCGACGGTGGGCGCGACCTCGCGGGACTTGATCTCACGGCGCGCGATCTCTCGCTCCTCCCCGGCGACGTCGCGGAGGACGTGCTCGCGACGTGGGAGGTCGGCGAATCGGAGAACGATACGATCGTCCCGTGCAATCCGGTCGCGCGCGGTCACGTCGCGCTGGCCAAGGAGACGATGCGGGTGCGGGAGGGCGCGGAGGCGGTCCGCGTCAGCTACGACGGGGTCTCCTATTTCCAGGCCGCGACGCCGAAGTCGCGCAACGCCGGCTGGGACCTCACGGGAAGGAGCGGTCTCTCCTTCTTCCTCGACGCGCAGCAGGGGCCGAACTACGGCGGCTGGGACCCCGCGGGACCGACCGTCGTCCTGTGCGGCCAGAACGGAAGCTACCGCCGCCTCCAGACGCAGATGAACCGCCTCCCGAGGGCCCCAGCCGGCTACGTCGAGATCAAGATCCCGCTCGTCGGTGGCGCGGGCTGGAACGCGGCGGATGTCGGCGGCTTCAGCCTCGCGCGCGTGAACTCGGTCGAATTCCACGCCGACCCGCTGAAGGGCGCCGGCACCGGCAACGCCACCCTGTGGCTCGACGGCGTCCGCTTCTATTAATCGGAGCGATCCGGATCGGCCCGCGTTCCGTACCGGAGGGGAGCGCACGAAGTGGCGAGCGCGCTCCTTTCCCTCTAGGATCACCCTGTGCCGACCGGACGATCGATGCTCTCCGCCCTCCTCGCGCTGGCCGCCCTGGTGCCCTTCGCCGCCGCTGCGGATGGCCCCGCCACCGACGAGAAACAGCAGGCCGCGAAGCGCTTCTGGGACGCCGGCGAGCGGCTCTTCCAGCAGGGCCGCTTCAAGGACGCCGCGATCGAGTTCGATCACGCCTTCGACGAGCAGCCGCTCCCCGACTTCGCCTACAACGCCGCGCAGGCCTACGACAAGGCAGGGCTGCGGATCGAGGCGGTGACCTCCTACACCCGCTACCTCGGCCTCCCGAAGCGGGACCCGAAGGACGACGCGTCGGTGAAGGCGCGCATCGCGGTGATCACCCGCGAGCTCTCCACCGCCGCGTCGCCGCGCCACAACGCGTTGCCCTACACCGAACCGGCCACCAAGCAGGTCTTCCAGACCTACCTCGTGATCGAGGACAAGGAGTACGTCCTGATCGGCGTAGGAGCGCGCAAGGTGGCGGGCTTCAAGGTCTACGCGATGGGGCTGTACGTCGAGGACCTGGCGGCACGGCGGGCCTTCCCGGCGCTGGTGGGCAAGGCCGGGGGCGCCGATCCGGCGAGCCTCGGGCGGGGCGAGCTGGCGCCGCAGTTCGTGGTGCAGGGCGATTTCGCCAAGCACGCCGTGCTCCGCTTCGTCCGCGACGTGACGGCGAAGCAGCAGCGCGAGTCCTACCGCGAGGCGCTGGGCGACGACGTGGGACCGAAGGCCAGCGCCGAGATGCGGCGCGACGCGGAGAGCTTCCTGGCGCTCTTCGATCGCGATCTCAAGGCCGGCGGGGAGCTCGTGATCCACACCGACCCCGACGGCAAGGTCTCGCTCGCGATGGACGGCGCACCGGCCAAGGCCGGGCCGAAAAACCTCCGCCTCGAGTACGACATCTGGAACATCTGGCTCGGCGAGAAGCCGATCTCGTCGGACCTGAAGAAGGCCCTGATCGAGCGGATCGACGGCCTGGCGCGCTAGTACTACTCGATCAGATCTTTGCTCACCGACGGCGTCCGGGGCCGGAGGGCGGCCCGTACGGGCTCCAACCGCCCCCGCGCGCCGGCCGACCGCCCCGCGCTTCCGACGGGAGCACGCCGTGACCGGCCCGCGGGTGCCGGAG
>SHYY01000275.1 GCA_009692555.1 Myxococcales bacterium
GGCGCTCCGCCGTCCCCGTCCCCGTCCCCGTCCCCGTTGTTGCCGTTGCCGTTGCCGTTGCCGTTGCCGTTGCCGTTGCCGTTGCCGTTGCCGTTGCCGTTGCCGTTGCCGTTGCCGTTGCCGTTCCCGTTCCCGTTCCCGTTCCCGTTCCCGTTCCCGTCGCTTCGAATTTGTTCTTGCACTGGAAGTGCAACTAGCATAGATTGGGGCGCATGGTCTCCTCCACCGAAGCCCCCTCCACCGACGGACGGCTGGTCCGCGGCGAGCGCGCGCGGGCCGCGGTGGTGGATGCGCTCCTCGCCCTGATCGAGGAGGGCGACCTCCAGCCGACCGGCCCCCGGATCGCCGAGCGCGCCGGGGTGTCGCTGCGCCTCGTGTTCCATCACTTCCACGATCTCGAGGACCTCTTCGCCGCCTGCGCCGCGCGCCGGATGGAGCGGATCCTGCCGACGCTCCGGTTCGTGCCCGCCGACGGGCCGCTCGGGGATCGACTGACCGCCTTCGTGGGCGAGCGGACCCGGATGCTCGAGCAGGTGGCCCCGGTGCGCCGCGCCGCGCTGCTCCGGGAGCCATTTTCCCTCGAGGTGGCGACGCGCCTCGAACAGGTGCGGTCGTGGAAGCGCGCGGAGGTGGAGCGCGTGTTCGCCCAGGAGCTCGACGCCGATCCCGAGGGGCGGGCGGAGATCTCTGCCGCGCTCGCCCTCGCAGCGAGCTTCTCCGCCTGGGAATCCCTGCGCGTACATCAAGGGCTCACCCTCGACGCTGCACGCGCCGTCATGCGCCGGATGATCGAATCGCTCGTCCGCGCCCAGGGCGGGCTCGCCGAGAAAACTCTTCCAAGGAGGAAACATGGCATCCGTGGTTCGTGATCCCCTCTGGCGCGCTCTCGGGCGCGGGTTCGTCGTCGCCACCGCGGCGACGCTCGCGGGATGCGGTGGCGGCACTCCGCCGCAAGGCACCACGCTCACCTACTTCCGCGACGTGAAGTCGATCGTCGACGAGAAGTGCACCCAGTGCCACTACGAAGGCGGCATCGGCCCGTTCGCGCTGAAGACCTACGAGGACGTCCTGGCCCACAAGGACGCGATCCGGATCCAGGTCGCCAGCAAGAACATGCCGCCGTGGTCGCCGAGCAAGGACTGCACCGAGTACGTCGGCGACCGCTCGCTCAGCGACGCGCAGATCACCGCCCTCACCGGGTGGGCCGATCAGGGCGCGAAGAAGGGCACCGAGGGAGAGTATCGCGCTCCCGCCGAGGCGCAGGCCCCGAAGCTGTCGCGGGTCGATCTCCACATGAAGCTGCCGGTCCCCTACACGCCGACCAAGTCCCCCGATGACTACCGCTGCTTCATCGTCGACTGGACTGCGCAGACCACCAAGTACGTCACCGGTTTCCGCGCCAACCCCGGCAACAGCGCGATCGTCCACCACGTCATCGCCTTCCTCGCGCAGCCGGCGGACGTCGCCGAGTACCAGAAGCTCGACGACGCCGAGCCCGGCCCCGGCTACACCTGCTATGGCGGCCCCGGCGGCGCGAACCGGCGCGTCGGAATGCTCGGCGGCTGGGCGCCCGGTAGCCTCGGCAGCGACTTCCCGCCCGCCACCGGCCTGAAGGTCCTCCCCGGCTCGAAGGTGATCCTCCAGGTCCACTACAACACCCTCGTCGCCAAGCCCGCCCCCGATGAGACCTCGGTCGACGTCAAGCTCGACGATCAGGTCGACAAGGAGGCGATCATCCTCCCATGGACCAACTTCAACCTGTGGGTGCGCGACCGCAAGATGACCATCCCCGCCGGCGCGACCAACCAGATGTACCGGTTC
Organism: Myxococcales bacterium; assembly: GCA_009692555.1. Classification (GTDB taxonomy): domain Bacteria; phylum Myxococcota_A; class Polyangia; order Palsa-1104; family SHYY01; genus SHYY01. The sequence goes on from SHYY01000275.1 coordinate 1,822, forward strand.
GCCTTCGACCCGACGCCCTTCTTCGGGATGATCCCCGGCCTCTCGATCGCCCCGAACAAGCCCTTCACGCTGCACTCCGCCGCGCACCACATGCACACCCGCGGCACCACCGGGCGCATCCAGATCGAGCGCGCCGACGGCACCGACGAGTGCCTGCTCGACATCAAGAAATGGGACTTCCACTGGCAGGGCGCGTACGGCTTCAAGAAGTCGAAGGAGTTCCATCCGGGCGATCAGCTCTCTATCGAATGCCACTGGGACAACAGCGCGGCCAATCAACCGGTCGGGCCCGACGGCAAGCTGCTCGAGCCCCGGGAACTCAACTGGGGCGAGGGCACCACCGACGAGATGTGCATCGGCTTCTTCTACGTCACCCAGTAGTCAGGGCCCGCGACCATGGGGCGTTTCGCCCCCGACCCGCCGCACGGACGCCCCACCGCCCGCCCCCTCCCACCGCGATTTTCCATTGATTTCCGCCACCGACTGCTGGCAGGTTTCTTGCTTAAGCCTCCCCCCGTTCCGTCCAAATCCAACCCAACAGGAGATCCCCCATGACGATTCGCACGATGGTCGCCGCCTTCGCCCTGCTCGCCCCCGCCACCTGGACGCTCGCGCTCGCCGAGGGCGACGTGAAGGCCGACAAGGCCGAGGGCAAGGCCGACAAGAAGGAGATCAAGGCCGACAAGAAGGAGATCAAGGCCGACAAGAAAGAGATCAAGAAGGACATCAAGGAGGGCGACAAGGCCGAGGCGAAGGCCGACGTCAAGGAGCTGAAGGCCGACAAGAAGGAGCTCCGCGACGACAAGAAGGACGCCAGGGACGACAAGAAGGACGCCAGGAAGGATCACAAGGACGCCAAGAAGGACCACAAGGACCACAAGGCCGAGAAGCCCGCCGCCCCGTAGTTCTTTCGACGCATCGCAGGAGGGCCGGACGCCAGTGAGCGTTCGGCCCTTTTTGTTTTCCGGATCGGTCAGATCGGGAGGGAGGCGAGTCGGTCGCGCAGGCGGGTGTAGCGGCGCTCGGCGTCGGCGGTGTCGACGGCGCGGCGGATGGCGCGCTCGGCGCCCACCAGCACCACCAGCCGCTTGCCGCGGGTGATCGCGGTGTAGAGCAGGTTGCGACGCAGGAGCACGAAGTGCTGCGGGAGCAGCGTCACCACCACCGCCGGGTATTCGCTGCCCTGGCTCTTGTGGATCGACACCGCGTAGGCGAGATCGAGGTCGGAGAGCGCCTCGCCGTCGTAGGCCACGCGGCGGTCGTCGAACAGCACCTCCGCGGAGGCGCCCTCGGGATCGATCCGCACCACCTCGCCGAGGTCGCCGTTGAAGACGTCGCGGTCGTAGTCGTTGCGGGACTGCATCACCTTGTCCCCCACGCGCAAAGGCGGGCGCGTGCCGCGCGGGAGCAGCGCCCCGGCCTTGTTCAAGGCCTCCTGGAGCGCGCGGTTGAGCGCCTCGGTGCCCGCCTCGCCGCGGTGCATCGGGGTGAGCACCTGGATGTCGCGCGAGGGGTGGAGCCCGAAGGCTTTCGGGATCCGCTCCTTGCACAGGCGCACCACCATCTCGCGGGCGCGCACCGGATCGTCGACGTGAAGCACGTAGAAATCGGCCAGCGCGCCGTCGGCGCCGGGCGGGGCGGCGATGGGCGGGTGCCCGGCCAACACCTGGTGGGCGTTGTGGATGATCGCGCTCCCCGCGCCCTGGCGAAAGATCTCGGTGAGGCGCGCAACCGGCACCACCCCCGAGGCGATCACGTCGGCCAGCACCTGCCCCGGCCCCACCGACGGGAGCTGATCGACGTCCCCGACCAGGACCACGGTGGCCCCCGGCGGCACCGCCTGGAGCAGCGCCCGCGCCAGCGCGACATCGAGCATCGACGACTCGTCGATCACCACCAGATCGGCCTCCAGCGGCCGGCTCTCATCGCGCCCCCACGAGCCGCGCCCGCGCGCGCCCCGTCCCCATTCGAGGAGGCGGTGGACCGTCTGTGCCGGCCTTCCGGTGGCCTCGGCGAGCCGTTTTGCCGCGCGCCCCGTCGGTGCGGCGAGGAGGACGCGGCGCCGCGCCTCGTGCCACGACGCGACGATCGCCTTCACCACGGTGGTCTTCCCGGTGCCCGGCCCGCCGGTGATCACGCACAGCGCCGCGGCGCGCACTCCGTCGACGGCGCGCTTCTGGCCGGCCGAGAGCGCGGCGAGCGCCGAGATGGCGGCGTCCCCCTTCGGAGCCGGCGGGGGAGTGCGCGGCGCCGCCAGCAGGACGCCGATCCGGCGCGCGATCGCCTGCTCCGCGGCGTGGAGGCGGGGCAGCCACGCGCCGTCGTCCTCGAGGATCACTGCGCCCTGGGCCACCAATCGCAAGAGCGCGAGGTCGAGCTCCAGGGCGTCGATGTGCAGCGCCTCGCCCGCCCGGAGGAGCAGCTCGCCGCGCGGCGCGTAGAGGTGGCCACCGTCGGCGAAGCCCTCCAGGGTGTCGTAGAGTCCGGCCTCGATCCGGAGCGGCGAGGCGTCGTCGATCCCCATCCCGCGGGCGATCTGGTCGGCGGTGTGGAAGCCGATCCCGGGCACCTCGCGCGCGAGCAGGTAGGGGTTCTCGCGCAGCCTGGTGATCGCGCGGTCGCCCCACACCTTGCGGATCCGCGCCGCCCACGCCGCCGAGACCCCCTGGCCCTGGAGAAAGACCATCACCTCGCGCTCCTCGCGCCGCGCCTTCGCCTCGTCGGCGACCCGTCCCGCGCGCCGTTTTCCGACCCCCGGCACCTGCGCCGCGCGCCACGGCTCCTCCTCGAGCACCTCGACCGCCCGCGTGCCGAAGGCCGCCACCAGCCGCTTCGCCAGCGTCGGTCCGATCCCCTTCAGCCCCTCGAGGTAGCGGCTCACGCCGTCGCTGGTGCGCGGCCGGATCGCCACCGCGCGCTCGGCGCGGAGCTGATCGCCGTGCGCCGGGTGGCGCTCCCACGTCCCGTCGATGCGCACGATCTCGCCGGGCGCGAGCCCACCGAGCGGCCCCACCACCGTCACCGGACCCGGCCGGCCCGCCACCACGATCCGCACCACCGCGAACAGCCCGTCGGCGGCGGCGTAGACCACCTTGTGCACGGTGCCCTCGACGGTCTCGATCGACGCTTCGCTCACGATCCCTCCGACGATCCCGGAGGCTAGTGGCGCCGGCCGGGCGGGTCAACGCCCGGGATGGTTTCCGTTTCCGTTTCCGTTTCCGTTTCGGTTTCGGTTTCGGTTTCGGTTTCGGTTTCCGTTTCCGTTTCCGTTCCCGTTTCCGTTCCCGTTTCCGTTCCCGTTTCCGTTTCGGTTTCGGTTTCGGTTTCCGTTTCGGTTTCCGTTTCCGTTTCCGTTTCCCTCGGCTCCCGCCGAGACAACTCCGCTGACGCGGTAAAGGAAGTTAGCGTTTCCGTTCCCGTTCCCGCTCCCGTTCCTGACCATTGATCACATCTCGGCTCCACCGTCGAGAACGGTCGCTACGGGTTCGATCCGGCGCAGGCTGCGCGCGATGACAATCGCGCCGGGCGGCCCCCCCGACGACTTGCCTGTGTAGCCGCCCAGGTCGGCGATCCACCTCGTTACGTCGCCGATCGACGGCATGGCGGTCCGCTTCACTCCGCGTGGTTTCCGCAGGAGGATGACCGCCTCCA
>SHYY01000276.1 GCA_009692555.1 Myxococcales bacterium
CGACGGCGTCCGGGGCCGGAGGGCGGCCCGTACGGGCTCCAACCGCCCCCGCGCGCCGGCCGACCGCCCCGCGCTTCCGACGGGAGCACGCCGTGACCGGCCCGCGGGTGCCGGAGACGGGCTCCGACGTGAGCGAGTAGTACTAGAGCGTCGACCAGTTTACCCGGACCGAGCCCGCCGAGGCCCATTTCGCGTCCGGTGAGGCGCGAGGAGGAAGCAGGCTGGCGGCCTGTGACCGACGAGCAACGAAGCCGGGCGCAAAATGGGACCGGCCGGCGACGGGAGCGGTAAACTGATCGATGCGCTAGGCTCCCGGGACCATCCACCGAGCCTGAACGAGGAGAGATCGCCATGAAGCTCTACTACGTCCCGAAGACGCGCGCCGGTCGCGTGCGCTGGCTGCTCGAGGAGCTGGCCGTCCCCTACGAGCTGGCGCGGCTCGATATCGGCACGCGCGAGCACAAGCAGCCGGAGTACCTCGCGATCCATCCGCATGGGGCGGTGCCGGCGCTGGTCGACGGGGAGACCACGCTCTTCGAGTCGGCGGCGATCTGCCTCTACCTCGCCGACAAGTACGCCGAGAAGGGGCTTGCCCCCGCCCCGGGCACGCCCGATCGCGGGCGCTACTACCAGTGGATCGTCTACGGCGTCGTGACCTTCGAGCCGGCGATGACCAAGATCGTCGCCGAGACGAAGGAGCTCCCCGAGGCGGAGCGCGCGGCGGCGATGGCGGATCGCGGGCGGACCACGTTCGCCGAGTACTCGGGCGTCGTCGAGCGGGCGATCGATGGCCGCACCTGGCTCCTCGGCGAGCAGTTCAGCGCCGCCGATGTGATCCTCGGGGCGATCGTGGTGTGGGCGCGATCGCTCGGGCTGCTGGTCGACCGTCCGGGGCTCTCCGCCTACGCCAAGCGGCTCTCCGACCGGCCGGCGTCGAAGCGCGCACGCGCCGACTGATGACGCCTCGCACGGCCTTTCCGTGCCGCCTGCTCGTCGCTGCGGCGATGTCCGGGTGCGCGGCCGCGACACCACTCCGGCCTGCGCCCGCCCTCCCGGCGGTGGCCGGGGAGCACGATGACCTCGATCCGGCGCTCCTCCGCGAGGCCGGCGTCGACGCCGCTCTCCTCCGCTGCAACCGCGAGAACCGCTGGGGCGCGTCGCTGCGCGGCGACGCCCGGGAGGGCGCGGCCGAGCTGATGGCGCTGGTCGGCCCGTCGCTGGCGCCCGGGACCGACGAGGAGCGCGCGGCGCTGCAGAAGCGGCTTCAGGGCGCGCTGATGTGGCGGATGGTGCGCGCCGTGCTGATCGAGGGCGACAACAACAACCTCGGGGCATTCCCGCTGCGCGGGCGCAGCTTCGTCGACGGCGCGGGGCGGACGCGGCCGGTGCTGGTGTTCCGCTCCGGCTTCACCCCAGACCCCGACTCGCCGGGTTCCTGCTTCCGCTCGCTGCTCGACGCAGGCGGCGTGCGGCACGTGGTGAACCTGTTTGACGGCGAGATCCCGGCGCGCGATCTGGTCGACGGAGAGGGCCGGGCGGCGGCGCGCGCGGGCGCGACCTACCGGACGGCCGGCGACGGTCCCGAAGCGTACGGCCCGTGGCGCGATCTGCTGCGCAAGAGCGACGGGGATCCGGCGAAGCGGCGCGAGGCGACCGGCGCGGTGGCGCGCCTGATCCGCGAGCAGATCCTGCTCCCCGGCGGTGCGCCGCCGCGCGGGAACGTCCACCTCCACTGCGGCGGCGGGATGCACCGCACCGGGATGATCGCCGGCGTCGTCGAGCGATGCGTGAACCGCGAGGCGCCGGAGCGCGTCGAGGCGAACTACCGCCGCCACGTCGGCTGGAGGGACGCCGCGCATCCCGGCGGCCTGGAGGAGGACAACCTCCGCTTCATCCGCGAGTTCGACTGCGCGCTGCTCGACTGAGCCTCATCGACCCGCCGCGGGCGGCACGTCAGCGTCCCCTGGGGCCGGGGACACGCCCGGAAATTGAACGGTCTACTCGGCGCCGCGGAAGAGCCACACCACGTCGCCATCGCTGGCCCCGGTCGCCTCGGCGCACACCACCTTGCCGGCGGGGACGGCGTGGACCGCGTCCCATCGCCCGCCTGCGCCGAGGCGCCAGATCTCCTCCCCGCCGCGCCCGCACGCGTCATCCCCCGAGCCGTCGACCTCCAGCACCCGGAGCCCGTCGCTGCCGGTGTACTCGACGAACACCAGCGTGCCCGCGCCCGCCAGCCGGAACGCCCGCCCGCCCTTCGCCGAAAAGCTCGCCCGCTGCTCCGCCGGCGGGGGCGTCGCGGCGTCGATCGCCTCGCTCCCCCCGTCGGTGGCGGCCCCCTGGGACAGCGCCGGGCAGTTGACGATCTCGACCTTCAGCGGCTCGCTCGGCCACTGCACGATCACGCGATAGCAGCCGATCGACGAGAGACTTGCGAGCGCGACCAAGGCAAGCTTTTTCATGGCCCGGACAGATACGTCCGGGCGATCACGGCGTCAAGCAGCAGCCTTCTTCCGGACACGGGCGGGCGTGGAAGGCGAAGCCGAGGGAGATCGAGTCCCGCGCGTCGCGCCGCTCGCCCGGCGCCCAGCGGCCGCCGTCGAAGAGCTGAAGATCGGGCGCGAGCAGGGTCTCGATGAGAGGGGCGCGATGGAACTCGTCGAGGGTGACCTTGCCGTCGTGGTCGCCGTCGAGGGCGCGCAGGAGGTCGACGTGATTCTCCGGATGGGTCGCGAGCATCTGCTGGAGCGCCGGCCACGCCAGGGTCCGCACCGTCTCCGCCGCGGTCGCCCCGTGGAGCTCGCCGCGCAGCCCGTTCGCCGCGAGCGTGAGCTCCAGCTCCAGCCCCGTCACCGGCAGCCGGATCGGATCGCTGTCGGCGAGGATCGGCAGGTGGATCGCGCCGCGCTCCGGATCCGCCATCTCGCGGGTCCGCACCGAGAGGAAGCGCCGACCCACCACCTCCCCGTCGAGCACCGTCGCCGGATCGCGGCCCCCGCCGTGCCACAGCAGCTGAAGGGCCCGCCCCGCGCTGTCCTCGACCACCGCCACCGTCGGGACCAGCGCGCAGTCCGCGAGCATCTTCGGCACCGAAGCCACACCATCGTTTTGCGACGCCGCCAGCGACGCCAGGATGTTCCCGAGCTGGTTGTCGAGCCGGCCATCGCCGTCGAGATCGTCCGCGAAGTCGCTCGACCGCATCGGCAGGGAGAGCTCGTCCACGACGTAGTGCCGGACGCCCACCGCCGTCGCCGCCGGCCGGGGGCCCGGGTCGGCGCCGGGCGAGGCACAGCCCGAGAGCACCATCAGAAGGACCAGCGAGGCCACCTTGTTCCGCATCCGTACCTCCCACAGGGGCGCCGTCCAGCGCCGGTTCGTTCCGAAGTGGTCCGATGGTCGGACCGCTGTGTAGATCAAACCGATTCGATTGTCAACTGAATTCTATCGTTGCTGGACGCGGTATCGTTCGCTCCTCGGGAGTCCCATCGTGCGTCGCCATGCCCTGATCCCCTGCCTGCTCCTCCTCCTCGCCGGTGGGTGTCGTACTCGCCTCTGGGAGCTCGACGCGCTCACCGACGGTGGGCTGCCGCCGAAGCGAACCGATCTGGCGCTCCTGCCGCCCGATTTCGCGGCGCCCTCCGATTTCCTCGTTCTCCCCGACTTCACGCCGCCTCCCGACCTCGTGCCCCCGAAGTACTGCGACGGGATCTTCGTCTTCGACGTCGATCGGCGCCTGTCGTTCTTCGATCCGAAGAAGCTCACCTTCGTCGATATCTCCTATCTCGCCTGCCCGGCGAAGGGCGGGGCCACGCCGTTCTCGATGGCGCTCGGCCGCGATGGCATCGCCTTCGCCCTGTACACCAACGGCGAGCTGTTCCGCGTCAACACCGTCACCGGCGCCTGCAGCGCCACCAAGTTCGTCGCCGGGCAGCAGGGATTCGTCACCTTCGGGATGGGCTTTGCGAGCGATGCGCCGGGGAGCCCGAACGAGACCCTCTTCATCGCCGGAGACAGCCCCAACGAGCTGGGCAGCATCGATCTTCAGACGCTGCAGGTCACCGATATCGGCGGAATCTCCGGCCGCGCGGAGCTCACCGGCACTGGCGCTGGCGAGCTGTGGGGCTTCTTCGCCGAGGCCAAGGCCCACATCGGGCGCCTCGACAAGGCCTCCGGCAAGATCACCCTCGATATTCCCCTCCCGCAGCTCGTCGTCGACCCCCAGACCGCCGCCTTCGCCTTCGGCTTCTTCGGCGGCGACTTCTACATCTACCTGCACTCCAGCGGCATCGACTCCACCAGCGTCTACCGGGTCCACGCGGCCGATGGAGCCTTCACGCGCGTGCTGGCCAACACCGGGCGCCACATCGTCGGTGCCGGCGTCTCCACCTGCGCCCCCCAGTAGTGTGAACCCGCGCTTCCGATCGACCTGGATCTATCTCGGTCTGATCGGCTTCGTCGGGCTCCTCGGCGCGATCCTGGCGGCGATCCCGCGCGATCGCTTCGGCGCGGCGATCGAGCCGCCGTCCTGGGCGGAGATCGTGCCGATCTGCCTCCTCGGCTGGCTCGGGCTTTTGGCGTCGACCGGGGCGGGGTTCCCCGCGATCTGGGATCCTGCGATTCCGTTCCGGCGGCGCATCGGCCGGCCGGCGCTGGTCGGGGCGGTGCTCGGCGCCTTTCTTGTCGCTGCCGACTGGCTCTGGCCGCTCGGAATCCCGAACGCGCACTTCCCGGAGGCGATCCCGTTCTACGCTTGCGCCGGGATCCTGCTCGAGCTCCTGTATCGCCTGCTGATCCTGACCCTGCCGCTGTGGCTGGCCGCGCGGCTGCTCGGTCCCAAGGGGCGAGCGCGCGCCTTCTGGGTGGCGGCGATCCTGCTCTCCTGCCTGGAGCCGGCCTCGCAGGTCGCCGGGCTGCGCGAGGTGGCCACCGTGCCGCTCGGCACCCCCGTCCTGGCAGCGATCTTCGGGTTCATCTTCCTCGTGAACCTCGGCGCTGCGGTCGCCTACCGGCGTGCCGGATTTCTCGCGCCCGTGGCGCTGCGCCTCGGCTTCTACCTCGTCTGGCACCTCCTCCGCACGCTCCGTTCCGCGTGAGCGGCGCTAGAACATCGATCAGTTTACCGCTCCCGTCGCCGGCCGGTCCCATTTTGCGCCCGGCTTCGGGGGGCTTGCCCCCCTTCTGTAGACTTGAGGGGAGGCTCGTCGGTCACAGGCCGCCAGCCTAAGCATAGGACATGGATGCCCCGTTCTCCGTTCCGTTTCCGTCTCCGTTTCCGTTTCGGGAGCAAGCCGATTCCAGACCTCCTGACATAGGTGCGGACCCAAACCTGTCCGCTTTTCGAGAAATCCTGATCAAGATCGATCACTTGCGGTGCGAATGGTCTGTCCGGAAGCACTCGACGACCGGACAGGTTTGGGTCCGCACTTCTCCGACGGAAAGATG
>SHYY01000068.1 GCA_009692555.1 Myxococcales bacterium
ACGTTGCGGATGGTCAAGGTTCGCGTCTTCGCCATGTTCCGATCGTGCAGTCAATCTGCCTGCACGTCAATCCCGCTTCGCGCCCGCGCCGGCCATCACCAGCTCGTGGGCGCGCGCCAGGGAGTCGAACGTGCCCGCGTCGGTCCACCAGCCCGAGAGCACGTCGAAACCCATCTCGCCGCGCGCGATGTAGGCGTTGTTCACGTCGGTGATCTCCATCTCGCCGCGCCCCGACGGCTGGCAGGTGCGCACGATGTCGAACACCCGATCGTCGTACATGTAGATCCCGGTCACCGCCATGCGCGACTTCGGCGCCGTGGGCTTCTCCTCGATCCCGATCACGCGATCGCCCGCGAGCTCGGCGACCCCGAAGCGCGTCGGATCATCGACCTCCTTGAGCAGGATCCGCGCCCCGTGGCCCTGGCGCGCGAAGCGCTCGGCGAACACCCCGAGGTCGTCCTCGAAGACGTTGTCGCCGAGGATCACGCACATCGACTCGCCGCGCGCGAAGTTCCGGGCCAGCGACAGCGCCTCGGCGATCCCGCCCGCCCGATCCTGCACCCGGTAGGTGAACTCGCACTCGAAGTCCTTGCCCGAGCCGAGGAGGCCGACCACGTCGCCCATGTGCTCGGTGCCGGTGACGATGCAGATATCGCGGATGCCGGCGCGCAGGAGCTTCTTGATCGGGTGGAAGATCATCGGCTCGCGACCAACGGGGAGGAGGTGCTTGTTGGTGACCTTGGTGAGCGGCCAGAGGCGCGATCCGGTGCCGCCGGCGAGGATGATCCCCTTCATGCCCTTCTGCCTTTCATGAATGAACCGCCTTTCGCGCGTGATAGTTGCGTTCGTACCAGGTGCGATAGTCCCCCGAAAGGATGGTCCGCCACCACGGCTCATTTGCGCGGTACCACGCCACCGTCGCTGCCAGCCCCTCGTCGAGGGTGCGGCGCGGGGTCCATCCGAGCTCGCGCTCGATCTTCTCGATCGAGAGCGCGTAGCGGCGATCGTGACCGGGGCGGTCGGTGACGTGGCGGATCAGCGCCTCGGACTTCCCGCACAGCTCCAGGATCCGCCGGACGATCGCCAGGTTGGCGCGCTCGCTGTTCCCGCCGATGTTGTAGACCTCGCCCTCGCGGCCCCGCCGGAGGACGGCGTCGAGGGCCGCGCAGTGATCCTCGACGTGGATCCAGTCGCGTACGTTCATCCCGTCACCGTAGACCGGCAGGGGCTGATCGTCGAGCGCGCGCAGGATCATCAACGGGATCAGCTTCTCCGGGAACTGGTAGGGCCCGTAGTTGTTCGAGCAGCGCGTGATCAGCGACGGGAAGTGCCAGGTGTGGTGCCAGGCGGCGACCAGGTGATCCGAGCTCGCCTTGGAGGCCGAGTAGGGGGAGCGCGGCGCGAGCGGGGTCTGCTCGGTGAAGGGTGGATCCGCCGGGCCGAGATCGCCGTAGACCTCGTCGGTGGAGACGTGGAGGAAGCGGGCCACCTTGGCTGCGCGCGCCTGTTCCAGCAGCGTGGCGGTGCCGAGCACGTTGGTGCGCACGAACTCCCCCGGGCCGAGGATGGACCGGTCGACGTGGCTCTCGGCGGCGAAGTGGATGATCGCCTCGACCTGGTGATCGCGCAGCACCTGTTCGACGAGCGCGGCGTCGGCGATGTCGCCGCGCACCAGCGTCACCGCGGCGGGATCGGCGGCGGAGGCGTCGAGCACGCCGTCGAGGTTGTGGAGGTTGCCGGCGTAGGTCAGCGCGTCGAGCACCACCAGGCGATCGTCGGGGTGCTGTGCACGCTGGAAGCGCACGAAGTTCGAACCGATGAAGCCGCAGCCGCCGGTGACGAGGAGAATCATCCCCCGACCTTTCAACGCTTTCCATCGCCAGTCAACGGATTTGGCCGGATTGTGCGGCGCGCCCCACCCGCCGCGCCACGCTCTCCGGAGCGCCGCGGTCGGGAGCGGTGCGATCGCACGCCTCGCCGGGTTCGAGGGCGCCGTTGCCGCAGGTCTGGTGGGGGATCTCCGGCAGGTCGGCGCAGCCGGCGCAGGCCAGCAGCGAGAGCAGTGGGAGCGCCAGCGCGCCGCGCCGGGCGTCGATCAGAAGCATGTACAGGGGATATTGCAGACGCTCGCGACATAGCCGGTGCAGGTCTGGTCCCAGGTGTTGTTGCAGCAGAAGGCGTCCTTGGCGCAGATCGCCGCGACGCAGCCCCGGACGTCGCACCCGGGCATCAGCTTCGCGCCGACGGCGCAGGGCGAGTGGGCGCAGTTGGTGCCGGTGTTGTCCTTGGTCTCGCACCCGTCGCTGGCCTTGTTCTTGTTGCAGTCGCTGTAGCCGATCGCGCAGGCGCCGGAGCAGGCTCCGATCTGGCACGCCGGCAGGTCGATGTGATTCGACGAGCAGACCTTGCCGCAGCCGCCGCAATTCTTGACATCCGAGGAGAGGCTCACCTCGCAGCCGTCGAGCGGGTTCAGGTTGCAATCGGCGAATCCGATATTGCAGCCGATCAGCCCGCAGACGCCGTTGTTGCAGGTCGGCTGGCCGCCGTTGGCGGGGCATTTGTTGCCGCAGGTCTTGCAGTTGTTGACGTCGCTGTTGAGGTTGGTCTCGCAGCCGTCGGCGCCGAGCTTGTTGCAATCGCCGAAGGGCGCGACGCAGGTGGCGACATTGCAGACCCCCGCGGCGCAGGCGCCGGTGCCATTGGCGGGGACGCACTTCTTCCCGCAGCCGCCGCAGTTGTTGACATCGGCGGCCACCGAGGCCTCGCAGCCATTGGCGGGGAGGTTGTCGCAGTTGCCGAAGTTGGCATTGCAGGCACCGAGGCTGCACATCGCGGCGGTGCAGCCGGGGGCGGCGTTGGGCAGCGCGGGGCAGAGCTTGCCGCAGCCGCCGCAGCTCATCGGATCGCCGAGCAGGGAGACCTCGCAGCCGTCGGCCTGGAGCTTGTTGCAGTCGGCGAAGTTCGCGCTGCACGAGGCGACCGCGCATACGCCGCTGGCGCACGCCGGCAGTCCGTTGGCGACGGTGCACTTGGCGCCGCAGACCTTGCAGTTGTTGACGTCGCTGGCGAGGTTGGCCTCGCAGCCGTCGACGGCGCTCTTGTTGCAATCGGTAAACGGCGCGGTGCAGGAGGCGACGGTGCAGATCCCGGCGAGGCACGACGCGGTGCCGTTGATGGCGGCGCACTTGGCCCCGCACGCGCCGCAATTGGCGAGATCGCTGCCGACCGGCGTCTCGCAGCCGTTGACGGGGTTGTTGTCGCAGTTGCCGAATCCGGCGAGGCAGCCGCCGACCCCGCACACGCCGCCGTTGCACGCGCCAACGGAGTTGGGAGGCGCCGGGCACGCCTTGCCGCACCCGCCGCAGTTCCCCGGATCGAGCGAGGTCGCCACCTCGCAGCCGTCGCCCACCAGCTTGTTGCAGTCGGCGAAGCCGGCGACGCAGGCGCTGATCGCGCAGCCGCCCATGCACACCGCCACGCCGTTCGGCGCCGCGCACTTGGTGCCGCAGCCGAGGCAGTTGGCGGGATCGTTCGCGAGCGCCGCCTCGCAACCGTTCAGCGCGCTCTTGTCGCAGTCGCCGTAGCCCGCCTCGCAGCCGGTCACCGCGCAGGCGCCGCCGATGCAGCCGTTGGTGCCGTGGGTTCCGGGCGGGCAGATGTTGCCGCAGCCGCCGCAGTTCGTGGGGCTCTTGGCGAGGTCGACGCAGGCGCCGCCGCAGCAGGCGGTGCCGTTGCACGCCGTGCCGCACTTTCCGCAGTTGGCGCCGTCGGTGGCGACGTTGGCGCAGACGTGGTTGCAGCACACCGGCTTGGGGCCACCGTCGGTGCCGGGGCAGCTCGAGTCCTTCTTGCAGCCGGGGACACACTGGAACGACTCGCCGGCGGGGATGCAGTAGGCGTCATCGGGGCACAGGTCGCTGGTCGGGAGGCAGGGCACGCACAGGCCGCTCTTCGGGTTGCACACCGGAGCGGTGCCGACGCACGGGCCGCAGTTCGTGCTGAGGTCGCCGGGCGGCTTGACCGCGAGGTCGCGCGGCGGGCCGGCGAGATCGCTCGCCACCCTCAGATCGGGGGTCGGCTGCTCGCCCAGCTTGTAGCACTTCGCGTCGGGGGCGCAGACGTAGGCGTTCGGGCACGGGTGGTCGGGCGCGCAGTCCTGCGTGCCATTGGGCGGGTTCGGATCGTAGGCGTAGCAGGAGGCGAGCAGCAGCGAGAGCGCCAGGGCGGCGTGCCGCCGGCCATGGGCCCAGGCGTCGGCGCGGGGCGGCAGGAACATCGAAACACCTCATCGCAGCGATCGGCCGCGAATGGGGGAATGATCGGCCCGGCGCGCCGAAAGTGCAAGCCCTGCGGGGATCTGCACGAGGATCGGTGCGGCGGTGGCGCTTGCGCTTTGTTCGTCGATGGCGGATCATCGGGCGTTTCCAAACGCCCGGTTGCGCTGGATAGTGATGCGCCTGCTGCTCCTAGCTCTGGTCCTCTTCCTCCCCATCGGTCGCGCCGCGGCCGACGAGCCCGATCCCGATGTGGAGATCGCGCGCCGCCACCTCGACACCGGCTGGAAGTTCTTCGACCAGAAGAGCTACGCCAAGGCGCTCGGCGAGTTCCAGACGGCGCAGCTGGTGCGCCCGCAGCTCCACCTCGAGATCAATATTGCCCGCTGCCTGGATCGGCTGGGGCGCGTCGAGGAGGCGATCGCCGCCTACCACCTCGTGCTGGGCGCGCCGTCGGACCCCACCGCCCGGCAGGAGGCGCAGCGACGGATCGACCTGCTGCGCGCCGGGCAGCCGGGCCAGGGAAAGGGCGCTCCCGGCGACGATCGGCACCCGGAGCGTGGGCGCGAAGGCTACGAGGCTCCGAACTGGAACCGACCGAAGGACACGCCCGCGGCGAGCCGCTTCGATCGCGGTCGCGACTTCTTCCTCGCCAAGGAGTACGCGAAGGCGCTCGCCGAGTTCGAGGCCGCGCGGCGCACCCCGCCGACGCCTGCCGGGTTGGGCTATCGCATCGCGCGCTGCCTCGATCTGCTGGAGCGCTATCCGGGCGCGATCGCCGAGTACGAGCGCTTCCTCGCCGAGCCGGGGGCCGAGGCGTCGCTGGCGGCCGAGGCGCGCAAGCGAACCCTGACGCTGCGGGCCCGGGTCGCGGCGCTGACCGGCCGGCCGGCGCCGGCCCCGGTGGTGGTGGCGACGGTGGAGAAGCCCCACTCACCGACGGTGGTGCCGCCGCGCCAGCGCGTCGAGGCGCCGCCGCCAGCGCCGTCGCCAGCGCCACCGCCACCGGATTTTCGCGAGGCCCCTCCGCAGCCGGTCGCTCCAGCGCCGGTCGAGGGCGGCCCGTCGTGGGTCTGGCGCACCAACACGGTGCCCCTGATCGTGGGCGGCCTGGCGTTGGTATCGCTCGCCACCGGGGTCGCGCTCGCGCTGTCGGTGGCGCCGAGCTACCGCGCCCTCCGCGACACCTGCGCGCCACGCTGCGCTCCGGCGCAGTGGGAGGGGTTGCAGGGGCGCGCCAACGCGGGATATGCCTTCATCGGCATCGGCGTCGTCGCCGCGGCCGCCGACGTGTTTCTCTGGATCTACCAGGCGCGCCAATCGCGCCAGGCGGAGCGGCGGGGCGGGGCCAGCGTGTGGCTCGCTCCCGCGCCCGGCGGGATCGTCGCTGGCGGGGTGTTCTGATGCTGCGCGTCGCCCTGGGCCTGCTGATCCTCGTCGCCGGCTGCTACGATTTCCGGTCGCTCTCGACCGAGTACAAGGACGTCGACGGCGGCGCGGGCGACCTCGCGCTCGTCTTCCCCGCCACTTGCTCGAACATGGTCAAGGACAGCACCGAGAGCGACGTCGATTGCGGCGGGCTGTGCGGCCCCACCTGCCCGGGCGGCCGGGCCTGCGGCAGCAACCGCGACTGCCAGGGCAACGTGTGCCAGTCCAAGGTGTGCATCACGCCGATGGGCACGTGCACCGACGGGGCGCGGAACAGCGCCGAGACCGACGTCGACTGCGGAGGCGCGGTGTGCCCGAAGTGCGGCAATGGCAAGGTCTGCCTCTTCAACGGCGACTGCGAGAGCGGGCGGTGCTCCTCGGGCAAGCTGTGCGTGCCCTTCAACACCTTCACCTGCTCGGATGCCATCACCTGCGCCGCGGCGTGCGGTGACGCCCCGTGCCGCCAGGCCTGCGGCGCCAAGATCAACAGCCCCTCCGGCCCGACGCGCTGGAGCGAGATGAGCACCTGCCTCGACGAGGCCTGCAAGACGGCGAACATGGGTCCCTGCGACAAGGCGAACCCCGGCTTCCCGGGCACCTGCGACACGTGTCGCGCCAAGGCCGCCACCACCGGCGGTGCGTGCTTCATCAAGACCAACGTGTGCAAGAGCGATCAGTGATCCTGGCCGGCTGCGCGCGTCGCTGATGGCGCGCTCCTGGCAGACCCTGGCGACGGTGCGGACGAGCGAAGGGGCGCTCGAGCTCCGGCGGCGCGACGACGAATTCCTGATCGTGATAGCGGGTCGCGTCTTGATGACCAGCGCCGCGCGGCGATCGGAGGAGGCGCTCGCCACGCTGGCCTGCGCCCGCCTCGCCGGCCTGCGCGCGCCCCGCGTCCTCGTCGGTGGGCTGGGGATGGGCTTCACCCTCCGCGCGGCGCTCGCCGGGCTGCCCAAGGCGGCGCGGGTGGTGGTGGCCGAGCTGCACGAGGAGGTGGTCGCGTGGTGCCGCGGTCCGCTGGCGGTGCTCACCGATGGTGCGGTAGGCGATCCGCGGGTGGAGGTGTCGATCGGCGACGTGGCCGGGGTGATCGCCACCGCGCCCGCCGGCAGCTACGACGCGATCCTGCTCGATCTCTACGAGGGGCCGCACGAGGCCACGCAGCGCCGCGATGACCCCTTCTACGGCGCAGCCGCGCTGACCCGCGTCGAGCGGGCGCTGGCGCAGGGCGGCGTATTCGCGGTGTGGTCGGAGGAGCCGGATACCGCTTTTTCAGCGCGCTTCGCCAGGGCGGGATTCGCCGTCTCCACCCATCGCGCGGGCCGCGGCGGGCGGGCGCACGTCGTCTACCTCGGGACGCGCGCGGCAAAAGCGCCTCGAGGCGCCTAGCTGTTACAATGCGCCGCATGCGCCGCCTGCTGCCTCTCCTCGCACTCGGTGCTCTCCTCGCCGCCTGCTACAACCCGAACCTCACCACCGGATCGCAGCAGTGCGCGACCGGGAGCCGCTGTCCCGCGGGGTTCGTGTGCGAGTGGGACAACCACTGCTACAAACCCGGGACGGCGCCGGTGAAGCCGGTGGTGATCGTCGATCTCGGCGTGACCGTCGTCGATATGGCGATCGGCTGCACCAAGGCCACCTGCATGGCGCCGGCGGTGTGCGATCCGATCAGCGGGCAGTGCGTGGGCTGCGTGGTCGACACCGACTGCCCCGACGGCAAGCTGTGCAAGGCCAGGACGTGCGTGGGGGGCTGCAGCGCCCTGCACGGCTGTGGCGACGCGGGCGCGTGCGAGCTCGACGCGGGGCTCTGCAAGACCTGCAGCGGCGACGGCGAGTGCGCCGGCGATACCCCGCGCTGCGACGGCACCAGCGGCCGCTGCGTGCCCTGCCTCCCGATGAACGACAACTGCCCGGTCGGCAGCTTCTGCGGAAAGGTCAACGCCGCCTTCCTCTGCCAGATGGGCTGCAAGGTCGACAACGACTGCCCGGGAGCGCCCGACGGCGGCATGGGCGACAGCGACGGGGGCGCGCCGGTGATCGCCAAGCTCGCCTGCTGCGATCACGTCTGCACCGACGTCAACAGCGACGGGAAGAACTGCGGCAAGTGCGGCGCGGCGTGCGGCAACCTCACCTGCTGCACCGGCGCCTGCGCCGATACCGCCAAGGACCTCGCGAACTGCGGCGCGTGCGGGAGAGCCTGCAAGGGCGGCAACGCGCTGTGGAGCTGCGCGCAGGCGGCGTGCGCGGTGTCGAGCTGCAACGGCACCTTCAGGGATTGCAACATGAACGCCGCCGACGGCTGCGAGGCGAACATCACCACCGACGGCAAGAACTGCCTCGGCTGCGGCAAAGCGTGCGCGGTGAACAACGGGGTCGGCGGCTGCGCCAACGGCTGCACGATCCAGTCGTGCGACGTGGGCTTCGCCGATTGCGACAAGAACATCGTCAATGGCTGCGAGGTCGGCACGGCGGCCGACCTCGCCAATTGCGGCGCCTGCGGCAAGGTGTGCTCCACGCCCAACAACGCCACCCCCGGCTGCGCGAATGGCGCGTGCGGCGTGGGGGCGTGCAAGCCGGGCTTCGGCGACTGCGACCAGAATCCCGGCAACGGCTGCGAGGCGATCCTCGCCAGCGACCCGAATCACTGCAGCAAGTGCGGGATGAAGTGCCCGGCGCCGATGAATGGCGTGGGGGCGTGCGGCGCGGGCGTGTGCGGAATCGGCGGCTGCACCGGGGTCTTCAAGGACTGCAACATGAGCGGCCTCGACGGATGCGAGGTGAACACCGGCACCGACCTCAAGAACTGCGGCGTGTGCGGAAAGGCGTGCGCGGCGGTGGCGAACGGCGTGGCGGCGTGCAGCGGGGCGGTGTGCGGCATCGGCTCCTGCAATGGCGCCTTCAAGGATTGCAACAGCGCGGTCAATGACGGCTGCGAGATCGACTCCAACGCCGACATCAGCAATTGCAAGGCCTGCGGGAACAAGTGCGCCGCCATCGCCAATGGCGTCGCGGGGTGCAGCGCCGGCGCCTGCGGCATCGCGTCGTGCAATGGCGCCTTCAAGGATTGCAACAGCAACTCCGGCGACGGCTGCGAGATCGACACCGCCACCAACAAGAACAACTGCGGGGTCTGCGCCAAGATGTGCGGCGCCAATCTGGTGTGCAAGGCCGGGGTGTGCGGCGCGATCTCCCAGGACTTCGGCCCGATCCACTCCTTCGCCGGATTGATGAGCGACTTCTACATCTCGACCGGCCAGGGCGGCTGTTCGGTCAACAACATGCAGAACAAGGACATCGACGCGCAGTACTTCTGCGCGCACTTCTACTTCGCGAACTGCACGCCGAAGCCGGGCTACGCGCAGACCACCCTGATCAACGGAATCGGGATGCACAAGAACCTCGACTGCACCCCCCTGGGGCTCGATATCCAGGGCAAGGCCTGCGATGGCGGCGCGTGCAAGATCTGGAACTTCAACGGATCGGGCACCTTGAGCGGATTGAAGGGCCTGATCTGCACCTGCCCGTGACCTTTGGGGGTTTCGGCCCCCAGGCTGAGGGTGGGGCTGGCCAGGGGCTCCCTGGGGCCGGATGCACCGGCCGTGGGGCGGATCGCCTGGGGGCTGCGAGCCCCTGATCTTTACCGTTTACTTGGAATATCAAACATTTATACTGACACTGGAAAACTGGCGCTCGGCTTGCTGTTGAAGTGTCGAGGTCCCAGAGGAGGCGCTCATGCCATCGCGACGTCCACTCCTTCGCTTCGCCCTGTCGGTCCTCGCCGTCGCCGTTGCCGGTTGCAGCGGGGAGGCCGATTCCGGCGCGCCCACCGACACCGACCGCGCGCTGGCCTGCACCGAGGCGTCCCGGCGGCCGCCGCGGGCGACGGAGGGGACGATCGCGCAGGCGCCCGTCGCTTCGCACGAGAGCGAGACGACCGTCCGCCGGCCCCGGGGAAGCTACGTGGGGGTGGATGTCCGCGGGAACACCCACCGCGCTCCCGGCCCGACGGTGGTGTACCTGAACCGGATGGGGGTCACGCTGAAGGGCAACTACGACGACGCCGCCCACAACGCCTCGTCGGTGGTGGCCAGCCAGGGCCTCGGGCAGGCGACCATCCCGCCGGCCGGGTTCAGTGACACCACCTGGAACAACATCGTCAATTGCGTGAAGGACGAGTTTTCCCGGTTCAACGTGCAGATCGTCGAGCAGCGGCCGGCGGCGCCCGGCTACCACATGGCGGTGTTCGGCGGCGGCGGGCAGGAGCTGAACCTCCCGAAGGGCGTCGGCGGGATCGCGCCGATCGACAAGAACGGCTGCCAGATCGTCGACCAGGCGGTGACCTTCATCTTCACCAAGGTGATCGGCGGCGACGCGGAGGAGAACTGCGAGGTCGCGGCGCAGGAGATCTCGCACGCCTTCTCGCTCGACCACGAGTACCTCGCGTCGGACCCGATGACCTACCTCCAGTACAACGGCCACAAGACCTTCCAGGACGTGGCGGCGCCGTGCGGAGAGTTCTCCAAGCGCGGCTGCATCTGCGGGCGCCCGTCGCAGAACTCGGTGCAGGTGCTGCTCGAGAAGCTCGGCGCGCCGGGGGTGAACCCGAACCCGAACAACGGCGACAGCACCGCGCCGGATGTTGCGATCCTCGATCCGGCGGACGGCGATTCCATCCCCGCGGGGACGCTGACGGTCACGGTGCACGCGAGCGACACGGTCGGGGTGACCGCGGCGCGGCTGTTCTTCCAGGACCCGGGCCGCTCCCTGATCACCGTCTGCGGCGACGGCAAGATTCCCTGCACCCGCACCGGCGACAACTACGCCTTCATCGTTCCCGATGCCAAGGGCAAGGCGTTCTTCATCGCCAACGCAAGCGACAAGGCGGGCAACACCGGCACCAGCAAGACGATCTACATCACGCTCACCGGCAACGCTCCGCCCCCGATGCCGGGGAAGATCACGATCGAGGTCCTCGACACCAACACCGACGGCTTCGAGGCGAACCGGGTGATGGTGCCGCGCGCGGTGATCACCACGAACAAGGGGACGATCACCGCCGCCGAGATCGTGTGGACCGACGCCGGCGGGACGGTCTCGACCTGGCCGCTGTGCCCGGAGGGGAGCGACACCTTCGCGCTCCCGGTGCAGATCGCGCACCTCGCGGGGCCGCGCAGCTTCATCGTGCAGGCGGCGAGCAGCAACGGCGACAAGGGTCAGACGTCGGTCTACGCCTTCACGGTCGAGTAGCGGTCCCCTCGCTCCCTCCTCGACGCGGGCGGCAGAGTCGGCTAGCGTTCGTGCATGAACGAGGACCACTTCGACACGATCGCCGACGCGGAGCTGCACCGGCTGGAGAAGGCGTTCGATGCCTTCGACCCCGACGAGCTGGAGGTCGACCTGGCGATGGGGGTCCTCAGCGCCACCCTCGGCGACGGGTCGAAGGTGATCATCAACAGCCACCGCGCGGCGGGGCAGATCTGGATGGCGGCGTTCCGCACCGCGTGGCACTTCACGCCGCACGAGGAGGGGGGCGTGGTCACCTGGCGCACCGGAACGGACGAGCTGCACGCCGCGCTCTCGCGCCTGCTCTCGGAGAAGCTGGGGCGCGACGTGCGGGTGTGAGAGCGAGCGGGGCGGCGCTGCTCCTCGCGCTGGCGGGCCACGCTGTCGCCGCGCCCGACGGTGGCAGCGACGCGGGCGCGGTGGCGAACAGGCCCTCCGTCCCGGCTCGGGACAGGCTCGACGGGCGACGCTTCGTGAGCGAGCGGCTGGCGCTCACGGCGGAGGTGCCCGAAGGCTTCACAGCGACGGTGGAGCGCCCGAAGCAGAACCTGGTGGTGGAGCGCGCGGCGCCGGATCGCGCCAGCGGATCGTTCGCCCTCATCGAGCGCCCGCTCTCGCCCGATCAGCTCTTCCTGGCGCTCCTCCACCGCTACGCCGGCAAGGCGGACGCAAAGGGCAAGGACGAGGGCGGCGGCGCGGTCACGCTGGCGATCGGAAAGGGCGTCGACCGTCGCTGGACCATCGCCGGAATCGGCCGCCTGCGCGCGCTGCTCATCCCCGCGCGCGGCGGTCGCGCGAGCTACGTCTTTGCCCTGATCGGCGGCACCCCCGAGACGCAGGCCGCCCTCGATCGCTGGGTCGAGTCCTTCCGGCCGCTGCGCTAGGCGGGCGGTTTGGGGACGCCGAGCACAATTTGTCATCCTGATGGCAAAGATGGCGGCCTTGTGCCAGGATCTTTGCTTATCTGATGACAAAGATTCTGGAGGTGGGAGACGCGCGTGGCGACCCTTCCCGGGCGCTGCTCGAACTGTACACCGACGGCGCGTGGCGCCCGGTCGGCGCAGTGCGGGTGCGCGACCCTCGAGCCGGGATCGCCTCGCCGGGCGCGTTCGAGTATGACTTCGACTACCTCGATGCGCATCCAGGGGCGCTCGGCGCTCGCGATCGACGGGCGGTCTCGTGCCGCTACCCGGTGGGCTACGACACCTTCGAGGAGGAGCGGTGGCCTCCGTTCCTGCTCGACCTGATCCCGAGCGGCGCCGCGCGCAGGCACTGGGAGCAGCGGCTCGGGCTTCCGAATACCGACAGCTCGGACTGGCGTGTGCTCGTGGCGGGAGCCTCCCATCCCCCGGGCAACATTCGCGTCGCGACCGCGCTCGAACGCGAGGCGGAGTCGCCTCCTCATCCGGGCTTTCCGCGATCGGATATCCTCGATCGCGCGGCCGGATTCATCGAGTACGCGCACAAATGCGGCGCGCCCGTCTCGGGGTCGACCGGAGCGGGCGGCGACTCGCCGAAATTCCTGCTGCGCGAGGACCACGAAGGGCGGTGGCATGCCGAGGGCGCGCTCACCGACGAGCGGACGAGCCGCTGCTGGCTGGTGAAGTTCCCCGGCGGGCGCCGCGAGCTCTCGGACCGGATCATCCTCGAGGCCGAGGCGGCCTACCACCGCGTCGCCGCACGCTTCGGGGCGCGCACCTTCGGCGAGGTGGTGTGGGAGCGGGATTGCCTCTTTGTTCCGCGCTTCGATCGAGTCATTGAATCTGGTCGCATCGATTGCCTGGGCCTGGAGAGCCTCTGCTCGCTCGCCGGGATCGCCGAGTTCGGGGCCGCGGTGCCAAAGGAGCGGCTCGCCGCGGCGATCGCGGCGCAGGTGGAGGACCCGGCGACGGAGCTCCGGGAGTTCGTCCTCCGCGACGTCCTCGATGTGGCGCTCGGCAATACCGACAATCATTCGCGCAATACGGCGGTCCTCAAGGGCGGTGACGGGCGCGTGGCGCTCTCGCCGCTGTACGACTTCGCGCCGATGATCCTGGACAATCGCGGCATCGCCCGCGTCTGTCGCTGGGCGGATCGAGCCGACTACCCGCGGTGGGACACCGTCGCTGACGCGGTGGCGGCGCTCGAAGCCGGCACGATCAAGCAGTGGTTGCGCGATCTGGCGGAGCCGGTGAGCGGGCTGGCGGAGCTGATGCGCGAGTGCGGGGTGCCCGAAATGGTCGTGGAGCATTGCACCGATCGGGTCGCGCGCGTCGCCCGAGCCCTGGCGGCGGTGAGGCCATGAGCGCCCGAGGGAACGCCACCCGGGCCGCAAGGCGCGCGGCGCTTCGAGGGGAGCTGGCCGATCGGATCAAGCTGGGCGACCTCGATCTCGTGGCTGCGGTGCGTCTGATGCGACGGATCGCGGACAAGAGCCAGGCGGACTACGCGCGGCTGGTCGGGATCAGCCCGCGCGTGCTGATCGACTTCGAGCGCGGCGTTGGAAACCCGACGCTGCGCTCGCTGCGGAAGATGCTCGATCCGTTCGGTCTGGAACTGACGGTGCGAAAGCGCAGCCTGGACCCGCCGCCGCCGCGTCGTGGAATGCGCTAGAGCGCCACGTTCACCATCCGTTCGTCCTGAGCGAAGGAGGCGAGATCGCGTCCTTCGACTCGACTCGGGCTGGCCTCAGCGCGAGACCCTCACCCCGACCCTCTCCCAAGGGGAGAGGGAGACAGAGGTTCTTCGTCGGTGCGTGGTGGCCGGTTCGCGTGCGATGCCGTCTCTCGGAGAGGGAGAGGCAGATCGAGTGTTTGTTGTCTCTCCGGCCAGGCAGGCGGAGAGCTATTTCTCGTCGGGGTAGCCGGCGGCGAGCTTCTCGAGGTCGAGGCTCTTCGCCGCCTCGCCGAACAGGGCGTCCTCGTCGTCCATGAAGCCGTCGGTGGCCTCGGCGTCGTCCTTGATCTCCGATGGGGGCTTCTTGCCCGCGTAGTCCGAGGCGACGCCGATCGCCTTGGCGGTCTGCGCGGTGCCCTTCATCCGGTCGTGCAGCCAGAGGACAAAGGTGATCGGGTGGTAGCCCCAGATCACCTTCTCCGCGGGCAAACCGTCGATCGTGAGGGCGTCGCCCCACCACAGGAAGGGCTCGATCTGATCGGTGAACAGCTTGTGCTTGGCGGGCTTCGATAGGCCGGCGAAGTCGCGCGCGCGATTGAGCGAGATCTCCCAGTCGTTCCTGTCGCCCCACTCCGAGAGGTGCTTGACCGCGAACTTCCGGTAGCCCTCGCGCGCGGCGTTCTTCTGGAAGAAGGCCACCACCTCGCTGTGCGCGAGCGTCCAGCTCTTGTTGGCGTCGATCGGCTGCACGATCTCCGGCACCGCGCAGAACCGCCCGCCCTTGGTGCCGTCGAAGGTCTTCCAGAAGCCGGGCTGCACCTTCTCGCCCATCTCCTCCTCGGAGAAGATCTCGAAATGCACCTGTCCCTTCCAGGCCCCGGATTTCCCGGCTTCCCCGAAATGCCCGATCAGCTCGCCCGCCGCCACCGGCTGCTCGAGCGGGGTCACCTCGCCCGCCGCGAGATCCTTCCACCACTTCTTCTCCTGACCGGACTTCATCCACTGCGGCATCTTCTCGACGGAGTCCTCGGCGTCGAGGTGCATCAGCAGGGTGAAGAACTTGAGCTGCGCGCCACCGACGGCCATCTCGTGGCGGAGCAGCACGAAGTTGTTCGAGCCGACGCCCGGCCAGTCGTCCTCTTTCTTGATGCGCGCCAGCACCAGCTTGCCCCCGAAGGGCGCCACCAGCGGCTTGCCGCGCTCGTCGCGGAGGTGCGATCCGCCATGCCAGAGGCGCGTCTCGCCGAGCGGGCCGACCGGGAAGTAGCCGCCCTCGCCCTCGCCCTCGTTGTTCTCGTAGAGGTCGTGCGCGACCTCCAAGGCCTTCTCGCTCTCGTCGGGGACCTCGGCCTTCTCCTTGCCCGGGATGGCCGGGTAGAAGAGGCGCCCGCGGATGCTCTGGATGAAGCGCTTGAAATCCCACGGGCCGGGATCCCACTTCTGGTTGGTGACGTGGTAGTGGCCGAGGTAGCCGGCGAAGTCGCGCGGATCGCCGGCCATCGTCGCCCACAGGGGCTCGCCGTCGGCGCCCTGCGGGCAGACCTGCGGGAGCCCGGGGAAGATGCGCGCCAGGGTGCGACCGAGCGCGGCCATCGATTCGTACTGCTCCTCGGTGTAGTTCCAGGAGAGCCACTGGTGGGTGTTGATCGTGCAGGTCACGGTCTTGCGCGGGTACTTCTTGTACATCTCGGCGGGGTAGGTGCCGGGCTCGGTCTTGTCGCCGCGGCTGCACAATTCGACGCCGATCGAGATCTCGTTCACGCCCGCCGCCTGGAAGCCGCACTCGACCAGATCGAGGGTCTGGAAGATGTCGCCGTTGTTGTCGATCAGGAAGTGTACCGAGAGGCCGCGCTCGTCGTGGAGCACGCGGAAGCAGTCGCGCGAGGTGCCCATTCCGTCATGGTGGACAACGAACTGCTTCAGCACCTGCTGGAGGCGGGAGAGCGAGCGATCGGCGCCGATCAGGCGGCGTCCGCGGTAGCGGGTGGCGATCGTTCCCAGGCCCTTGGCCGGCGAGGTGGGGAAGATCCCGTCGTGCGTCACGCAGTGGGGCGTGTAGGCGCTGATCTTCGGATCGTCCTGGAACGTGATCACCCGGCGCCCGACGTCGAAGCGCTGATCGCACACGATGATGCTGGAGTTCTCGGCCATGTTCGGGCTAGCGCGCCATCCCGAGCATCACCGCGATCGCGATGCCGAGGGCGAGCGCCACGCCGGTGTAGATCGCGATCGGCTTGCCGAGGGAGGTGCCGCTCTTTCCGTTATATTGGATTCCGCATCCGATACAACGGACGACGTGGAAGATGCGCGGGCCGAGGACCCCGCCCCACCAGGTGAAACCGACCGGCGCGGTCGAGGTGTTGCCGCACTTCGGGCAGGGCGCGGAGGTGCCGAGCCCGGTGACCCGCATCTGCTGCGGGTTGGGCTGGAGGTTCTGGGGACCGGCGGGCTGGATATCGGCCATGGGCTTTTTCCTCTCAGTCGATCCGCAGCTTGAACTGCGTGTTGACGCCGCAGCGCACCAGATCCCCGTCGCTGAGCCGCTGCGGCGCGGCGAGACGGTGGCCATTCAAGAAGGTGCCGTTGGTGGATCCGAGATCGCGCAGGACGAAGCCGGCGCCGTCGAAGCGCAGCTCGCAGTGATGGGTGGAGACCGAGGGATCATCGCCGATGGTGAGGGCGTGGCCCGGGCCTTTGCCGATGGTGAAGGGGGCGTTCATCGGGAGCGGGAAGCGCTGGCCGTAGAGCCCGCCGGTGACGGCCATCAGCGTCCCGCCGCGCACGCTCGCCGCCTGGACCGGGGCGCGGGCGGCGATCGGCTGCGGGCCGGTTGCCTTGCCGGGCACCGCGGGCTTGATCTTGGCGGGCTTGGGCTGCTTTGGCCCTCCGGGAAGAGCCGGCTGGCCCTTCCGTTTTTCCCGCCACTGCAGGAACAGCCCGAGGGCGAAGAGGAGCGCGAGCGCGGCGCCAAGGAGAATCAGCACCCACCAGTACCAGGCCATCCCGGCGGTAGCGACCACCACCGAGCCGAACTGGCCGCGCCCGCCGAGGACGTTCGAGCGCAGGGCGCCGCAGACCAGGCCGAAGCTGTGCTTCTCCGTCGTGGAGAGGTCGACCGGGAAGGTGATCACGTACTGCTTGCGGATCTCATCGCCGAGGGTGTCGAGCTGCTCCTTGAGATCGGTGGCGTTCTTGGCCCAGCGGAAGGTGCCGTTGGAGCGCTTGGAGAGCTCGCCGAGGTTCAAGAGCGGGCCGCGCTCGTCGATCGGCGAGTAGGCGATGGTGTGGATCGGAACCCCGGCGCGCGCCGCATCGTCGCCCAGCTTCTTGAAGGTGAGGCGGTCCATCTTGGCGTTCAGCCCGTCGGAGACGAGCACGATCACCCGGCGCGGAGGCACCTTGCCGGGCTCGCTGGGCTCGAGCTTCTTCAGCTCGCCCAGCGCGAAGCGAATCGCGTCGGCCATGCGGACGTCGGCCGAGTCGTCGTCGGGGGAGAGGTCGTCGAGCTGGCCAGACATCATCGGCGCGCCGATGAACTTCGGGGCCACCTTCCCGAAATCCGACCCGAAGGTGATGAGGCTCACCTTCATCGAGGCGGGCTGGTCGTCGAGGAACTCGCGTAGCGCCTCCTTGACGTTCTCGAGCGCCTTCTTGTACTGGGCGGCCACCTCGACCACCAGCGCGACGTCCACCTCCTCCTTCACCGACGAGAAGGCCTGCACCTTCTCGGCCTTGCCGGCGGGCTTGCGATCGATGAGGAGGGTGAACTGGCCGGGGGTCATCCCCTCGACGAACTGCCCCTCGAGCTCGATCACCCCGGCGTAGAGGCGCAGCTTGTCGTCCTTGAGGAGCGCGGGATCGAGGCGCTCGAGGCGGCAGCGCGGCTTGTCGGCGCGGGCGGGCGACGCAGCGAGGGCCAGCGCGCCAAGGAAAAGCGGCGCGAGCGTGCCAAGGAAAAACGGCGCGGAGAGGCGCTTCATCGTCGGAGAACCTGAGCGGTACGGTACCCGAAGCGAGGGGCAACGGCAACGGCAACGGCACTGCCTCCGTGTTGGATTTGGGATACGGTAACTCTATAATGCGTCGCATAATGGAGTTCACGACTCGATTCTTCCAGGCTCCTCGTCAGAGCTTCTTCCTCCTCGGACCGCGCGGAACGGGGAAGTCGCTGTTCGCGCAGAAGGCTTTTCCCGAGGCGCTGCGGATCGATCTGCTCGAGCCCGACGTGTTCCGCACCTACAGCGCGCGTCCGGAGCGGCTGCGCGAGCTGGTTCTCGGGCGCCCCGACGTGCGGAACATCGTCATCGACGAGGTGCAGAAGGTGCCGGAGCTCCTGCCGGCGGTTCATGCGCTGATCGAACGGCGGCGCGGGCTGCGCTTCATCCTGACGGGTTCGAGCGCCCGGAAGCTCAAGCGGGCCGGTGTCGACCTCCTCGGCGGGCGGGCGGTGATGCGCTCGCTCCACCCGTACATGGCGGCCGAGCTTGGGTCGCGCTTCTCGCTCGACGAGGCGCTCTCGCACGGGCTCCTGCCGCTGGTCCTGGCGGCGGACGAACCGCGCGATGTCCTCCGCGCATACGCCGCGCTGTACCTGCGCGAAGAGGTTCAGCTCGAGGGGCTGGTGCGGAGCGTCGGCGCCTTCAGCCGCTTTCTGGAGGCCGTCTCGTTCTCGCACGCCGCCCCGGTGAATCTCGCCGCGGTGGCGCGGGACTGCCAGGTGGAGCGGAAGACGGTCGAGGGCTACGTGGAGGTCCTGGAGGACCTGCTGCTCGCGTTCCGCCTGCCGGTGTTCACGCGGCGCGCGAAGCGGGAGCTGGCGGCGCATCCCAAGCTCTTCTTCTTCGACGCGGGGGTCTACCGATCGCTCAGGCCATCGGGCCCCCTGGACTCCCCCGAGGAGATCGCGGGGCCGGCGCTGGAGGGGCTGGTCGCGCAGCACCTGCGAGCCTGGATCGCCTACACCGACGCCGAGCACCAGCTCTTCTGCTGGCGCACCCGCTCCGGCGTCGAGGTCGACCTGGTGCTTTACGGCGCCCGCGGCCTGTTCGCGTTCGAGGTGAAGAACGCGGCCCGGCTGCGAGGCGGCGACCTGCGCGGGCTGAAGAGCTTCCGCGAGGACTACCCGGACGCGACCTGCGCGCTCCTCTACCGCGGACCCGAGCGGCTGCTGGTCGACGGGATCCCGTGCCTTCCGGTGGGCGACTTCCTCACCCGGCTGCACCCGGGCGAGCTCGCGTCCGCTATCGCGGAATAGGTTCTACTTGAGCAGATCTGCGAGGTTCTTGCAGGCGTCGGCGTTGCCGGCGTCGCAGGCCTTGCGGAAGAGGGTCGAGGCGCGCTGGGTGTCCAGCGGCGTCGCGCGGCCCTTCTGGTGCATCAGGCCGAGGTTGTTGCACGCCTCGTTGTCGTCGGCGTCGCAGGCTTTTCCGTAGAGGGCGAAGGCGCGGTGGAGATCGAGCGTCACACCGCGGCCCGACTCGTACATCCAGGCGAGGCTGGCGCAGCCCCCGTTGTAGCCACCGTCGCAGGAGCGCTTGTAGAGCTCGGCGGCGCGGCGATCGTCCTTCGGCACCGACTGGCCGTGGGCGTACATGTAGCCGAGGCGACGGCAGCCCTCGGAGTTGCCGCGATCGCAGCCCTTCCCGTAGAGCTCGGCGGCGCGTGGGAGGTCGGCCTTGTAGAGCTTGCCGTACTGGTAGACCACGCCGAGGTTGTTGCAGCCGTCGGCGTCGTCGCCGTCGCAGCCCTTCTTGTAGAAGTCGGCGCCCTGCATCGCGTCCTTGCGCAGGCCGTAGCCCTGCTCGTACATCCAGCCGAGGCTGGAGCAGCCGCCGGCGAAGCCGCCCGCGCAGGCCTGGCGGTAGAGCGCCACCGCGCGCACATTGTCCTTCGGCATGCCGTTGCCGTGGGCGTAGGCGTAACCGAGGTTGCGGCAGCTCTCGGCGCGCCCCTCGTCGCAGGCCTTCCGGTAGAGGTCGTTGGCCTTGGCCTGGAGCTCGGCGGCGCGCGCCTTGTCCTGCAGCGGTGAGGCGGGCGGGGCCACCACCGGCTTCATCTTCTCGACCGCGGACTGCTTCTCGCGCTCCTTGGCCGCCTCTTTGGCCATCTGCCGGAGGAGCAGCCTCCGACACCCCGCCTGGGGGAGGCTGAGGCCGACCAGCAGCAGCGCGAGCAACTTGATCTTCATGGCTTCTCCAGCTCCTGCGGCGGTACTACGGATGGGCGACGGAAAGCTTGCTTGACGCGGGCGAGTATAGCGCCGACGCTGACGTTTGCGCTGTACGAAGCGGGGCGGACGAGGAACGTACCCACGTGCGCACCATCTTGATCTCCGTGATGACGCTGGCAGCCTGCGACGTCCCGATGGAGGACGATGCCGGGCTCGCCGCCAGGGATGGTGCCGCTGTGCCGTGCGCGGAACGGGAAGCGGGGTGCGCGCCGCCCTCGTGCTCGGACGGAGCCCGCAACCACGGGGAGAGCGACATCGACTGCGGCGGAAAGCTCTGTCCCGGGTGTTCCAATGGCCGGATGTGCCACCTTGCCTCCGACTGCCTCGAGCGCTCCTGCCTGCGCGGCAAGTGCACTCGCTGCCAGAACGGGGTCAAGGACGGCGACGAGTCCGATATCGACTGCGGCGGCGCCGAGTGCTTCGAGTGCTCCTACGGCAAGGCGTGCCGGATGACGTACGATTGCGCGGGCGGCATTTGCCTGGGCGGCAGCGTGCAAGCTCGGCCTGTGCGCAACCTGCCTCAAGCCGGATGGCAAGCAGAACGACGACGAGACCGACGTCGATTGCGGAGGGATGCTACGATTGGGCTGTCGGGTCGGGAAGAAGTGCTTGCAGGCCGGAGACTGCGCCAGCGCCGCTTGCGTCAAGGGGATCTGTGCGCCGGCGCCGAGGTGCGCCAACAAGGTGAAGGACGGCGGCGAGAGCGACACCGACTGCGGGGGGCGGGCGTGCCTGCCCTGCGCCCACGGTCGCGCCTGCACCGAGCGCTGCGATTGCGCCCAGCCGTTCTGCCACGGCGGCATCTGCACGAGCTGCACGGACAACCGCCACGATGGTGACGAGAGCGACCGCGACTGCGGCGGCTCCTGTCCGAAGTGTGCACTCGGGAGGGCCTGCGGCGCCGACGGCGACTGTCAGAGCGGAAGCTGCGAGTCCGGCTGGTGCGACAACCGCCCGCTGTGCCTGAACAAGAAGCTCGACGGACTGGAAACCGACCTCGACCGCGGCGGACCCGCCTGCGACCGCTGCGCGGACGGCAGGAAGTGCAAGGCAGACGACGACTGCCTGAGCGGCCTCTGCGTCAACCAGGTCTGCGGCAAGTCCAACTGCGGCTGCAAGCAGGGGTCCTTTTGCAAGAACGGCTTCTGCAATTGCGATGGGCGATCGTGCGGGACCTGCTGCGATGGCGAATTCTGCGGCTTCAACTGCCAGCTTTTCGGTGGTCTCGGAACCCTCATCGACCTCGGTCGGGGCTCGTTTTGCGGCTGTCTGAGCCCAATCAACACGTGCAGCGTCAGCTGCCCGAACACCGGAGGCACCTGCTGCACCTACGGAATCGAACCTGACTTCTTCGTGAAGTGCGTCAAGAACAACAGCGAATTATGCCTCGACCCGAAGACGTTCTTTTCGTGCATGCCGTGCGCGTGCGACTGACACGGGCCTTGACGCGCGCGAGCATGGCGCGGGCGCTGACGGCGACCTGGATCGTGCTGCTGACGCTGGCGGCCTGCGACGTCCCGATGGAGGAGGATGCCGGGCTCGCCGCCAGGGATGGTGCCGCTGTGCCGTGCGCGGAACGGGAGGCGGGGTGCGCGCCGCCCTCGTGCTCGGACGGAGCACGCAACCACGGGGAGAGCGACATCGATTGCGGCTGAAAGCTCTGTCCCGGATGCTCCTTTGGCCGGAGGTGCAACTATGCCTCCGACTGCCTCGAGCGCTCCTGCGCTAGCGGCAAGTGCACTCGCTGCCAGAACGGGGTCAAGGACGGCGAAGAGTCGGATATCGATTGTGGCGGCACCGAGTGCACCGGATGCGTACGGCAAGGCGTGCCGGATGACCTCCGATTGCGTCGAAGGTGTCTGCCAGGGCGGCAAGTGCATCGGCTGCGGCGACGGGATCAAGAATCGAGACGAGACTGACGTCGACTGCGGCGGCACGCTGTGCGTGGGCTGCGGCGACGGGAAGGCGTGCATGCAAGCCCTGGATTGCGTGAGCGAAATCTGCCTGGGCGGCAGGTGCATCGGGTGCGGCGACGGGATCAAGAATCAGGACGAGGTCGACGTAGACTGCGGCGGGACGATCTGCGCGGCGTGCGGCGACGGCTGGGCGTGCATGAAGCCCCTGGACTGCGTCCACGGCATCTGCCAGGGTGGCAAATGCATCAGCTGCGGCGACGGGATCAAGAATCAGGACGAGGTTGACATCGATTGTGGAGGCAACCTGTGCGTGAAATGCAGCGACGGGAAGGCGTGCATTCAGCCCCTGGATTGCGGTAGCGGCATCTGCCAGGGCGGCCAGTGCATCCGCTGCGCTGACGGGATCAAGAATCAGGATGAGGTGGACGTCGATTGTGGCGGGAAAATTTGCGGAAAATGCAGCGACGGGAAGGCGTGCATGCAGCCCCTGGACTGCGTCAGCGGCAGCTGCCAGGGCGGCAAGTGCATCAGCTGCGGCGACGGGATCAAGAATCAGGATGAGGTCGACATCGATTGTGGCGGGAAAATTTGCGCGAGATGCCGCGATGGAAAGGCGTGCATGCAGCCCATGGATTGCGTCAGCGGCGTCTGCCAGGGCGGCAAGTGCATCGGGTGCGGCGACGGGATCAAGAATCAGGATGAGGTCGACGTCGATTGTGGTGGGACGATCTGCGCGGGGTGCGGCGACGGCAAGAAGTGCCTGAAGCCCTCCGACTGCGCCTGTGGGTCGTGCAAGGTCGGCCTGTGCGCAACCTGCCTCAAGCCGGACGGCAAGCAGAACGGCGACGAGACGGACGTCGATTGCGGAGGAATGCTGCGCCTGGGCTGTCGGGTGGGGAAGAAGTGCCTGCAGGCCGGAGATTGCGCCAGCGCCGCTTGCGTCAAGGGGATCTGCGCGCCAGCGGCGAAGTGCGCGAACAAGGTGAAGGACGGCGACGAGAGCGACAGCGACTGCGGCGGGCGCGCGTGCCTGCCCTGCGCGCACGGTCGCGCCTGCACCGAGCGCTGTGATTGCTCCCCGCCGTTCTGCCACGGCGGGATCTGCACCAGCTGCACGGACGAGCTCCACGACGGTGACGAGACCGACCGCGACTGCGGCGGCTCCTGTCCGAAGTGCGCGTTCGGAAAGGTGTGCAGCGTGGAAAGCGATTGCCAGAGCGGGAGCTGCGTGGGCGGCCGATGCGACAATCGCCCGCTGTGCCTGAACAAGAAGCTCGACGGAATGGAGACTGACCTCGATTGCGGCGGACCCGCATGCGATCGCTGCACGGACGGCAAGAAGTGCGCGGCGGACGACGACTGCCTGAGCGGCCTCTGCGTCAAGAATGTCTGCGGCAAGTCCGCGTGCGGCTGCAAGGCAGGCTCCTTCTGCAAGAACGGCTTCTGCGGCTGCGATGGACGATCCTGCGATACGTGCTCTGGCGGCGACACGTGCGGCGGCTACGGCTGCATGGGGAACACATTCGGGATCAACCTCGGACGAGGCACACCCTGCCTGTGTGTGAGCGGAGTCACTACCTGCGGCGCCCAGTGCTCGAACGTGGGCGGTGTGTGCTGCACGAAGGAGGTCGGAGACGACGAGTTCTTGAGGTGTGCGAAAAACAACACCGAATTGTGCCGCGATCCGAATACCTTCTATTCGTGCATGCCCTGCGCGTGCGACGGACGCCCTACAGCCCGAGGTAGGCGAGGATTCCGCCCACTTCGCCGTCGGTGAGGGCCTCCAGCGAGTAGGGGGCCATGTTGCCGCTGATGCCGAAGTACTTGCCGTGGCGGATCTTTTCGATGGTGATCGGGCGGGCACCTTTCAGCGGATCGGTGCCGAAGGTCTTCAGGGTCTCGTCGGGGACGATCGAGATGCGTGGTCCGAGGCGCCCCTTCCCGGTGTGGATCTCGCCGTGGCAGCGGGAGCAGGCGCCGCGCCAGGTGGCCTCGCCAGCGGCAGGATCGCCGTTCGGGACATCGAGAATGGTGGTCACGGTGGTGAGCGGCAGCGACGGCGCGGCCTTGTCGGGAGTGATCGATTGCAGGTAGACCCGCAGCGCGCGACCGTCGGTGTTGTCGGGAGAGAGGGCGTGACCGCGCATGTACTCGACGTAGCATTCGTTCACCGCGTCGAGGAGCGTCTCGAAGGCGCCGCCCCAGTAGGTCGGGCGCGCGGCGGCGTTGTGGAGGGTGAAGCCGGGCGGGCGATTGCCGGCGCGCGGGGCGGCGGTCACCTCGTGGCAGGTGGCGCAGGAGAATACGTTCGATGGGCTCGCTGCGAACGCGGGATCGCCGAACAGTTCGGCGCCCCGCTCCAGCGCCGGCCTGGGGCCGCACGCAGCGACGAGAAGAACGAGGGGAATGAGCGCGCGGGACACTAGCTCGCGAGCTCGATCATCCGCAGCATCGCCCGCGCGGCCCCCACGCGCACCTCCTCGGGGACGGTGATCAGGCGCTCGGCGGGGCGATCGCGCAGCGTCTCGAGCAGGTTCTCGAGGGTGGTGGCCTTCATGTACTGGCACAGGCGGCAGGTCTTGTAGAACTGGCGATCGGGGTGCTCGAGCTCCATCCGCACGATCAGGCCGCACTCGGTGAGCACCGCGAAGCGCTTCTTCTCGGGGTGCGCCTCGACGTACTTCACCATCTGCGAGGTGGAGAGCACGGCGTCGGCGAGCCGCTGCAGCTCGGGCCGCACCTCCCCGTGGACGATGATCACCGCCTCGGGATCCTGCGCGCGGAGGACGTGGATGTCGCGCTCGCTCATCTCGTGGTGGACGTGGCAGGCGCCCTCCCAGGCGAACACGCAGCCGGAGAGTCCCTGGCGCTCGCCCTCGCGGATCAACGGATCGATCAGCGCGCGGTACTCCTTCGGATGGAAGGCGTTGGGATCGGGCGGCGGGAGGTACATCCGCTTCGTCTTGATCGCGACCTGGTAGGCGAGGTTCTGATCGGGGACGAAGAGGATGTCGCGCTTGCCGAGGCGCGCGGCGATGGTGGCGGCGTTGGAGCTGGTGCAGCAGGAGTCGGAGAGCGCCTTCACCGAGGCGTAGGTGTTGACGTAGGTCATCGTCGAGAAGTCGCGGCCGAGCGCGCGCAGGAACTCCTGGCGCTCCAGCACGTCGTCCTCGTCGACCTCGGCGAGCGAGCACAGCGCGTCGAGGCTGGGGAGGTAGACCGGGCGCTCGGGAGCGAGCGTGTGGCAGCCCTCGGCCATGAAGCGCACGCCGCAGAAGACGACGTACTCGCTGGCGATGGCGCGCGATTTCACCGCCAGCTCGAAGGAGTCGCCGCAGTAGTCGGCGACGGCCTGGACCTCGGCCGCCTGGTAGTTGTGGGCGGGGATGAAGGCGTTGCGCTCGCGCTTGAGCTGGCGGATCTCGTCCCACAAGGCGACGATGCGCGGGGCCTCGTCGGGGTGGACATTGCGGCCCTTGACCAGGGAGTCGATCGTGATCAGCGACATGGCCGGGGAGTCTACCGCAACTCGAGACCCGCTCATCCTGAGCGAGCGGAGCGAGTCGAAGGGCAAAAATGAGCGAGCGGAGCGAGTCGAAGGGCAAAAATGAACGAGCCCAGCCCCAACCCGCGATCAGGTTCGCGGCTTCGGGCCCGGGCTCGCTCACAAGGCGGCGCGCGGCCGCCTGGCGAGACGGCTTCGCGACTTCTGTTACTTCTTCTTGGCGGCAGCCTTCTTCGCGGGAGCGGCCTTCTTCGCCGGGGCCTTCTTCGCCGGAGCCTTCTTCTTCGCCGCAGGAGCCTTCTTCGCGGCAGCTTTCTTCGGAGCGGGTTTCTTGGCGGCCATGGTTCCCCTTTCGTCGTTTTTCCCCGTCGTGAAGTGCGGAGCGTTGCAGAGATCATGCGCTCCCGCGATCGAGCGTGTCAACAAAACGCGCCGCTTCATCGCCGGAAAAAACTGCGCTTCAGTCCCCGAAGCCGGGCGCGAGCATCGCGGTGATCCGATCGGGTCGCACCACCTTCTGCGTGGCCATCCACGCGTCGGCGGTGGCGACGAGGTGGCGTCCTTCGTCGCCTGCGAGGAGGGCGCCGCGACGTCGCCTCGCGACGGTGGCGTGGAGCGCCATGTCGGCGATCTCGAAGCCGCGCTCGGCGCGCGCAAGCAGCGACGCCGCGGGATCCTTCTCGCCCCGCGCGGCGGCGATCCCCGCGCGGAGGAGATCGGCGAGCGGATCGGCCCAGCGCAGCTTCTCCCGCGCGATCCGCTTCGCGTCCCGCTCGGCGAGCGCGAGCAGGCGTCTCCGCTCGGGCTCGCTCGCCGTGACAGCGACGGCAAGCGCGCTTCGTGCCCGGATATCGAGCGCCTCGATCCGCACCACCTGGATGCGCAGCAGCAGGGAGCGATCGAGCGCCTTCCAGCGCTCGCTGATCCGCGCGTGCGACTCCTTCGGCGTGCCGGCGTAGAGATCGATCTGCCCGCCGCTGCGGAGGTGCCAGTAGTGCTCCAGGTGGAACCCCTGGCGCGACCACGCCCGCATCCCCTCCTCGAGCTCGGCGCGAGCGCGCGCCGGATCGTCGATCACCAGCCACGCGATGTTCGGGAGCGCCGCGCGCAGCGACGTGGTGGCGTAGACATTCCCACGTTCGTGCGCCTCGCGCAGCCGGATCGGATAGAGGCGCGCCAGATCGCCGAGGCGGCCGAGGTAGGTGAGGTCGTGGAGGGCGTAGAGCTGCGCGGTGTGCAGCTCCCAGGCGACGCCGGTGCACTGGTCCTGGAAGATCTTCTCGGCCGCCTCGAAGTGCTCGAGCGAGGTCTGCCAGCGGCCCTCGAGGAACGCGGCGAAGCCACCGGCAGCCGCGGTCACACCGTGCGCGTGCGGCTCGGTGATGGTCTTCGAGAGCTCCTCGGCGACGGCGAGGAGGCGGGCGGTACGGCGGCGCGCGGGCACTCCCGCGGCGGCGGTGAAGCCGGCCTCCATCGCGATGGCGCGGGTGATGCGATAGGGCTCGCCCGCCTCGAGCGCGAGGAGGAGGCTGCGCGCCTGGAAGTCGGCGCCGCGGATGGTGTCGACGACAGCGAAGCCCTGTGCGAGCGACCAGAAGAGATCGATCCGGAGCAGCGCGTCGGCCGAGATCGCGCTCCCCTCCCGCCGACGGTAGGCGAGGCCGCGCAGGCGGACCTTGATCCGGCTCCAAACCAGCGACAGGAGCGCGCTTCTGGGAGTCTCGGAGAAGCGGGCGTGGAGCGCCTCCAGCACCTCGCGGAGCACCGCCACGCCCTGATCGATGTGGCCGCTCCCGAGGAGCTGATCGGCGGCGCGCCGCTTGAGCTCGAGCATCGTCGACGGAGACCCGGCGAGCGGGGCGGCCTCGAGGTAGACCGCGGCGGCATCGGCCCCGCGGCCGGCATTGGCGAAGGCGTCACCGAGGCAGGTTCGCAGGCGCACCTCCTCGTCGCCGCCGGGCGGATGGATCGCCAGCGAGAGGCGGTAGAGGCGCGCGGCGCGATCGAAGGCCAGCTTGGTGGCGGCGTCGGCGGCGGCGCGCACGGTGTAGGAGGCGGCGCGCTCGGGCTCGCCGGCACCGCGCCAGTGAACGGCGAGCGCCTCGGGGTCGGCGTCGCCGGCGGCCTCGAGCGCCAGGGCGAGCCGCTGGTGGCGCTCACGCAGCGTCGCCCCGTCGAGGTGGCCGAGGACCGCCTCGCGCACCCGGCCATGGTAGGGCTCGATCGCGTCGCCGCGACGGACGCCGCCGGTCTTCACCAGATGGGCGCCACGCAGCCGCGCCACGTGCTCGGAGAAGGTGCCGAACGGCATCGCCGCGGCGTGGGCGGCGGTCTCCTGGGACAGCGGCGCGCCCGCCACCGCGATGATCTCGAGCAGCAGTCGCTCGGGACCGCTGAGGCGCGCGGTGCGGGCGTGCAGCGCCTCCTCGAGCCGGAGCGGCCCCTCCTGGCCACCGAGCTTGGAGCGCACCAGCTCGTCGATGAACAGCGGGTGGCCGCCCGCCTCCTCGGCGATCGTGGTGGCGCTCACCGCGGCTTCGCCGTCGCCCGCGTCGCCGGCACGGCCTGGACGCGCCTCGCGCAGGAGCAGCTCGGCCAGCTCGGCCGCCTCCTCGCGCGGCAGGCTGACCATGTGCAGATCGCGCACCTCGCCCTGGAGGAGCGCCTTGATCTCCGCGAGGCTGCGCGACGAGGATCCCGACGGCGAGCCATCGCGCACCGTCGCCACCAGCAGAAGCTGCGGCGGGCGTGGCGGGCGCATCACCTCGGCCAGCAGCGCCAGGCTGTCGGCGTCGGCCCACTGCAGGTCGTCGATCACCAGCACCAGCGGCCGCCGGTGCGCGAGGCGGGTGAAGAGCTCGCGGAGCGCCGCGAAGAGGCGCGTGCGCAGCCCCTGCGGATCGAACAGGCCGGCCAGCGGCTGCCGCGCCTTGGCCACCGCGCCGACGCGGCGCATCACCGGGAAGACCTGCGCGATCAGCCCATGCGTCGACGGGAGCAGCGCCTCCACCTCCTCCTCGACCAGCGTGCCGAGGTAGCGGGAGAGCGCGTCGATGATCCCGTCGACCGCCTTGTAGGGCACCGACTCGCGCTCGTGGCAGCGCCCGGCGAAAACCGCGGTGCCCTGCGACTCGATGGTGGCGCCCTCGGTGAAGCGGCGCATCAGCGCGCTCTTGCCGACCCCCGACTCGCCGTGGATGAGGAGCGTCACCGAGCTGCCGACGCGGGTCTGGGCGAAGGCGTCGCGCAGCCGTCCGAGCTCGTGGCGGCGCCCGACGAAGTGCGTCCCCGAGGCGGTGGGGATCGGCGGGGCGTCGTCGGCGGCGAGGCGGCGCATCACCTCCGTCGCGGAGGGACGACGGCGGGGATCGAGCCGCAGCAGATCGGTGCACAGGCGATCGAGATCTTCCGGCAGATCGGGCCGGAGGGTGCGCGGCGGCGTCGGCTCCTCGCGCTGCTTGCGCCGGAGGACGTCCTTGCCCGGGCCGTCGAACGGGAACACGCCGGTGAGGGCCAGGTGGAGCACCACACCGACGGAGTACCAGTCCGCCTCGGGGCCCACCGGGCGCGCCGCCGCCTGCTCCGGCGCCATGTAGAGGTAGGTGCCGACCAGGTGATCGTCGTGCCACTGCCCGTGCCCCGCCGCGTCGGTGACCAGGCCGAGGTCGAGGATCACCAGACGCCCCTCGGGGGTGACCAGGATGTTCGAGGGCTTGATGTCCCGGTGAACCTTGCGCGCGGCGTGGAGCGCCCCGAGCCCCTCCGCGAGCTGCATCAGCGACGAGCGGAGGCGCGCCTCGTTGAACACCACCCGCGCCGGCAAGCGTCCCGGGGAGGCCGAAGCGATCGGTGTGACCGGCGTGCGCTTCCCCGGCACCGTCGGCGGATCGTCCGCGCCCAGCGCCGAGCGCGCCACCGGTTCGGTCGGGGTGAGGATCCCCGGCTCGGCGACCGCCGCGACCCGCACCCACTCGAGGAGCGGCACCCCGTCGAGCAGCTCCATGGTGAAGAACCAGCGACCGCTCTCCTCGAACAGCTCGAGAAGTCGGACCAAATTCGGGTGCGGGAGATCCTGGAGCGAGCGGAACTCGTCCTTGAAGCGCAGGAGGAGGTCGGCGCCGAACTTGCGAAGCGTCTTCAGCGCGACGCGCGTGTTGCGCTCGCGATCCAGCACCTCGTGGACCACGCCCATCCCGCCCGCGCCGAGGCGGCGAACGACCTCGAAGCGCGCGGTCCCGGAAAACTCGATCTCGTCGGCCATCGTCCGGTGCGTCAGTGTAGTCCGGAACGCCCGGGCCCGTTGCGGCCGATCGGGGTGCCTCTTCAGGCGGGGGTGGCGGTGGCGGCGGCGGCGCGGGCGGCCTTCTGTTGCAGGCGTCGCGCGCGCGCCTCCTCCTTGCGCAATTGCACGGTCTTGCGGCGGCGGCGCTTGGCGGCGTCCATGTACTTCTGCGGGTGCTTCATCGACATGTGGGCTCTCCTTCGCGAAAGGCGAGCATCCTGCCACCGTCGACGGCCACGGTCAAACCCCGAGGGGATCGGGGGTGCTTAACAGCGGAGGGGGCCCTCTTGCTGGCTCTTGCTCGTCACGTAGTCGTAGTCGTAGTCGTAGTCGTAGTCGTAGTCGTCCCGTCCGCAGCGACGGCAATCGAACTTCCTCCCGCAACAAATTCCTCCTGCCAACCGAC
>SHYY01000277.1 GCA_009692555.1 Myxococcales bacterium
CTCCAGGCTGTCGCTTTATGTGGCGCCGCCCCCTCTACGCCTGCCCTACCCGATCAGCAAGCCACTCGCCCCGCCCGCACCTCGCACGATCCCGCACCACCCCGCTGTTGCCACTGGTGGACACCCGCCGTTTTGAGCCGGTGCTTCCAGGTAGCTCACCGACGGGGAAGCGAGAGTTGACTTCAGGATGGCGGCGGGCGCACGATCGACGGCGTGCAGCTACTCGCCGACGGTGGCCATCATGCAGTTCATCTGCCCTACACGCCGGAGGTGTGCCTGCCGCAGCGACGGTGGTGAGGTAGCGCACCAACCGGGAAGCGAGAGTTGACTCCGGGGAGGCGGCGGGCGCATGATCGACGGCGTGCAGCTACTCGCCGACGGTGGCCAACATGCAGAACGTTTGCCCTACACGCC
Organism: Myxococcales bacterium; assembly: GCA_009692555.1. Classification (GTDB taxonomy): domain Bacteria; phylum Myxococcota_A; class Polyangia; order Palsa-1104; family SHYY01; genus SHYY01. The sequence continues at coordinate 415 of SHYY01000277.1, forward strand.
CTATCCGTGGGAGCGCTTCGATCTGCTGGCGATGCCCCCGTCGTCCCCCTACGGCGGCATGGAGAACCCGCGCCTGACCTTCCTCACCCCGACGCTGCTGGCGGGCGATCGGTCGCTCGTCAACGTGGTCGCGCACGAACTGGCGCACTCGTGGACCGGCAACCTGGTCTCGAACGCCTCGGCCGAACACTTCTGGTTGAACGAGGGGTTCACCGTGTTCGCCGAGCGGCGGATCGTGGCGGCCCTCGACGGTGAGGAGGTGAACGCGCTGCAGGTGGCGATCGGGCGGCGCGATCTCGATCGCGACCTCGAGCACTTCCGCGATCGCCCCGATCTGACCCGCCTCCGCACCCACCTCGCGGGGATCGACCCCGACGAGGCCTTCTCGCGCGTGCCCTACGAGAAGGGCTACCTCTTCCTGCGCACCCTCGAGGAGGCGGTCGGCCGCGCCCGCTTCTCGGCGGCGCTCCGTCGCTACATCGACGCCTTCCGCTTCCAGACCTTGACCAGCGAGGATTTCGTCGCGTGGCTCGCGCGCGAGCTCCCCGAGGCGGTCGCGAAGGTGGACGTGGCCGCCTGGATCGACGGGCCCGGGATCCCGCCCGGAGCTCCCGAGCCGCGCTCGGCCCGCCTCGACGCGATCGCGCTTCTCGACGGCAGCCTGCCCGACGAGGCGACCGCGCGCGCCTGGACGCCCACCGAGTGGATGCTCTACCTCGAGTCGCTGCCGCGCCCGTCGTCGCCCGCCACCTGCGCCGCCCTCGACGAGCGCTTCCAGCTGACCGCCAGCGGGAACTACGAGGTGCTGGTCGCGTGGCTGGTGGTGGCGGCCGAGTCGGGCCACGCGCCGTCGCTGCCGCGGATCGAGGAGGTGCTCGCCGCGGTCGGGCAGATGAAGTACCTGAAGCCGCTCTACTCCGCGCTCGCCAAGGCGCCGCCCTCGCGCGCGCTCGCCCGCCAGTGTTTCGCGCGTTGCCGGGCCGGCTACCACCCGATCGCGCAGCAGGTGATCGATGCGGTGCTGAAGCAGCATGGCGCCTGATCGCTGGCCGCGCCGCGCGGCGATCGCCCTCCTCTCCATCTTCGTGGTCGCTTGGGGCCTCGGGGGATCGGCTGCTCGCGCCGCCCCCGTCCTCCCGAAGAACTTCCAGGACACGGTGATCTTCACCGGCCTCACCCAGCCGACCAACGTCCGCTTCTCCCCCGATGGGCGCGTCTTCATCGCCGAGAAGAGCGGCGTGATCAAGACCTGGAAGAGCCTCGGCGATCCCGGTCCACCGTCGGTGGTGATCGATCTCTCGAAGAGCGTGATGAACTACTGGGACCGCGGCCTCCTCGGCATGGCGCTGCACCCGAAGTTCCCGCACGTCCCCTGGCTGTACGTGCTCTATACGTACGACGCGCCGCCCGGGCAGGTCGCGCCCGTGTGGAACGACGCCTGCGCCAGCCCGACCACCAACGGCTGCACCGTTCAGGGGCGGCTCGCGCGGATCCCGATCGGCGTCGACGGCAAGGCGGTCGGCCCCGAGGAGCCGCTGCTCACCGACTGGTGCCAGCAGTACCCGAGCCACTCGATCGGCGACCTCGCCTTCGGCGCCGACGGCGCGCTCTACGTCTCGGGGGGCGACGGCGCGAGCTTCTCGTTCGTCGACCAGGGGCAGGGCGGCAGCCCGCCCAACACCTGCGGCGATCCGGTGGGCCAGGGCGGCGCGCTGCGGGCCCAGGACCTGCTCACCCTCGGAGATCCCCAGGGCCTCGCCGGCACCGTCCTGCGGATCGATCCCGACAGCGGCCAGGCGCTGCCCGACAACCCGCTCAACCTCGGGCCTGCGGGCGCCGAGCGGATCATCGCCTTCGGCATGCGCAACCCCTTCCGCCTCGCCCTGCGCCCCGGGACCAAGGAGATCTGGGTCGGCGACGTCGGCTGGACCGCCTGGGAGGAGATCGAGCGGATCGCCGATCCGACCGACGCTACCGTCGAGAACTTCGGCTGGCCCTGCTACGAGGGCGCGGGCCAGCAGCCCGGCTACGCGGCCCTCCAGCTGTGCAAGGATCTCTACGGCGGACCGCTCGGAGCGCCCGGCACCGTGACCCCGCCGCACTTCGCGTGGCAGCACGGCAAGGCACCGGGCGGCGCGGCCTGCCAGGGGGGCTCCTCGTCGGTGTCGGGGATCGCCTTCTACGGCGGCGGCGGCATCGGAGCCGGGCCGTGGCCGAAGGCCTACCAGGGCGCCCTGATCTTCTCCGACTACTCGCGCGACTGCATCTGGGCGATGCTCCCCGACGGCAAGGGCACCCCCGATCCCGGCAACATCGTCACCCTCGAGTCGGGCGCCTCGGGCCCGGTACACCTGCAGACCGGCCCGGACGGCGACGTCTACTACGTCGACTACACCCTCGGCCGGCTCCATCGCATCCAGTTCTTCTCGACGGACAAGCCGCCGATCGCGTCGCTCAAGGCCGATGTCACCAACGGCCCCGCGCCGCTCACCGTGCACTTCGACGCGTCGGCCTCGAGCGATCCCGATCCGGGCGACCTGCTCACCTTCGCCTGGGACCTCGACGGGGACGGCCTCTTCGGCGACGCGATCGGCAAGACGGCGACCTTCACCTACCTGAAGCCCGGGAACGTCACGGCGCTGCTCAAGGTCACCGACGTCGAGGGGCTGTCGACGACCGCGAAGCTGGTGATCTCCGCCGCCAACACGCCGCCCGTCGCGACCCTGAAGTCGCCGTCGCCGCAGCCGGGCTGGCGCGTCGGGGACAAGATCGTCGTCGCTGCGATCGCCACGGACGCCCAGGAGGGCAACCTCCCACCCGCGGCGTTCCAGTGGCGGGTGGTGATGATGCACTGCCCGGCCGACTGCCACGGCCACGACATCCAGACGGTGAACGGCGCGAGCGGCTTCACCTTCACCGCCCCCGATCACGACTACCCGTCCTACCTGCGCATCGAGCTCATCGTGACCGACTCGGGCGGCCTCACCGACGGGGCGAGCATCAACCTCTTGCCAGAGACCGTGGGCCTCACCGTGCAGACGGCGCCGGCCGGGCTCGGCGTCACCGTCGGTGCGGACAGCCGGGTCGCGCCGTGGGGGCAGAAGGTGATCATCGGCTCGCGGATCTCGCTCGGCGCTCCGTCGCCGCAGCTGGTAGGCGGCGTGGCCTACCTCTTCCAGAAGTGGTCCGACGGCCTCGCGCGGAATCACGACGTGATCGCCCCCGCGATGGCGCAGACCCTCGTCGCGACCTTTCGCCCCGACCGCGACGGCGACGGCGTGGTCGACGAGGAGGACGACTGCCCGAAGCAGCCGAACCCGAAGCAGGCCGACGGCGACAAGGACGGGATCGGCGACGCGTGCGACAGCTGCATCCAGGTGGCCAATCCCGATCAGTCCGACGGCGACGGCGACGGAGTGGGCGACGCCTGCGACGATTGCCGGATGGTCAAGAACGTGGATCAGGCGGACGGCGACCGGGACGGCGTGGGCGACCCCTGCGACGACTGCCGGAAGATCAAGAACGCCGACCAGGCGGACGTCGACCACGACGGGGTGGGCGACGCCTGCGACGACTGCCGGATGGTCAAGAACGCCGATCAGGCGGACGGCGATCAGGACGGGGTGGGCGACGCCTGCGACGACTGCCGGAAGATCAAGAACGCCGATCAGAAGGACGCCGATCAGGACGGCGTGGGCGACGCGTGCGACGACTGCCGGCTGATCAAGAACGGGGATCAGGCCGACGGCGATCGCGACGGCGTCGGCGACGCGTGCGACGACTGCCCGATGGTCGGAGACGCAGAGCAGTGGGACAGCGACGGGGACGGCCGCGGCGATGCGTGCGATCGCTGCCCGAGCGTCGCGGACGCGCCGCAGACCGACTCCGACGGGGACGGGATCGGCGACGCATGCGACAGCTGCGCGACCGCCGCGAACCCGACACAGGAGGACTCGGACGGCGACGGGATCGGCGACGCATGCGATCCCTGCCCCGTCGGTGCGTGCGCTGCTCCCGCGAAGGCAGGCTGCTCCTGCACGATCGGCGCTCGCCGCGCGGCTGTGGGCCCCGCCTTTGCCCTGCTGGTCCTCGCCCTCGCCGCGCTCGCGCTCCGCCGCCGTCGCTGATCATCGCGCCGCTTTCACCGGGCGACTCCCTCTCGCCGCGCGGCCGCGCCTTTGCTACGCCTTCGCCGTCCAAAGGAGGCTCCCATGCGAGTCATGGCGGTACTCTTCCTGATTCTGGCGGTGGGCGGGTGCAGCAAGGAGGGATCGAGCAACCCGGCGCGGGCGGAGGTGCCGAGCGGGATGCCTCCCCTCCCCGCGGCGCAGCGGGCCGTGGCGCCCGCGGGCGGCGGCAGCGGCGGCAAGGTGCTCGAGCGTATCGACGCAGGCTCCTACACCTACCTGCGCCTCCAGACCACGACGGGCGAGGTGTGGGCGGCCGTCCCGAAGACCGATACGCCGGTGGGCGCCACCGTCGAGCTGGCCGGCGTGTCCGAGATGAAGGACTTCGAGAGCAAGACGCTCAACCGCAAGTGGGATCGGATCCTCTTCGGCACGACGTGTAGGGCAGATGAACTGCATGATGGCCACCGTCGGCGAGTAGCTGCACGCCGTCGATCGTGCGCCCGCCGCCATCCTGAAGTCAACTCTCGCTTCCCCGTCGGTGAGCTACCTCACCACCGTCGCTGCTGCGCGCAAACGACCGCCTTCGCCAGCGTTAACGCGGCGTCGAGGGTGCGCGGGGGGGCGGCGGGGTGCGGCTACTCGAACTGGGACGGGGGGTCGGCGGCGTCGTCCACGCATGTGCGTGGTTGACCGAGCCGCAGCTGCCGGCGCCAGGGGTGGCCGCGCGGCGGGGCGCGGGCTGGGAGGCCCAGGTGGGTCAAGATCCTCCTCGCCACGTCGGCGTCCTCGATGGCGGCGATGAGATCCATCGGGCCGCTACA
>SHYY01000069.1 GCA_009692555.1 Myxococcales bacterium
CCGACTCCGGTCCTCGGGTCACATCCGTCGAGTGGGGGCTTGCCCCCAGGATCGATTTGGGGGGAGGCTCCCCTCCGGTCCTCGCCGTCGCCTCGCCATCCGGGCGCCTCGACCGCGATCATCGATCGACTTGCTCATTCGCGGGCCCTTACGCTTGCTGGTCCGGCGTGAGCGGCGTCTCGGCGCGTCCGCGCAGCCGTAGCGAGGCGACTACGCTGTCCCAGCCGGCGGTCGCGACCCCGAAATCCTCTTCCCAGAAGCAGGATGTGACGAGCACCTGCACCCACGCGTTCGAGGCGAGCAGCCAGCGCCCGCGCGCAGGGCGGCGAGCCCGCTCCGGATGATTGGTGTCATCGGATAGGAACCAGTGCTCGCTCCACGCGAAGGCCGCCCCGCCGCGCTCGAAGGTGGCGATCGGAGACGCGCTGGCCGCGTATTCGCTGTCGGCGATCACGCTCCGGAGCCGCGCCGCGACGTCGGGAGCATCTGGCGGCAGCGGCGGCAGGCGAATGCACGAGAACTCGATCATCCTCTCGTCTGCGGGGTCCGCGAGGCGCCAGTGGCCCTGCTGCTCGGTGAGGAGCCAGCCGCCGGGGATCGCCAGCTCGAAGACTCCCTGCACCCCGAACAGCATCTCCCCGCCGGGCCCCTGCACCGCCTCCCGGCGCTTCTGGACCTTGCGCGGCGGCGCGGGCGCCAGCAGCCGCTCCAGGATCTCCACCAGCGTCTCTCGATAGTCCGACCACTTCTCGATCAGCTGGGCGCGCTTGCCATCCCCCGAGAGGCGCAGAAAGACCTCGGCGTAGCGCCCGCCGAGGCTGAAGAAGAGCTTGAAGGAGTCCCACGAGACGCCGAAGGGATCCTCCCCCTGGCCGAGGCGAACCCAGGTGGTGCTGGCCGCGCTGGCCGCGCCGCTCTCCGCCGCGTCCCCCTCCGATGCCGGCGCGAGCTCCAGGTCGAGCCACCGCGCGACCTCGTCGACGAAGGCGCGCCCGTCGGCGCCGCCCGCCGATTCGATGGCCAGCTTGCCGTGGATGAAGATGAACTTGCCCACTTCCGGGCCGAGCGCGAGGATCACCGCGCCGGCGCCGGCACCCAGCAAGAGGCGGTCCGCGACCGGTCCGTCGAGCCGCGTGACCGAGAGCTCGAGCCCATCCCGCGCCGGCGCCGCGGCGGCGGGGATCACCCTCTCGTGCGTCACGTGGAGACCACCGCCCCCGCAAGTTCGCGCCCGATGCGTCGTCGCTTCATGGGGCGCGATTGTACCCCGTACTGCCGATCCGGTGGGTCTGGAGCGTCGACCAGTTTACCCGGAGCTACGTCGCCCCGCCGCCAGCGCTGCCGCCACCGCGTCGAGGATCGCCTGCCTCCGGAGCGGTTTGGCGAGGAAGGCGTCGGCGCCGCACGAGAGCGCTCGGGTGCGCCCGGTCTCGACGGTGCGGGAGGTCATCACCACCACGGGCAGGTCGCGAAGATCGGGATGGCGACGGATGTGTCCGGTCAGGTCGTAGCCGTCGAGGCGCGGCATCTCACCGTCGGTGAGCACCAGATCGAAGCGGCGGTCCTGGAGCAGTTCCCAGGCCTCCCATCCGTCGGGGACGGTCTCCACCCGGTAGCCGGCCTGGAGGAGGATCAGCGCCGCGGTCTCGCGCACGCTCCGCGAGTCGTCGGCGAGGAGCACGCGCGGGCCGCCCACCGATCCGGTCGGGCGCGCACCGAGGGTGACGCCGCGCCGGGCGTGATCCGCCAGCGTCGCCACGTCGAGGATCAGCTGCACCTTGCCCGCTCCCGAGATGGTCGCCCCGGCGTAGAGCGGCAGCGACGAGAGCAGCGGCCCGAGCCCCTTCACCACGATCTGCCTCGGGCCGATCAGCTTGTCGCAGGTGAGCCCGAAGATCAGGCCTTCGTGATCGAGCACCACCGCCGCGCGGCGCATCGCGGATCCGGGCGGCGACGGCTCGCCGAGCAGCGCGCCGAGGCGCACCAGCGGCAGCGCGCGGCCGCGGAGGAGGAGCCGCTCCCCCGTCGGTGTGGACTGGAAATCGGCGGCCGCGATCGGGGCGGTGTCGACCACGCTGGACGCCGGCACGGCGTAGACGTGCCCGCCCACCTTGAAGAGGAGTCCGCCGATGATCGCGGTGGTGAGCGGAAGCCGCACCGTGAAGCGGGTCCCCTGCCCGGGCGTCGAGGCGCAGGTGATCGCGCCGCCGAGGCGCTCGATGGTCTCCTTCACCGCGTCGAGCCCTACGCCCCGTCCGGCGAGATCGTCCGCCGAGTCGCGGGTGGAGAGGCCGTGCTCGAAGATCGCCGCCACCACCACCGCGTCGGGGAGCGCCGCAGCCTCGGCGGCGGTCTGGTGATGAGCGCGTACCAGCGCGGCGCGCATCCGGTCGAGATCCACGCCGGCGCCGTCGTCGCCGACCTCGATGATGATCTCCGAGCCGCGCCATCGGGCGGAGAGATCGACGCGGCCGACCCCCGGCTTACCGGCGGCGACGCGCGCGGCGGGTGGTTCGATCCCGTGGGCGACGGCGTTTCGGAGCAGGTGGAGCAGGGGATCGATCACCCGCTCGCCGATCGCCTTGTCGATCGCGGTCTGCTCGCCCCAGGTCGCCAGCGCGACCTCCTTGCCCGTGCGCCGCGCGATCTCCTTCACCGCGCCTGCCAGCCGCTCGAACAGCCGCCCGACCTCCATCATTCGCACCCGCTGCAGCCCCTCCTCGAGCACCTGTGCGGTGCGTGCGAGGTGCTCCGAGTCGTCGCCCATCCCGGTGGTGGCGCGCTCCAGGTGGGCCAGCGCATCGCTCAGCTCGAGCTCCACCTCGCCCAGGCCCCCGGCGTCCGGTCCGAGCTCCATCACCGACGAGCGGAGGGCCGCCCGCGCGCGCGCCAGATCGCGCACGCAGCCGTCGAGATCGATCAGCCGCCGCGCGATGCGCGCGCGATCGATCACCAGCTCGCCCGCCGCCTCCATCATCTCGTCCACCTGCTCCACCTCGACGCGGATCTGGCCGCTCTCGACGGCGCGCCGCTCGCTCCCCCGCCACTCCTCGGGCGGGCTGGCTCCGGCGGGCGGCGGCGGCGTGCGCATCGGCGGCGGTCCATGGACCAGCCGCGCGGCTCCTCCCACCAGGCGGCGGATCTGCTCGATGGCGGCGATCAGCGCCTGCATCTCCCCCTGCAGCGGCGGCCGGACACCGTCGCGGAAGGCCGCCACGCGATCCTCGGCGAGGTGAGCGGAGCGCGAGAGCTCGTCGAGCCCCACCGTCCCTGCCGAGCCCTTCAGCGTGTGCAGCTTGCGGAGCAGAGCCGAGACGGCCGCGCCGTCGGAGGGCATCGCCTCGAGCGCCGCCAGCGCGCGCTCGATCGCTTCGAGGTGCTCCTCCGCCTCCTCGACGAAGAACGAGCGCAGACGGTGCAGCTCCTCCGGCGTGAGGTCGATCGCCATCTCATCTCCCGCCCGGGGGCCGCAGCGTCGCGAGGGCCGCCGCGAGGTCCAGCGGGCGCGCGTCCGCCGTCGACTCCTCGGCCCGCTCGTGAACCCGATCGACCACCAGCGCCACGCGCAGCCCCTCGCGCACCTCGATCAGCACCAGGGGCGTACCCGGGTGCAGCGCGCGCTCGGGCGGCGCGCGGAGATCGACCACCGGGACCACCTGTCCGCGCACCTGGATCACCCCGCGGACCACCGGCGGCGCGGTGGGAACGGGGGTCAGGTAGTCGAGGTGGAGCAGCTCGCACGGCGCCCCGGCCGGCAGCGCGCGCCGCTCCCCGTCGAGATCTACGATCCACACATCCACCGGGCGATAGTAGATGAAAGCAAGCGCTCCGGTACGTCTCGCTGGGACGTAGGGCCCGCGAATGGGCAAGTCGATCGATGATCGCGGTCCGAGGCGCCCGGATGGCGAGGCGCGAGGAGGGAGAATACTCTCTGTACTCGACCGACGAGCAACGAAGCCAGCCGGGATGCATCGGCCGCGAGGGCGATCGAGTTGTCCGTTCGCGGGCCCTCAGGCGCCACCATCGGTGACGGAGCCCTTCGCGGGCGGCGCGGCGACCGCGCGCGTGACCTCCACGAGGCTCCGCCAGGCGGCGACGTTTTCCGGACGATTGGTATCGCACAGCGCCGTCCACAGCGACGCTCCGTCGATGGTCACCGTGACGATCACCTCGTGGATGGAGCAGCCGGCGCGGCTCCACTCCGAGCGCAGCGCAGCCCGCGCCGCGATCGACAGGCGAGCCCGCTCCCCGTCGGTGAGGACGCTCTCCCAGCGCACCGCACCCGCGCTCGCGAGCCCCTTCAGCCGCGCGCCGTCGAGGTGGATCTCGGAGACCTCGCCGTTCTCGATGATCCGGACGTCGATCCGGGTCGCCGGCTTCTCGGGGGCGGGCCGGGGCGGCTTCGGGGGGCGCGCCTCCGCCGCGGCAGCGACGGCGAGCGCCAGCAGCAACCCGATCGGTCCGCGCAAGCGTCCGCTAGACCGCCACCGGCGCGACCCGGCGCCGGATGAGCCTTGTGGACTTGAGGCGGAACAGCATCTTGGTGACGTCGAACGTGCTCATCCGGCTCTGCCGGACGATGTCCTTCACTGTCGCCTTGCCGGTCACCAGCTCGAGCACCGCCAGCTCCTCGCGGGTGAGCTGCCCGCGCCCGACCTCCTTCACCGCCTCCTCGTTGCGCAGGTAGACCGTCTCGTAGTCGTCGACCTCGCGCTCGATCAGGTGCCACTCGTCGACGCGGCGCAGCCCCTCCATCAGGATCCCGTCGATCGAGAGGCCGAGCGAAGCGCCCTCGGCGAGCGGTCCGAGGTCGAGGGTGGAGCGGAAGGTGAAACGCCCGCCCGCCCAGCGCAGCACCTCGTAGATCCGCTCCACCGTCTGGCGTGCCAGCGCCGCGCGCAGGTCGGCCTCGGTGATGTAGCTCAGCTTGACCAGCTGGTCGCCGATCAGGCGCGCGGTCTGGGCGCGCGAGCTCAGGAACAGGTCGAGGTCCTGGCGCGAGATCGACTCCAGCGACGTGAGGTAGCGCCCGAGGATGAACTCCTCCCCGAGGCCCACCGCACCGGCGAAGTCGACCTTGCCGTTGCGGAAGTGCACCTCGACGCGGCCTTGCTCATGGCGGATCGACAGGATGCCGGTCTGGCGCTGCTCCTGGAGCAGGCCGAGTACGTGGGCGATCGGCACCGCCCCGAGATCCCCCTCCAGCACCACCGTCGGATCGCTCCTCGGGCCGAGCTCGCGGAGGGCCAGCTCGATCACCTCGTCGGGGAGCCGCGCGCGGATCTGATCGGCCACATCGTCGGCGACCAGATCGCCGGACATGGCGACGGCGACCGCCTCCCGCAGCGCGTCGAACACCTCGCGCCTCTGCCGCTCCGCCTCGGAGACGCGCGGCGCGGTGTTGTCGCGCTCGAAGCCGGGTGGCGGCTCGGGCACATCGAGCGCCTCGGCCTCGCTCTCCGTCGGAGCGCGCAGTCCCACCAGCTCCCGTGGCCCGCCTTCGCCGCCCTGGCGGATGTACTTCGCGACGATGTGGTCGACGACCGCGGTGATCGCGTCGGGCGAGAAGGGTTTGGTGATGTAGTCGACGATCCCCATCACCTTGACGAAGCGCTCGCCCACCTGATCGCCCTTGGCGCTCATCAGCACCACCGGGATGTCGCGCAGCCGCTCCTCCTCGGCGAGCGCGCGGCACACCTGGTAGCCGTTCATCTTCGGCATCACGAAGTCGAGCAGGATCAGATCCGGCCGCTCCTCGCGGGCCGCCCGCACACCCTCCTCACCGCCTCCGGCCACGCGCACCGCGTAGCCCGCCTTGGCCAGCACCATCTGCACCACCTTGAGGATGGTGGGGCTGTCGTCGATGACGAGTACCTGCTCGCCGGCCATTGTCGACGGAAGGTAGCGCATCGCCGACGCGCGCGGCAAGGGCGTCCCACCAAATAGGAGCGATTGGCGGGGCGAATGGGCAAGAAATTGGCGTCGCCAAAAACCCGGGGTTAGCATCCGGGCAACGGTCGCCATGTCGGATCGATACCCCAAAACGTTCGGTCACTACACGCTCCTGGAGCCGCTCGCCAAGGGCGGGATGGGATCGCTCTACCTCGCCTGCCGGGGCGAGGCGGGGATGGAGAAGCTGTGCGTGGTGAAGACGGTGCTGCGCGAGCTGGCCGACAAGGAGTACCTCCAGCGCTTTCGTGACGAGGCGAAGGTGGTGGTGCGGCTGGCGCACGGCAACCTGGTGCCGGTGTTCGATGCGGGCAACGTCGCGGGCGAGCTGTACATCGCGATGGAGCACATCGACGGCAAGGATCTCCGCGCGGTCTGGAACCGCTGCGCCAAGAAGCAGATCGCCTTTCCCGTCGACGTGGCGTGCCACCTGGTGAAGGAGCTCCTGCGCGGCCTGCAGCACGCCCACACCTGCCGCGACCTCGAGCTGGTCCACCGCGACGTCTCGCCGCCCAACGTGCTCCTGGCCTTCTCGGGCGAGGTGAAGCTGACCGACTTCGGGCTCGCCTCGTCGACGCTCAAGCTCGAGCGGACGGCGCCCGGGGTGATCTACGGCAAGGTGTCCTACATGTCGCCGGAGCATGCGCGCGGCGAGCCGCTCGACGGGCGGACCGATCAGTACGCCGCGGGTGTGATCCTCTGGGAGCTGCTCACCGGGCGACAGCTGGTGCCGAGCGGCGATGGCGATGCGCTGGAGCGGGCGCGCAATCCACGCGTCGCGCCACCCTCGTCGCGCGCGTCGCGGGTGGGCCGTGCACTGGACACGATCGTGATGCGCGCGCTGGCGCCCGATCGCGACGATCGCTTCGCCGACTGCGAGACCTTCCGCGCGGCGCTGGCGGAGCACCTCGCGCGCGAGGCGCCGGCGACGGACGCGGCGCGCGTGGCGGCCTTCCTTCGCGAGCTGTTCGACGAGGAGATCGAGGCCGATCGGACGCGGCGCGACCGGCTGGTGGCGGGCACCCGTCGCGGCGCGATCCCCGAGGCTCAGGCGATGAGCGAGCAGGAGGCGGGCGACGATATCGACCTCCACTCGTCGGCCGGGATCCTCGGCACGCTCGTCGAGGGCCGCTACCAGGTCAGCCGCCTGATCGGCGAGGGCGGGATGGGGCGCGTCTACGAGGCCGAGCACGTCCAGATCGGCAAGCGGGTGGCGATGAAAGTGCTCCACCCGAGCTACACCCGCAGCGCCGATGCGGTGCAGCGCTTCCGTCGCGAGGCGCGCGCCGCCGCCAGCCTCGGCCACCCGAACATCGTCGATGTCACCGACTCTGGCACCACCCCCGACGGTGCGGTCTACTTCGTGATGGAGTACCTCGAAGGCGGCGATCTGGCGGATCTGATCGGGAAAGAGGGACGGCAGCCGATCGAGCGGGCGATCCACCTCGGGGTGCAGATCGCGCGCGCCCTCCACGCCGCGCACGCCGCGGGGATCGTCCATCGCGATCTCAAGCCGGAGAACATCTTTCTCGTCGAGCGGGCGGGCGAGCGCGACGTGGTGAAGGTGCTCGACTTCGGGGTGGCGCGGAACGTCGAGCACGATGGCAAGAAGCAGCGCCGGCTGACCAATCCCGGGATGACGATGGGCACGCCGGAGTACATGGCACCGGAGCAGGCCGCGGGGCAGCCCGCCGATGCGCGCAGCGACGTGTACGCGGCCGGGGCGATCCTCTACGAGATGCTCTCCGGTGATCCGCCGCACACCGGCGCGAACTACATGGAGGTGCTCTCGAAGAAGGCGAGCCAGGTGCCCGATCCGATCGAGAACCGTCGCCCCGAGGTGAGCCGTGCCCTGGCTAAGCTGGTGATGGCGGCGCTGGCCAAGGAGCCCGAGGCGCGGCCGCAGACGATGGAGGAGCTGGCGCGCGCGCTCGAGCAGTGCCGGCCGGATCGGCGAGCGAGCCGCGCCGCACCGGTGGTGGTCGTGCCGCCGGTGGCGTCGCCGCCACGCTCCGCGGAGTCCGCGGAGTCCGCACCGTCGCCGCTGGCTCCCGTGGTGGGCGAGGAGTCGGCCGGCTCACTGCGCCGTCGCACGCGGCGGCGGATGATCCGGATCGCCTTGCCGGTGGCGGTGGCCCTGGTCGCGGCGGCGAGCGCGCTGGCGATCTACCGGGCGAGCGCCGCTCCGGAGAGCACCCCGAAATCCGACTCACCGACGGGGAAGGCCGACCCGCCGCCTAGCTCGCCCTTGGACCGCGCACGGCGCGATCGGCGCGGAGTGGCCCCTTCCACGGTGCCGGTTCCGGCAAGCGATGGCGCGGCCAGCGCGCAGAGCGGCCTCGCCCGCGCCGCCTACGAGCGCGGCCACTACGTCGATGCGGTGCGCCTCGGGGAGCGCGCGGTGCAGCAGGGCGGCGGTCCGGCAGCGCACCTGATCCTCGGCGACGCCTACTTCAAGCTCCTCCGCTACAGCGAGGCGGCGCGCGAGTACCGCGCGATCCTCGAGGGCCAGCCGGGCAGCGTGGAGGCGCAGCGGCGGCTCGAGGCGGCGGAGCGCAAGGCGCGCGGGTAGGGAATGCTGGCGAGGTAGCGCGGATCAAGGTCAGGCCGCCCTTCTGGACCCCTGCCGATCGAGGGGGTAGGATTTCGTGCTTGGGCACGCAGGCGACCGTCACGATCCAGATCACGAGAGAGGATGGTGTGTTCATCGGCGATTGCGTGGAACTGGGAATCTCCACCCATGCCGCAACCGTCGAGGAGTTGCGCGCCGCTGTCGCCGACATGCTCCAGGGCTACTTCCTCGCCGCGCGCAAGACCGGCCTGTTCGCGCGCGAGGCGACGAAGATCGGCCTACCGATCGACGCGACCGAGTTCGCCCTCGCCGTACGGTTCACCGGACCGGACGACCACGTCGTGATCGACCTTCATCACGCCGCGTGAGGGAGCTTCCGTTCGGCGAGTTAATCGGCGCGCTCCTGCGCCTCGGCTGCGTGATCGTCGTCGAGCGTGAGTTCAACACCGTTCTCTGTCGGGGCGCCACGATCCTCCAGACGGTCCGACGGGTCGAGGTGATCCCCGTCGCGGTGCAGCGTCGCTGCGCGCCTTCGCGTTCACCGAGGCGGACTTGTTGGCTGCTCTCACGCGCCTCCACGGATCGCGGACTGCGGGAACGGGAACGGAAACGGAAACGGCAACGGCAACCGAGCGCAGTGCTGTCTACGCCGCCGATCCCAGCGCATCGAGGATCGTCTCGAGTTGCGCCAGTCCGGTCTTGATCAAGAACGTGCGCGAGCGGCCGTAGCTCTTGGCGCCGACGAGGTGAAAGCCGGGCTCGCCTGATGCGAGATCGCGCGCGACCACCTTCGGCACCGCGAGGCAGTCGGTGATGCTTGAGATGGCGCGCGTGAGCCGTGCGGCGCCCTCGGTCGACGGTGCGATCTCGATCGCCAGCTCGGAGAGGAACGACAGGTCGGGGCGGTAACCGGTCAGCGCGACGATCGCGTCGACGGTCACCGCGCGCTCGCCCGAAAGCGTCACGCGGAGCGCCGCGCCCTCTCGTGCGATCGCCGCCACGGTCGCCCTTCTCTCGACGGTGAGGTGGCCCGGTGGATCGGCCGCCAGGGCGTTCGCCGCGGCCGCCACGCGCTGTCGCTCGGGCAGCGGATCGTCCGCCACCTCGACGCACGGTCGCCGCGCGAGCGAGCGCGTCGCCCACACCGCGTGCGTCCCCGGCGCCTCGCGCGCGAGACAGTCAAGGAGCGCCACCGCGTGCGCCGCGGAGTGCCCATGGCCCACGAGGAGCACGCGCTTCCCGCGCAAATCCGCCCGTCGCTGGTGCAGCCCGCCGAGGTCGCGGATCAGGCGATCCCCCACCGCTCGCTCGCCGCGCGCCGGCAGCCCGCCCGCGCTGAGGGCGAGTGGCTGACCGTAGACCCCCGACGCATCGAGAACCGCCTCCGCCTCGAAGGTCCGCTCGCCCTCCGGCGTATCGACCAGCAGCCGGAAGGGTCGCTCGGCACGCAGCGGATGATCGGCGTAGTCGGTGCGGTTCATCCGCGCGCGACCGATCGCCACCACGGTGTGCGCGGTGAGCACCCGCCCGACGAGGAGGGGCGTTCTCGCCAGCGGCTCGAGCACCCGCGCCGCCATCTCCGGTCCGGTCAAGAGCGCGTCGTCCGGCGGCAGGTCGCCGAGCAGCGCGCGCGCTCCGGGCGGCAGGTTCATCGCGAGCGGGCTGAAGAGGCGCGCCTCACCCCACCGTCGCAGCGCGGCGCCCACCTGCCCGCGCTCGAGCACCGTCACCGCGAAGCCGCGCTCCGCCGCCGCCAGCGCCGCAAAGAGCCCGATCGGTCCCGCACCGACGACGATCAGCCGCCGCGCCATCGCGGCTACCCCTTTCGTTCCATCGTGTTGCAGGCCTGCACCCAGTGCGCGATCGTGCCGCCGCCGCGGATCGCCGCCGCCACGTTGACCGCCTCCGCCATCTCCTCCGGGCTCACCCCCGCGTCGGTGCAGGACGAGGCGTAGGAGTCGATGCAGTAGGGCTCCTGGATCGCGAAGGCCACCGCGAGCGCGATCAGCTTCTTCGTCTTCACGTCGAGCGCGCCGGGCTCCATCGTCGCGCCGTACCACTTCATGAACAGGTCGAACAGCTTCGGGTTGGTCTTGGCCATCTCGCCGAAGCGCGCCAGATCCTCGGGGACGTAGTAGCTCGACATCGCTCTCTCCTCTTTCGACCGTCGGTCAGCTGAAGCGTGACGCGAGCGCGTAGACCCGCCGCCGGATGCGATCGCGGATCTCGCGCACCCGCTCGATCGGCTGGCCCCGCGGGTCGGGCAGCGGCCAGTCTTCGACGGCCAGCCCGGGCATGTGAGGACACTCCTCCCCGCAGCCCATGGTGATCAGCATCTCCACGCCGACGAGGAGCTCCGGAGTGAGCAGCTGCGGGTGTACGCGCGACAGGTCGACCCCCTCCTCGCGCATCACCTCCACCACCTCGGAGTGCACCTGCGCTGCCGGCCGCGTCCCCGCCGAGAGAGCGCGCGCCACCTTCGGCAGGGCGATCATGTTGAAGAACGCTGCGGCCATCTGCGAGCGCCCGGCGTTGTGCACGCAGGCGAAGATCACCGTGATCATCGGACGCTACTGTCGTTGACGGGCCAGCCTGCTTCAAGGAGAAAGGAATGAACGTTCGGTCGCGCTGTTACACTCATGTCGTGGGCGCGAAACTCGCCCGAAACGTACGCGCAGGTATCGTAGGAAGAGAAAATGAGGACCCATGGCGCGTGACAGCTCGAAGGCGCGACGAGCGCCCAGGCGGACCCAGCCGGGCTTCGTCACCACCGTGCACGCCCGTGGGCGCGCCTCCCTCGACGGGATGCTGGCGCTCACCGAGATCGCCTCCCGCGAGGCGCCACAAGAGGAGATCCTCGGCGAGCTGTGTGCTCGCATCGCCTCCCTGCTCGGCGTCGAGGTCTGCTCGATCTATCTGCTTGCAGGGCCCGGCGAGACGGAGGCGGGCGATCGCCGCAGCGGGGAGCTGGTGCTCCGCGCCACGTACGGTTTTCCGCAAGAGGCGGTGGGGACGGTGCGGATGCGGGTGGGCGAGGGGCTGACCGGCTTCGCCGTCGAATGCCTGCGCCCGGTGTCGGTGGCGATGGTCACCTCCGATGCCCGCAACAAGAGCTTCGATGCGCTCGGCGAGGAGCGCTTTCCGGCGCTGTGCGCGCTGCCGCTGGTCGACGGGGGACGGGCGGTGGGTGCGCTGGTGGTGCAGCGCCGGCAGCCGCGCGCGTTCGGGCCGCGGGAGGTGGTCCTCGTGGCCGCCACCGCGCCGCCGGTGTTGCTGGCGATCGATCGCGCCAGGGCGCGGCGCCGCGCGCAGATCGCGACGACAGAGCACGCTCAGGCGACGGGCCGGCCGCAGGAGGTGACGTTGCGCGGCGTTTCCGGATCGCCCGGGCGCGCGCTCGGGACGGTGGCCGTGCGGCGGGGATGGGTCGCCGATCACCGCGCCGCGGCGTCGGGCAGCGTCAGCGACGAGCGAGCGCGCCTCGGCAAGGCGTTTGCCGATGCGTCCACCGAGGTGGCCGAGCTCCACGCGTGGGCCTGCGAGCGGGTCTCGGGCGCGGCAGCGGGGAAGCTCGGCGAGCTGCGCTTCCTCCTCGACGACGCTCGTCTGCGCGGTCGCGCCTTTCGCCACGTCGAGTCGGGGGCCTCCGCCGCCTCCGCCGTGGAGCGCATGGCGCGCGAGTACGCTCGCGTCCTCTCCGGCGCCGCCGAGGAGACCCTGCGCGGGCGCGCCCTCGAGCTCGAAGCCCTGTGCGCGCGCCTGCACACTCGCCTCGCGGGGGACGAGCCGGCGCTGGCTCCCGGACGGATCCTGATCGCCGCACGCCTGACCGTGTTCGAGGCGGTGGAGCTGGCCGTCTCCCACGGCGCGGGGGCGGCGCTGGCGGCTCCGGTAGCCGCCTCGCCGGGCGTCGACGTGGCGCACGCGCTCGGCCTGCCGGTGGTGTGCGATGTTCGCGCCCTCTTCCAGTGGGCCGCCGACGGGGACCGCGCCCTCCTCGATGCGGAGGCGGGTGTCGTGGTGCTGAACCCCTCGCGCACCGACGTGGCCGCGCACCGACGCAGGAGCGGATCGTCCCCTGGGGTCGGGGACGGCTGACCCCGCCAGCTCCCCAGGTGGCTTGCCGGGGAGCCATCGTTAGATCTTGTAAGTAACTATAATTATTCAAGTTACCATGGCGCATCTCTTGCTCTGGTTGCGCGCCATGCGAACCCTGTGGTGCCTGCCCCTCCTTGCCGCCCTCGCTCCCGGCTGCGGCGAGCCCGGCGAGGAGCCCCTCCTCGATGACCCGGACTTCGGCGACACCCTCGAGGGCGCGCCGGAGGGCAGCGAAGAGGGCGAGGGCAAGGAGGATGGCTTTGGCGTCCCTGGGAGCCTCGGCCTGAACAAGCAGGGCGTCATCTACCTCACCTTCGACGACGGCCCGTCGCCCGCCCTCACCCCGCGCATCCTCGACGTGCTCTCGCGACACCAGATCAAGGCGACCTTCTTCGTCACCGGCACCAACATCGCGGGCAACGAGAAGATCCTCCGCCGCGAGCGCGACGAGGGGCACATCGTCGCCAATCACCAGTGGCAGCACATCCAGGCCAGCCCCTCGCAGTTCGCGACCTGGGTGCCGCGCGAGCGCGACGTGCTCCGCCAGATCGTCGGCGAGATGCCGCTCTATTTCCGCTACCCGTACGGCGCGATGACCGGGGCGAAGGAGGCGATCCTGCGCCAGAACGGCTACCGCGACGGTGGCATCGGCTGGGACATGGACTCGCTCGACTGGGACTTCGGCAGCGACGGGATTGCCACCCGCACCCAGGGCCCGGCGAACTTCCGCGCCGACTACGAGGGCTGGGTGATCTACCAGGCCCAGAAGCGCGGCGGCGGGGTGATCCTGATGCACGACATCCAGTCGATCACCGCCCAGCATCTCGATTCGATCCTCGCGCGCCTGAAGGCAAAGGGGTTCCGCTTCGGCCAGCTTCCGCGCGGTGGCCCGAAGGCGGGCGGCTTCATCGGCGACGCGTGCAAGGCCGACTCCGAGTGCGGTTTCGACGGCGCCTTCTGCCTTTCCGAGAGCGGCGTCCCTTCCGGCTACTGCACCCGTGCTTGCACCGGGAGCTGCCCCGACCGCGCGGGCTACCCGACCACCCGCTGCGTGCGCGCCCCCGACGGCACCGGCTCGGGCGCGAAGATCGACGTCTGCGCGCTGGAGTGCGCAGCGGGCTGCCGCGCCGGGGTGACCTGCCAGAGCATCGCCTCGCCCGCCGGCCCTTCGCGCTCGGTTTGCTGGGGCAAGTAGCCCCGCCCTCGCGCGCGCCTGCCAACAGGCGTCTCGTCTTCTGACAGGTTGTCTACCGGCGCCCGCGGCGGTACCGTCGGGTCGTGAGCGCCCCTCGCGTCCGCAAGGCTGTGATCCCCGCCGCTGGCCTCGGCACCCGCTTCCTCCCCGCGACCAAGGCGGTCCCGAAGGAGATGCTGCCGATCGTCGATGTGCCGACGATCCAGCTGGTGGTCGAGGAGGCGCTCGACGCCGGGATCGAGGAGGTGATCCTCGTGACCGGGCGCGGCAAGGCGTCGATCGAGGACCACTTCGATCACGCCTACGAGCTGGAGGACACATTGCTGCGTCGCAGCAAGCGCGAGCTGCTCGAACAAGTGGCGGCGATCTCGCGGCGGGTGCGCCTGATCTCGGTGCGCCAGAAGGAGCCGCTCGGCCTCGGGCACGCGGTGCTGGTGGCGCGTCAGGTGGCGGGCGGCGAGGCGGTGGCGGTGCTGCTCGGCGACGACCTGATCGACACGGATGGTCTGCCGCGCACCGGGATCGGCCAGCTGGTTGACGAGTACCAGCGGCAGGGCGGCGCGGCGGGGGTGATCGCGCTGCTCGAGGTGGCGCCGGGCCAGGAGCACCTCTACGGCGTGGTGGCGGGCGAGGTGGTGGCGGGCTCCGACGAGGGGCGGCTGCTGCGCCTCTGCGACCTGGTGGAGAAGCCGGCGCCGGGCACCGCGCCCAGCCGCCTGGCGATCATCGGGCGCTACGTGTTGCCGCCGTCGATCTGGCCGATCCTGGAGAGCACTGCGCCGGGGAAGGGCGGCGAGATCCAGCTCACCGACGCGCTGAAGACCCTCGCGCTCGGCGACGGCTGCTTCGGCTTGCGCTTTCGTGGGGTGCGCCACGACGCGGGCGATCGCCTCGGCTACCTCGGTGCCAACCTGGCCTACGCGCTCAAGCGCCCCGATCTGCGACCCGGGCTGCTGGCGCTGATGCGCGACCTCGTCCGTGAGCATGATCCGCGCGGCCAAGGGAGCGCCTGAGGGGCCTTGCGCCTCGTCGAGGTCGCGGTCTTCGCGCCAGTCGCCGGCAGCTTCACCTACGCGCTCCCGGACGCTGTGGAGGCGGCGGTGGGGGCGCGGGTGTGGGTGCGCTTCGGCGGGCGGAGCGTCGAGGGGGTGGTGGTGTCGCGGCGCGACGGCGAGGCCGGGCGGGAGGTCCACCGGATCACGGGCCTGGTCGATGGACCGTCGCCCGATGCGGAGCTGACCGCGCTCGGGTTGTGGGTGGCGGAGTACTACCTCGCGCCGCCCGGTGAGGCGCTGCGGTTGCTCCTGCCGTCGGGCGGGCGGGCGCGCGACGCGGCGCGGGTGGCGCTGACGGTGGCCGGGCGGCGCGCGGCGGAGGGGATCGGGCGCGCGCTCGAGCCGCAGGAGCTCGACGGGGTGGGGCTGCGCGAGCGGGTGGTGCTGGAGAAGCTGCTCGCGGCGGGGGGCGAGTCGAAGGTCTCGGCGCTGGAAGTGGAGGGGGCGCGGGCGGCGGTGAAGGCGCTCGCCGCGCGCGAGCTGATCGACCAGGCGAGCCTCGTGGAGGCGCGGCGGGAGCGGGCGGCGATCCTCGTGACCCCTCGACGGGCTCCCGTCGCTGATGAGCCGGTGCTGGCGCGTTCGCCGCGCCGTCGCGCGCTGCTCGAAACGATCACGGGAGCCGGGCCGAGCGGCGAGATTGCGCTGGCCGATCTGCGCGCGCTCGATCCCGGCGCATCGGCCCATGTGAAGGCCCTGGTCGCGGCGGGCCTCTGCTCCACGCGTGAGGCGCCGGTTCCCGATCCCTTCATCGCCGCCGCCCCGCGCACCCCGCCCCCGTCGCTGAACGCCGATCAGACCGCCGCGCTGGCGCGGATCGCACCGGCGATCGGGACGGGCACCTACGCGCCTTTTCTGCTTCACGGCATCACCGGCAGCGGCAAGACCGAGGTCTATCTGCACGCGATCGCGATCGGCCTCGCGCGCGGCCTGGGCGCGCTGGCGCTGGTGCCGGAGATCTCGCTCACGCCGCAGCTCGCGGCGCGCTTCCGGGCCCGCTTCGGCGACGAGGTGGCGGTGCTCCACTCGGGCCTCGGCGAGCGCGAGCGCTTCGATGCCTGGGTGCGGCTGCGCACGGGTCGGGTGCGGATCGCCCTCGGGGCGCGCTCGGCGGTGTTCGCGCCGGTGCGCGATCTCGGGGTGGTGGTGATCGACGAGGAGCACGACGGCTCGTTCAAGCAGGAGGAGGGCGTGCGCTACCACGGCCGCGACGTGGCGATGCGGCGCGCGCGGGCTGCCGGGGTGGTGGCGATCCTGGGATCGGCCACGCCGTCGCTGGAGACCTACCACGCCGCGCGGGAGGGGCGGATCGCGCTGTGCGAGCTGCCGCGCCGGGCCACGCCGCGCCCGCTGCCGTCGGTGGAGGTGATCGATCTCCGGCGCCACCAGCCGGGTGAGGACGGGCTGCTCTCGGTGCCGCTCACCCGCGCGATCGAGCAGACCTTGACCGCGCGCGAGCAGGTGATCCTGTTCCTCAACCGCCGCGGCTTCTCGACCTTCGTGATCTGCAAGTCGTGCGGCTACCGCTTTTCGTGCCGCGACTGCTCGGTCACGCTCACCTACCACCGACGGACGGACCGGCTGGCCTGCCACTACTGCGGCTATCTGGAACCCGCGCCCACGCGCTGCACGAAGTGCCAGTCGAAAGCGGTGGAGCGGCTCGGGATGGGGACCGAAAAAGTGGAATCCCTGGTGGCGGCGCGCTTCCCGAACGCCCGCGTCGCGAGGCTCGATCGCGACTCGGCGACAGGAAAGGGGCTGAACCGCGTGCTCGACGGGCTGCGCGACGGTGTGATCGATCTGGTGGTCGGGACGCAGATGATCACCAAGGGGCACGACTTCCCGGGCGTGACGCTGGTGGGCGTGGTGCTGGCCGATCACGGGATGGGGCTGCCCGACTTCCGGGCGTCGGAGCGGACCTTCCAGCTGCTGGCGCAGGTGGCGGGGCGGGCGGGCCGCGGCGAGCGCCCGGGGCGGGTGATCCTGCAGACCTTCGACCCTTCGAACCCGGCGGTCGCCTGCGCGCGCGATCACGACTACCACCGCTTCTTTCGCGACGAGCTGAAAGAGCGCGAGGAGCTTGGCTACCCGCCCTTCAGCCGTCTCGGTGCGGTGCGCGTGGAGGGGGTGGATCCGGCCCGGGTGCAGGCCGCCGCCGAGGGAGCTGCCGCGCGCGCCCGGGCGATGATCGCGCGCGCACCGTCCGAGGCGGGGCTGGTGCTGAACGGCCCGTCGGAGGCCCCGCTCGGCAAGCTGCGCGGCCGCACCCGCTGGCACCTGCTCCTCCGTGCGAAGCAGCCGCGGGCGCTGCGGACCGTCCTTGCCGCCGCGGTCGCTGGCGAAGTGCCCCGCGGGGTGCGCCTCACCGTCGACGTCGACCCGGTCTCGATGCTGTAACAGCAGAAGGCCGTCGAAGCGGTCAGGCGTCGATCGCCGGACGCGGGTGACGCGGTCGCGGGTGAAGCCCGATCGGCGGCTTGAATCTCCTGCTCGATCAGAAGGCGATGCGATAGACCCGGCCGCCACGGTCCGGCGAGCTTGAGTCGGCCCAGGAGAACACGTCGGCGCGTGCGGCGCGGTGGAGGCCGCCCGAGGTGGTGTTGGCGCCGATGACGTCGTTGAACGTGCTCACGGCGCCCGACGCCAGGTCGATGAGATAGACGAGCGAGTGGCCGCTGTCGTCGAGGCCCGAGACCAGCAGCGTGCGCTCGTCGAGGGTGAGGGCCACGCCGGCCGGCGAGCCGAGCCACAGCCCCGACGCCAGTTCGTGGACGCGCCCGTTCGAGATCCGCAGGACGCGCCCGGCGCCCGGGACGTCCGGGGTGTCGGTGACGAAGACGTCGCCGCCCCGTGCCGCCGCCACGGCGTCGGGGGCCCGCAGCGGCGCGCCGCGATACAGGACGCGCGCATCGTCGCCGCCCACGGAGCGGAACACCGCGGGGATGCCCTGACGGGTGGTGCCGGTGAAGTAGACGCGGTCGTCGTCGTCCCCTCGGACGTCGAGGCCGCGCGGCCGTGCCCCTCCGACGTTGATCGAGCCCTCCACCCGGCCGCTGCGCGCGTCGACGACGAACAGGCCGCTCGCCAGGGGATCGGCGACCTAGACCCGTTTCCCGTCGTGCGAGATGGCGAGGCCGCGCGGCCCGAGCAGCGGTGCGCCGGTGAGCAACGTCTTGACGCCCCCCTCGGCGGAGATGCGGAACAGCGCGGGGTCCCCGCCGTCGGCGCCGAGGAACCAGATGGTGCGGCCGTCGGAGCTTGCTGCCGCGTCGATCGGCCGGTGCCCCTCCGCCGCGACGGTGACCGTGGCGACGCTGGTGATCGCGCGGGCGAGCGCGGCGGCAGGCGGACCGGCGCCGTCGCAGCCGGTGAGGGCCACGGCCGGCGCGGCGAGCGCGGAGAAGAGGGCGAGGGCGGTGTGCGGTCGGAGACGTGACATCGGAGAGTTCCTCAGGTGGTGGATGGCAAGGGTACGCGGCAGGGCACGAAACGGATCGACTCCCGAGGGGGGTCGCTGAAGACACGCGTCAGCGAGGCGCGCGGTGCACGGCGATCCAGCCGCGCCGCGCCATGCGCGCGAAGTCTCCGTCGAGCGACCAGACCGGTGCCCGTTCCTCGGCCGCGATCGCCGCGATCAAAAGGTCCGCCACCCCGAACCGGTCTCCGGACTTCGCCGCCTCCTCGACCCACGTCTCGATCCGGGCCCAGGTCGCGGTCGACGGGTGGAACAGAGCCGGCCCCGACAGCGCGGCCCGAAGCGCCGCCCAGGCGCGAGGGGAAGCGCCCGACAGGATCTCGATCCGCACCGGCGCGGCGAGGGCGACCTCGTCCCCGTCGATCAGTGCGCCGAGGTACGCGACCACCGCCTGCTCGCGGCCCCGGAAGAACGCGACCCAGACCGACGTGTCGACGAAGATCACGCCCGTCGCTGCGCGCGACGAACCGGCCGTCGGCGCGACTTCGGGATGTCGATGGTGAGCTCGATCTTGCCGGCGAGGTTCTTGAGCTCCTCCAGCCGCTTCCGCCGGATCAGCTCGCGAAGCGCAAAGATCACCGTGTCGGTTTTCGACTTGAAGCCCAGCGCCTGGCGCGCGTCGTCGACCAGACCGTCCGGGAGATCGAGGGTCGTACGCATAGGAATCATGCTGATTCGTATGCTTCCAGATGTCAAATGTTGGCGCGCGCGAGTGCCCCCGGGAACCCGCGATCGGGTGCGCTAGAACGTCATGTAGTCGAAGTTGTTGCCGAAGTCGGAGAAGTAGAGCTGCGTCCCGTCGTAGCCGTCGGCGCGCACGTACCACACCACCTTGGTGCCCTTGGGCTGCAACGGAATGAGGCCGTACCACTGCTCGTTCGCGTTGACGAGCTTGTCGAAGATCATCGTCACGTCGGCGGGGTTGGCGAAGTTCGGCTGGGTCGAGTAGAGGATGTGGATCCCCTTGACGGCGCCCCGGTCGAAGGTCTGGGCGATGATCGTGACGCTGTTGCCGGAGGGCGCGGCGCCGCCTTTCAGCGCGACCATCGTCGCAGTGCCGCTCTGGTAGGCCTCCACGCCGCCGAGGTAGGAGAGCTTGGCGCTGCACTTCGCCAGGTAGCAACCGTAGGTGCAGGCCTGGGTCATCGAGGGGTAGGCGCACATCCCCTGGACGCACGCGCCGGGGTTGGTGTAGGTGCGGATCAGGTTGGTGTCGCAGTTGGCGGGCGGCGCCATGTTGCAGACGCCGGGGCAGCCAAGGTCGCCGGGCTTGGCGAGGTCGGGCGGCGGGGCCTGGTCTTTCGGTGGCGCGAGGTCGGTGGCCTTGGCGAGGTCGGGGGCGGCCTGGTCCGTCGCCGGGGCGAGGTCTTGTGGAGCGGCCTGGTCCTTCGCCGCGGCGAGATCGCCGGAGGGGAGGGCCTCGGCGCCCGGGAGATCGATCGGGCTCGCGGCGTCGGCGGGCGCGATCAGATCGGCCGGGAGCGCGGCGTCCACGGGAACGGCCAGATCGGGTGCGATCGCCGCGTCGGCGATCGGCGCGTCGGCGGGCGATGGCAGATCGGCCGATGCCTGGTCCTTCGCTGCGGCGAGATCGGCAGCGGGTGCGTCCGCGATCGGTCCGTCGACGAGGGAGAAGTCGTAGGCCACCCCGAGGTCGCCTCCGCCAAGGTCGTGCGGCGCGAAGCGACTGGGGGCGCCCCCGCAGGCGGTCAGGAGGAGCGCACCGAGGAGGATGTGGCGCATGGCTCAGGTGTACAGTGCGGGCCGGACGCCGGTCAATCCCGTCGCCCACCACCGCCCATCGTCGCCAGCGTGTCGCGGGCGAACCACGCGCCGTGGGCGGCGAGGAGGAGGCCCCAGGCGAGCGCTACCCACTGCACCCAGAAGATGTCGGGGGTGAGGTTGCGGTTGGCGAAGAAGGCACCGACCATCCCGGCGAGGAAGAGGAGGAAGTGGAGCGTCAGCCAGCGACGGTGGGCGTCGCGGGTGCGGAAGGCGCGGGAGGGGCCGGTGCGGACCATCCGCGACTCATAACGTGCGCGGGCGAGCCGCGCAACTGAAGAGGTGCAGACCAAAGGCTCCCGTCGCGTGCGCGCCGATTCGCTTCGCATCGCGGCGTTGCTCGTCGGTCACAGGCGGAGAGCCTGCTTCCTCCTCGCGCCTTGCGCTGCTCGCGACTCGGCACGCGCGCTCGGTCCGCCTTTGATCTACACCTCTTAGGGCCCGCGAATGGACAAGTCGATCGATGATCGCGGCCGAGGGGCCCGGATGGCGAGGCGCGACGACGGAGAATACTCTCTGTATTTGACGGAGGAGCTTCCCCTCAAGACTACAGAAGGGGGGCAAGCCCCCAAAAGCCTGCCGGGATGGATCGGCCGCGATCATCGATCGACTTGTCCATTCGCGGGCCCTTAAGGTCCGCCGCCGGGGTCCGCGTGCTACCGTCGCGGGCGTGGGGCTGTTCGATCGTCTGTTCGGAAAGCGACCGCGTGGCGAGGCGCCCGCCCCGGCCCCGGCGCCGCCGCCTCCCGAGGTCCCTCCCGACGCGGTGATCGTGCTCCGCGAGGGGATGCGGGTGCCGGATGGCGCCTACGTGCTCGCCGTCGCTGCGTCCGCCTTCGACGGTCCCCCACCGGAGAGCCTGCCGCGGGCCGGGCTGTCGCAACCGCGCTGGTTCAAGAACAGCGAGACGGCCTCCTCGGGCGCGGCCGACGCGGCGGCGGCGCTGGCGGAGAAGCTCGGCGCCCCTTCACCCGAAACGCGGCATCGCGAGCTGCGCGGCCCCGACGGAGCGCGCGTGCTCCTGATCGAGCTGCGTCGCGATGGATCGGACGGGTGATCCGGGTCGACGCGGTCAGATCTCGCTCGCCGCGCTGCCCCCGAGGAGCGCGCGCAGCTCGGTGGGGTCGGGGCGCTTGCCGTCGACGAACTCGGCGATCGCGCTGAACAGCGGCACCTTGATCCCGCGCGCGGCGGCGAGCGCGGCGACGCACTTCGCCACCGACGGGCCCTCGCTGGTGCGGGCGAGCGTGGCGCGCGCGGTGGCGGCATCCGCGCCTTTCGCGATCGCCACGCCGAGGTCGTAGTCGGGGCTCTCCACGCCCTGCGCGGTGACGAACACCTCGCCCACCCCGCCGAGGCCGGAGAGGGTGCGCCCCTTGGCGCCGAGGGCCTCGAGCACCCGCGCCGCCTGGGCGAGGCCGCGCGCCACCACCAGCGCGCGGGTCGAGACCCCGCCGCCGAAGCCCGCCGCGAGGCCCGCCGCGAGCGCCACCACCGTCATCAGCGCCGCCGACAGCTCGACCCCGACCAGATCGTCCGAGCCGTAGACGCGGAGCGCGTCCTGCGCCAGCGCCTCCTGGGCCGCCGCGGCGACCTCGGGGAAGCGCGACGCGACCACGATCGCCGACGGGATCGCCGCCTCGAGCTCGCGCGGGACGAGCGGGCCGGCGAGGACGCCGACGCGCCGGATGGGGGTCTCCTGGCGGACGATCTCCGAGAGGACCGTGCCCCGTGGAGCCTCGAGGCCGCGCGCGGCGTGGACCAGGAGGTGATCGCCGTCGACCGCGTCGCCGAGGGCGCGGAGGAGCTGCCGGGCGTGCGCCGCGGGGGCGCAGAAGAAGAGCAGCCGGGAAGCGCGGGCAGCCTCGGCGAGCGACACCGCGCGCGTGGCCCCTGCCGGCAGCGGAACGTCGGCGCGCCGCGACCACACCGTCACCTCCGCGCCCCGCCGGAGCGCCACCTGGGCCAGCGCGCGGCCGAACGGACCGGCGCCGAGGATCGTCACCGCGGGCCCGCTCACGCCACCTCCTCCAGCCCGAAACGGGTGAGACGGTTGTGGTAGTAGTAGCAGAGCGCGCGGTCGTCGACCGTGACGCCGGTCCCGTCGCGGCGCGCCGCCGGGCGAGCGTGGAAGAGGCGGAAGAAGCCGAGCGCCTCGTCGAGGAGCTGCTCCGGTGTCCCCCGGGCCACGCGCGCGCCGAGACGCACCTTGCGCCGCTCGGCGAGCCCGCGCAGCCTGGTCAGGATCCGGTCGATCGAGGCGAGCACGTCGGCGAGCGGGAGCGGCTCCACCTGCTCTCCCGATCCGCGCAGGACGTGAAACAGGTCGCTGTTGCCGGACTGCTTCATGAGGCAGCGGAAGAGCGCGTAGGCGACCAGGTGGGTCGAGAGCACATGGGTGTCGGCCTGGAACGCCTGGGCGATCCGCTCCCCGAGCTCGCGCGTGTACTCGGCGTCGCGCGCGGCGTCGCTTCGTACCTCGCCCGCGACGGTGAGGAAGGGGCGCAGCTCGACCGCGCGACCGCGATCGTCGTGCGAGACGCCGTCGGGCGAGACCGCGTGGCCGAGGACATCGAGCGGCTCGGAGAACTGGATCGTCATCGCGGTCTCGGAGCGCAGCATGTCGGAGAGGTAGCGCATCACCCGCGCCAGCCGCGTCGACTCGTCGTCCTCGATGATGTAGCGGCTCTTGCCCGCCTCCTTCAGGTAGTCCTCGATCAGCGTCGCTGCCTCGAGGACCAGCTGGTAGTTCAGCGTCGCGGGGACGATGTAGATCGGCTTCCCCCCACCGCGCCGGAGCTGGTTCACCGTCGCCTCGAGGGCGGTGCCGGCGAGGCCCAGCTTGAGCTTCGACTCGATCATCCCGGAGCGCGAGCGCGTGCCGCCGGGGAAGAACAGCGAGTGATAGCCGCGCTCCAGGAGCACCGTGGAGTAGGTCTTGAGGACGTCCTTGTAGAGGTCGTGGCGGATCCGGCGGTCGACGCGGTAGGCGCCGAGGTTGCGCATGAAGAAGGCGAGCAGCGGGTTGTCGAAGAGGTTCTTCCCGGCGCCGTAGGTGCACGGCGGAAGCTGCGCGCGCTCGAGCGCGAACCCGACGACGATCGAGTCGAGGTTGGAGAGGTGGGTCGGGGTGACCACCAGCGTGGCGCGCCGCGAGAGCCGCGCCAGATCGGCCACCTGCCCCTCGATCAGGATGCGCTCGCGCAGCTGGGAGAGATCGTCGAGCGAGCGCCCGAGACGCACCGGCGAGAAGAGCAGCGAGAGGCCGATCGGCAGGAGGCGCGTGGCGAAGGAGAAGACGCGGGGGTTGAAGTTGCCGACCACGTCCTCGGCGTACCAGCCGGCGAGGTCGGTGAGGGCCTGCTTGAGCTCGCTCTCCGACATCCGGCGGAGGCCCTTCTGGAGCCGCCGGAAGCGCGCCTTGAGCGCCTTGTCCTCGTCGGAGAGGCGCGGCGTGGCGCGGAAGCGCTGCTCCTCGTGGAAGCAGACGTCGTTGATCTGCAGCTCGAGCCCCGAGCGCGCGCCCGCGGCGGCGAGGCGCTGATCGACCACCCGACGCACGGTGTCGGCGAGGATCGCTGCGCGCTCCTTGTTGAACGACAGCATCCGTTCGAGGCGCGGCTCGGCGAGGGTGCTGGCGAGCGGGGAGCGCATCAGAGGGGCCTCCGAGGCTGCATGGCGCGCGATGGTAGCACGGGGCGGTTTCCGTGAACGGGGGCCCCGCGGCCGTCCACGAATGCGGTAGTAATGATCGCCGGCCGATGCTCTTCAACTCGATCGAGTTCCTCCTCTTCGCGGCGGGTTTCTTCGCCTTCTGGCCGCTCGTGCGGGCGCGTGACAACCCGCGCTGGCTCTACATCACCACGCTCTCGTTCTTCTTCTACGGCTGGTGGGACTGGCGCTACGTCTTCCTGCTCGTCGGTACCGGGCTGGTGGACTTCGTCGCCGCGCTGGCGATGGTGCGCTGGCCGGCCCGAAGGAAGGCGCTCCTGATCGCCTCGCTCGGCAGCAACATCGGTACGCTGATGTTGTTCAAGTACCTCGATTTCGGGATCGCCAACGCCAGCTGGCTGGCGCACCGGCTGGGCAGCGATCTGGCGATCGGTCCGATCGGCATCGTGCTACCGGTGGGGGTCAGCTTCTACACCTTCCAGTCGATGAGCTACACGATCGAGGTCTATCGCGGCCAGCTCAAGGCCACCCACAGCCCGCTCCACTTCTTCGCCAGCCTCTCGCTCTTCCCGCACCTGGTCGCCGGGCCGATCATGCGGGCCTCCGATCTCCTGCCCCAGCTCGCCTCGCACCGCCGCCCCACCCTCGATGAAAAGTGGGAGGGCGCGCGCCTGATCGCGTTCGGTTTCGTGAAGAAGGTGGTGATCGCCGACAACCTCGCGCCGGTGGTCAATCAGGCATTCGGCTCCGCCCATCCGTCGCAATCGACGACCTACTGGTGGTTGATCCTGGCGATGTTCGCCTATCAGATTTATTGCGACTTCAGCGGGTACAGCGATATAGCCCGCGGGCTCGCGCGGTGGCTCGGGTACGACTTCAACCTGAATTTCGATCACCCGTACATCGCGGCGAGCTTCGCCGAGTTCTGGACCCGCTGGCACATCTCGCTGTCGGGTTGGTTCCGCGATTACGTCTACGTTCCGCTCGGCGGGTCTCGGCGCGGCGCCGCGATCGGCTACCGGAACCTGTGGATCACGATGGTGGTCTCCGGCCTGTGGCACGGCGCCTCGTGGACCTTCGTCGTCTGGGGGGCGCTGCACGCGCTCTTCCTCAGCGTCGAGCGATGGACCCGCTGGCCGGCGCGGCTGGCGACCGTTCCCGGTGGCCGCTGGGTGAGCCGGGCGATCGTGTTCGTGCTGGTGCTCCTCTCGTGGGTCTTCTTCCGCGCCGAGTCGATCGATCAGGCGCTGGCGATCACGCGGATCCTGCTCGATCTGCCGCGCCTGACCCTCGAGCTGGCCCCGGAGATCGACCGGAACGCGCTCGCGCTGCTCGGGCTGATCGCGCTCCGGCAGGGGTGGGTCGCGTGGCGGACCGACTCGAAGTCGACGCCGCCCTGGGGCAGCCGGCCGCTGTTCGAGTCGGCGGTGGTGGTCGTCCTGCTGGTGGCGGCGGTCTTCCTGCGGGGCGCGGGCAGCGCCTTCATCTATTTCCAGTTCTGATGGAAGGGGCCATGAAAGAGGGATCCACAGGCTTCCGGGCGACGCTCTCGCGCTATCGGCTTTCGCTGACGCTGGCGACCGCTGCGGCGTTGGTGGTCACCGTCGGCCTGATCCGCCCGCGCATCAACGACAACGCGGGCCTCGATCCGGACGATTACTGGGCGATGAAGACGGCCTGGCGGGGCTGTGCGGACGCGGTGATCGCCGGTGACTCGCGGGTCTACAAGGCGGTCTCGCCGGCGGTGATGAAGCAGTTCCTCGGCGAGCGGCGGATCCTGAACTACGGGTTCAGCGGCAACGGCTACACCGCCGAGTACCTGCGGGCGATCGAGGAGGTGCTCGCCGCGGATGGGGGCGAGAAGATCATCGTCCTCGGGATCACGCCGCACGCGCTCACCCAGCGCGCCTGCGCCACCAATGGCTTCAAGGACCTGCGGCGTCCGACGAAGGGGCGCCCGCGTCTGCTCGCCCTGCTGGAGCGCAAGCTCGACGAGCCCTTTGGTGGGGTGCGCTTGAAGGGATTGCCATCGCTGGTGCTGGGTGGCCCGCGCTTCACGAAGCGCTTCCACAACCACTACCACGAGGACGGCTGGGCGCCCGGTGGGCAGAATCCGGAGACCGACGAGGCGGTGGAGTACTACCGCGGCCTGTTCAAGAACAACCCGGTCTCCGACGAGATCGTGGCGCGCGTGGAGGCGGCCGTCGTCCGCTGGCGTGCCCGCGGGATCGCGGTGTACGGCTTCCGCCCCCCAACCACACCCGGGATGCTGGCGCTCGAGGACGGCGACGGGGGCTTCGACGAGGCGCGGTTCGTGGCCCGCTTCGAGCGCGCGGGCGGGGTCTGGCTTCCCGTCCCGGGCACCGGCTACGCGAGCTATGACGGCAGCCACCTCCGCGACGACGCGGCCCTCCGATTCTCGGCCGATCTGGCCCCGCAGCTCGCCGCGGTGAGGAGCACGACGCCGCAGCGCTAGCCCGGCGCCGCGCCTGTTCGATCCGGCGCGGCCGGGACCGATGCGGGCTTGCGTCGCTCCGGGTTGATCAGCTTGACCAGCTCGCCGAGGACCAGCGGCACGATCGACATCGCCAGCACGATCAGCCCGGCTTCGAGATCGAGCGCGGCGGTCTTGAAGATCGGGTGCATCGCCGGAATCTGGATGGTCGCGATCTCGAGGGCGATCCCGATCAGCATCGCTCCCCACAGCGCGCGGTTGCTGAACAGGCCGAGCTTGAAGATCGAGCTGGTCTGGGAGCGGCAGTTGAACGAGTGGAAGAGCGGGCCGATCGCGAGGATCGCAAAGCAGGTCGAGCGCGCGCTGGCCAGTCCATCGGGGAGCTGGTGGTGGAACGCCCACAGAGCCGTCGCCGCCATCACCGCACCGACGGCGAGCATGTCGAAGTAGTCGCGCCCGCTCATGATCGCCCCGCCGGGCGCGCGCGGCGGCTGGCTCATCTGGTTCGGCTCGCGCGCCTCGACGCCGAGGGCGAGCGCTGGGAGCCCGTTGGTGATCAGGTTGATCCACAAGATCTGGATCGGCATCAGCGGCGCCTCCCAGCCCAACAGCGACGCCAGCAGCACCACCAGCACGCAGCCGGTGTTCGACGAGAGCAGGAAGAAGACGAACTTCTGGATGTTGGCGTAGATCGACCGCCCCTCGGCCACCGCGGCGAGGATGGTGGCGTAGTTGTCGTCGGCCAGAACGAGGTCAGCCGCCTCCTTGGTGACGTCGGTGCCGGTGCGGCCCATCGCCACGCCGATGCTGGCCGATTTCACCGCCGGCGCGTCGTTCACCCCGTCGCCGGTCATCGCGCAGACGAACCCGCGGGCCTTGAGCGCGTCGACGATCCGGAGCTTGTTCTGCGCGGTGGCGCGCGCGACGACTCGCACCCGATCGATCTGCTGTTCGAGGCGCTGCTGATCGAGCTGGTCGAGCTCGCTGCCGGTGAGCAGCAGCGCATTCTCCTCCCACAGCCCGATCTCCTCGGAGATCGCCCGCGCCGTCGCCGGGTGATCGCCGGTGATCATCATCGTCCGGATGCCAGCGGCGCGCGCCTCGGCGATCGCTCCTTTCACCTCGGGGCGCGGCGGGTCGACGATCCCGACCAGCGCGAGGAACACCAGATCGCGCTCCGGCTCATCGGCGCCGTCCTTGTAGGCGAGGGCGATCACCCGCATCGCGCGGCCCGCCCACTTCGCTGCCTCGCCCAGCGCCGCGTCGCGCTCCTCGTCGCTGAGGGGGATGACATCGCCATTCTTGCGGAGCCGCGTACAGCGCGCGATCAGCGCCTCGGGGGCGCCGCGGACGTAGGCTCGGGGTCCGCTCGCCTCCTCCACCACCACCGACGCCATTCGCCGCTCGGAGGTGAAGGGCTGCTCGCCCAAGATATTGGCGTGCTCGCGCTGGCCGCCCTTCCAGCCGAAGACGAGGATCGCTGCGTCGGTGGGGTCGCCCTGCACCTCGAGGCGCCCGTCCTCGCCGAGCGTGAGACGGGCACCGACGGAGTGGATCGCCGCGCGCAGCGCCAGAAGCAGATCGGGGACCGCCTCGCTGCCCGCCGCGCGCTCGGTGATCTTCCCCTCCGGCGAGCGCCCCTCGCCGTCGACGTCGTAACGTACGCCGCTGACGTAGGCCTGGCGCACGGTCATCGCGTTCTGGGTGAGCGTGCCGGTCTTGTCGGTGCAGATCACCTGCGTGCAGCCGAGGGTCTCGACGGCGGGGAGCCGCCGGACCAGCGCATTCCGCCGCGCCATCCGCTGCGTACCGAGGGCGAGGACGATGGTTGTCACCGCCGGGAGCCCCTCGGGGATCGCCGCCACCGCGAGCGCCACCGCGACCAGAAACAGCTCGCGTGTCGACTGGTGCCCGAGGAAGTAGCCCGAGGCGAACACCAGCCCCGAGATGGCGATGCAGCCCATCACCACGCGCTGCCCGAAGCGATCGAGGTCCTGCTCGAGAGGCGTCTTCTGGGCCTCGACGCGCGCCAGCATCCCGGCGATCGCTCCGAGCTCGGTGTGGAGGCCGGTGTTCGCCACCAGACCGCGCGCCCGCCCGCGGGCGATCTTCGTCCCCATGAAGACCATCGTCTCGCGGTCGGCGAGCGGCGTGTCGGCCTCGAGCTTCGCATCGGCGTTCTTCTGCACCGGGAGCGCCTCGCCGGTGAGCGCCGCCTCCTCGACCTCGAGATCCCGGGTGACGGTCAGCCGCACATCGGCCGCCACGCGGTCGCCCTCCTCGAAGAGGATCAGATCGCCCGGGACGATCTCGGCCGCCGGGACGTCGAGCGTCTTGCCGCCGCGCATCACCCGCGCGGTCGGTGCGGTCATCCCGCGCAGCGCCTCGAGCGCCTTCTCCGCCTTGGCCTCCTGGAGCAGGCCGAGGAAGGCGTTCAGCACCACGATCGAGAGGATCGCCAGCGAGTCGCCGAAGCGCTCGAAGAAGGTCATCCCGGGCTCGGGCGCGACGATCGCGATCACGCCGGCGATCAGCGCCGCGCCGACCAGCGCACCGACGGTGAAGTTGGCGACCTGGTTGACCAGACGCTTCCACAGCGGGGGCGCGGGCGCCTCGGGGAGCCGGTTCGGCCCGACCCTGGCGAGGCGCTCGGTCGCCTGGGCCTCGGTGAGACCCTGCTGGACGTCGGCCTGCCAGTAGTCGGCGATCTCCGCGGGAGCGGCGTGGTGCCAGGCCAGCCGCGGCGGACCCTCCTTTTGCCCTGGGATCGCGGGGCTGTGCACCTCAGGCTCGGTCGACATGTGGGCGTATGTTTATCAACAGGTACCGGTGGGTGCAACCAACCCCACGGAACCGGGTGCTTAACGGAGAAGGGGGTCCCTCCGCTCACGGAGTCGTAGTCGTAGTCGTAGTCGTAGTCGATTCAGGGGCACTCGCGCGCGGGGGATCAGCTCTCCGGCACATGCGCGTGAGCATCTCCACGATGCGGGTCAGCAGCTCCATGGCC
Organism: Myxococcales bacterium; assembly: GCA_009692555.1. Classification (GTDB taxonomy): domain Bacteria; phylum Myxococcota_A; class Polyangia; order Palsa-1104; family SHYY01; genus SHYY01. The sequence goes on from SHYY01000069.1 coordinate 29,261, forward strand.
TGTCGCCGAGTGTCTTCCAAGGCGAGTTGCAGGACCGCAAAGGCATCCACGATCGCCTTGCACTCCATCGCGGAGCCC